>CAZBZG010000243.1:0-7240 GCA_964496245.1 uncultured Planctomycetaceae bacterium | reverse complement strand
CCAGGTCGAAGGCTTGGCTGGCGAGCGAGACGCTGTGCAGGAAGCCGGCTCTCTGAAACTTGTTCCAGTTTCGCGGCAGCGGAAGCTTGGGAGGGTGACGCGCGGAAAACAGCCGGGCAGAGAAGGGACGCGATCCCCGGCACAGCAGAGGTCCATGCCGCCACCGGCCTGGTGCAGGCCACCGGAGCCGGCGGCGCGCGTGCGCGCGCGGCAGCTGTAAGTTATTTGGGAAAACGCCTACGACCGTTTCTCTCCACGGGTGGACCTGGCGTGCTTTCTGTGGCATACGGGCAAGAGCGCGTACGACGATCAGGGCCAAGACGCGCGGTCCTGCAGAAGCAGGACCCTCCGCAGGGCGTATTGCCCCGCCTTGCTCGTTGCCGCGCAGATTGCCCGTCGACAGATGCTTCCGATACAACAGTAAAACCGAGTCTGACCCCCAAAAAAACTTTGCCGCGCGCCCTTGGTGCGGAGATAGCACGAACAGCTCTTCGCGCCAGGACTTGTGTAGATGCGCCGCGCATTCCGCACAATGGTTGCAACGATAAACCCATTTTGTCCGGCAATATTTCTTCTTGCGTCCAGCACCGCATTTCTGTTCATTGGCCGCAACTGGTGTGGCAGTAGATGCAGTCGTACCGGCGATTCTGAGAATGTAGCGCCCGCGTGCGTAGGCGCCACAAATCTCAGAAGGGCTCTGCCGCACGATTGCGGTACGCGCAACGCGCATGCGGGAATGCGGAGGATCGTGAGCATGAACAGGAAGGTTGTACTCCTCGTTGGTCTCGCGCTTCTGGCGACCGGTGGCCTCTTGTTGTACCGGGCAAAACAGCGGCGCGAACCCGTCCAGCCCCGGACCGCGGAGCCCTCTCCAGCCCAGACCGACCTCCGGCAACCCGAAGCCGACGCGCAGTCCGATCCGCTGGCCATCGCGCTGGACCGCGACGCCTTGCTCGGCGATCGCATCGACGCGATCGAGAAGCTGCCGGAGGATCTTCCCCGGGACGCCCGCGCGTCGCTGATCGAGCTGGTCAAAACCCGCGGCGAGCACAACACGATTCGCAACAACGTACTCGACCACCTCGAGGAATGCACGTACCGTCCGTCGGGCATGGGTGCGGCATTGCTCGCGATGTTCCGGGACCCGTCCGCAGACCCGGTGTGGCGGGACTACTGCCTGCAGCATTTGGAGCAGGTCTACGATTTCGCCTCCAACCAGGAGGAGATCGTGTCAGAGCTGTACAAGGTGGCCCGCGAGGACACGGGCGGGACGATGAACTATCCGGGCACGGCCTTGCTCTCGCTCAACCGGCTGACCGAACGCCATCCCGAGCTGCAGAAGCAGATCGACTTCCTCTCGCAACACATCATCGCCGAAGAGGAGATGGACGAGGAAAAGGGCGTGGTGGTCTTCCAGGTCGCGCGCCGCAAGCGGGACGCGAGCCGTCTGGCCCAAGCGCGTTCCGTGATCCGGGACGAGCAGGCGCTGTCGCGTCTTCGCATGTCCGCCATGGCCTATCTCGCGCAAGTGGGTACGGCCGACGACCGCGCGCTGCTGGAAGCCTGCACCGATGCCAAGGAGCGGCGCATCGCACGCGCTGCACGATTGAATCTGAAAACGTTTGACGAGCGTGTACGGGCGGATTGAGACGGAGGAGAGACCCATGGGACGGATCTGGTTGGCGGTACTGGTTCTCGGCATGAGTTGGTCGGCGTGCGCGTCGGATGGATGGATGAGCCCCGCCGGGCACACGGATGTGGAAGACAAGTGGAAGAATGAGAGCCGGGCCTATGACGCCAGCGAGACCTCGTACGCCGAGGACTGGTCCAACCGCAGCGGCTACGGCGGCTGGCTCGAGCTGGATTTG
The DNA here is from genome assembly GCA_964496245.1 of uncultured Planctomycetaceae bacterium. GTDB lineage: Bacteria > Planctomycetota > SZUA-567 > SZUA-567 > SZUA-567 > CAZBZG01. The sequence continues at coordinate 5,372 of CAZBZG010000243.1, read as the reverse complement.
GCCGAACCGGTCTACACCGACCGGGTGCGGGTGAGCGCGGACTTCGGGTTCGGCATCGTGGACAAGGTGGATCTCGACGTGAAGTACGACGGCGCGGCCGAGTACGCGGACGCGTACGAGGGCGCCATCCAGAACGTGGACTGGACCACGCTGAGCTTTGCGGCTGGGGACGTGACGTCGGTCCGGTTCCGCTTTCACTACACGACCAACGGCTATGTCTTCTGGCTCTTCGGCCTGCAGGCCTACGCCCTGCCCCCGGCGGTGGAGGATCCGTCGGTGGCCACCGATCCGGCGACCTCGGTCAATTCCGCCTCTGCCGTGCTGCATGGCCGGGTGACTGACGACGGCGGCGAGCCGTGCGAGGTCCGATTCGCCTATGGCACGGACGCCACCTACGGCCAGGCCACCCCATGGACGGCCGAGCACCTTACGGGCGAGTTCGTGGACGCGCCGGTCGAGGGCCTGACGGAGGAGACGACGTATCACTTCTGCATCCAGGCCCGTCGGGACGAGGCCGGTACGGTGGTGAGCGGCGCGGACGAGAGCTTCACCACGGCGCCGGTGCCGGATGACGGCAGCGTGGTCTGGGTGACGCCCGTGGGCACGACGGATCCGGACGACGCATGGGAGGCCGAGGCGCGCAGCCGGGACGACAACCCCGACACCGCGGCCCGGTGCTACCACGAGTTGTCGGCCGGCTATCAGTGGAGTCAGCCGCTCCACTTCGGGACCGACCTCTCGGCCAACGGCATCGGCATCAACGCCCAGCGCGACGAGTTCGTGGACCAGGTGGACGTGGACGTTTTGCGCGACGGTGCGTGGGTGGACGTGTACAAGGGCCGGTTCGAGGACCGCGTACGCGACGGCTTCCCGTTTGATCCGGGCACGGTGACCGAGGCCCGGATCCGGCTGCACGTGAACACGGACAAGGTCGGCCAGTACTGGTACATCCATGAGGTGGACCTCCACCATGCGGCTGAGACGATTTCCATCACTACGCCCGAGGCGAGCGCGGTGAGCCCGGCGTGGGTGGAGGGCGAAATCTGGGCGCCGGGGCACGCGATCCAGGTGACGGCAGGTGGCGCGTCCGCGAGTGCGGCGCGCATCGGCCGCCTGGGCTGGTATGCCGACGGCCCGGCCGCCGGGCCGCTGGGCATCGAACTCACTGCAGGCACGGCCACGGCCCTCGAGGTCAAGGCGGTCAAGGACGGCACCGTGGCGCAGACCTGCACGCAGAGCCTGACCTGGACTCCCACGGATCTGACCGGCCAGGACAGCGCCGCCGACAGCCTGACCTTGCGCGCGGGCAGCCGCTTGCTGCTCACCGCTTCGGGCGATCCGGGCCAGGCGCTGGCGATCGACGCAGACGGCGACGGCAGCGCGGACTACACGGGCGCGGCCGGCGACACCTTGGCGTTCGCCTACGCGACCGCCGGCACGTACGTGGCCAGCGCCACGCTGGACGGCGCGCCCGCGGGCTCGCTCACGGTGCACGCGGCGAGCGTGGCGTTCGACACCGCGAAGTGCATCAAGAATCTCGACAACCGCAAGACGATTCCGGTGACGCCGGTGGCCGTAGCCGACGAGGTCCGGGTCGAAGCCGTGGACCCGTACAAGGTGCGCATCGACAAGCAGACGGTGACGGACACGGGCGTCAAGGTCTTCTTCGAGCCCCGCACGACCACGTCGTCAGAGCTGGCCGCCCGCCTCGGCGGCCTCAGCGGCCCCATCCTGGCGCTGGCGGATACGGAGGTGGCGACGTTGAAGTTCCGCATCACCAAGGCGATTCCCATCATCAAGCGGTTCGACAACGGGGACGACCTGGTGGCGGGCAGCATGAAGATGACGCCCAAGCTGGACGGGCTGCGCATTCGGCTGTACATCTTCACGGGCGGCGCCGTATTCGAGGACGGCACGACCGAGCAGTGGGTCAGCAGTTCGGCGTTCAGCCCCGAGGGCTATCGGAACTACTACATCATGGATTCGACGAGGACGAAGATCGGCTGCCACGCGACCAACGTGGTGGAGGACGAGTGAAGGGTCTATGGATTGATGTCGGGCACGCGTTCGTTTGATGCAGGAGACCGAAGATGAACAGAGCATTCCACCCCAGGTCGTTGTGGCTAGCGATTGGAGCTGCAGGAGCGGCTGTGTTGCTGGCGGGATTGGTTCATGCAGGCAATAACATTCCGAGCAAGGAGAACGACGCGCAGCCACCTGAGACCAGCAGCAAGGAAGAGAGCGAAGGGGAGAATCCGGGCGTTGCGGATTCCACGGAGACATGTACGGAGGACGTGTGCGGCGAGGAGTGCAGACAGTCGACGACGGTGCCGGACGCACCAGGCAGTCTGCCGAGCCAGGGCGAACCGGTCCAGCTCGAAATGATTTCCGGCGGCACGTCTCCGGCGTTGAAATGGGGCCGGCACATCGGGTTCGGCCCGCGTCGGCCACTCAACATCCTGAGCAAGCTGCAGATCACTCTGGACGAACGGTTCGTGCGCGTGTCCGTGCCCGAAAACCAGTCCCTGGTCTGCTTTGAGCGGGACGGGGCCGGGAGCACATACGACCTGGCCGAAAACAGCGTGTATTGGCCCGCGGACACACAGGTGACCCTTTCGGACGTCAACGGGAACGACGCCTGGGATGCCGGAGACACGGCCACGGTCGCGTTTCCGGACGGCGCGGTCTGGACCTACGTGTTCGAGACATTGGGCGCGCCCGCCCAGCAGCTGCCCGGGTGGGTCTTCCGCCTGGCCGAAAAGACCACGAGCGAGGGGTACGGCACGACGATCGATTACGACCTCGCTGGCGGCACCATCACGATTACGGACGCCTCGGGACACGAGTATGTGTGCGCGTTCGACAGCCAGGACCGGATCACCTCGATCTCCGTGAACGGTCTGGCCGCCTGGACGTACGCGTATGACGGCAACACGGTGACCGAGACCAATCCCCGGACCGGCAAGCAGATCGCCACCACCACGGCCCTGAAGAACATGGTCACGTGGGAGCAGGACGTAGTGACGCGGATTCATTTCGACGGCGGCGATACCGAGACCACCGTGGAGTTCGCGTACCACGACAAGGAAGCCTTCTGCCTCAAGCGCACCTACAACGGTGTGGTCACCGAAACGACGGTCGAGAGCTACGACCTCTTCCGCAACAGCGTCCAGACCGACACCCGCGCCGGCATCAGCTTCACCTACGTGCGCACCGCCCTGGGCATCACGAGCGTGACCAACGGGCTGGGCGAGGAGACCGGCTACACACTCGACCGGCGCTTTCACATCACGTCCAAGACCGACGCCGAAGGCAACACCTGGGAGACGGATTACGACGAGAACGGCTACCGCACCCGAGAAACCGACCCCGACGGCGGCGAAGTCACCTACGCTTACGACGCCGCCTACAACCTTACCCGCAAGGAAGTCAAGACCGCCAGCGGCACCGCGGTCTGGACATACGAGTACGATGCGCACAATCAGCTGACCCGCGAAGAGGACCCCGCAGGCGGCGTCACGCGCTACGTGCGCTACCCCTGGGGCGCGGACGTGGACGACGTGGACGAAGACGGGGACACGACTGAGCCCCATCCCTGGCGCGGACTCGTGGAGTACGAGGTGGAGAAGATCGAAGCCGGAACGTGGCGCGCCACGTACTACGAATACAATGGCATGGCCCAGGTGACCCTGCGCAAGGGCCCGTTCGCGGTCGCCGATCCCGCCGACCCCGCGGCCACGCCTCTGCCGGATGCGCAGGCGACCTACGCCTACGACAGCTGGGGCAACCGCACCCGGGTGACCGACGCCAACGGAAATGAGACCACCTACAGCTACAACGGCGCGAACAAGCTGACGTCGGTGGTGCGCGACCCCGCAGGCGAACACCTCGCGACCACCTACGCCTATGACGGCCTGGGCCGCAAGATCCGGCAGACCGTGGCTCCGGGCACGGACGACGAGATGGTGACCGAGTGGCACTATGACAGCCGCGGGTATGCTGCGGTGGTCACGGGCAGCGCCTCGGGCGGCGGCGGGTGCACGAGCTGCGGCGGATCCGCGCGCGCGGGCGCGCCGGGGCTCTACTACTACAGCGACGCCGGCCTGGTCACCAAGCACATCGACATGCGCCACGCCCTGGCCGCCGGGTTCGACCCGGAAGCCTTCGACCCGGACGATCTCTCCGCGTTTGCGGATGCGCCGGGCGAGACGTTCGCCTACGACGCGGCCGGCCGCAAAACCGGCCGCACCTGCCCGCGCGGGAACACCACCACGTACACCTACTACGCCGACGGCAGCCTGCACACGGTCACCGATCCCAAGGGCCACGCCACGACCTACACCTACACGCCCGGCGGCCGGCTCCAGACCGTGACCAACCCCGCGGGCGAGACCACCGCGTACGCCTACGACCCGGCCGGCCGGCAGACGTCGGTCGAAGACCCGGCAGGCGGGGTGCGTACGACGACCTATGACGACCTCGGGCGGGTCACCAGCACCACGGACGCCAAGGGAACGGTCACGACCTACGCCTACGACCTCGTGGGCAACCAGACCGCTGTCGTGGCGGCAGCGGGTACGGCGGAGGCGGTCTGCACCGTGCATACCTACAACGCCAAGGGCCGCCTGATCGAGACCGTGGAAGACGCAGGCGGCTTCGCACGTACCACGCGCATGACCTATGACGAGGGCGGACGGCTCGTGGAAACGGTGATCGACCCTGGCGACCTCGCGCTCACCACCGCCTACGCGTACAACGGCGCCGACCAGCTCGAGCAGGTCATCCAGGACCCGGACGACGGCGACGCTGGAAACGGCGAGGAACGCAACCTGGTGACGAGCTACGGCTACGACCACGCCGGCCGGCGCACGACCGTGTCTGCAGCCGGCCGCACGCGCACCACCACCTACAACGCCAAAGGCCTGGTCGCGAGCGTGTCCGACGGCGCGACCACGACCACGTACGCCTACGACGCAGCCGGCAACCGCACCGAGACCACCGTGTCCGGCCGCGCACCCGTCAGCTACGAGTACGACGCCAGCGGCAACCTCATCCTCACGCGCCAGACCGACGACAGCGGCACGCCGGGCGACCCGTCCGACGACGTGGTGATCGAGACCACGCGCGTGATCGACGCCACCGGCCGGGTTGTGGCGAGCACGGACGCCGAAGGTGCGACCACGACCTATGCCTACGACAGCGCAGGCCGCGTGCAGGCGGTCACCAATCCCGCAGGCGAGACCACGACCTACCAGTACGACGCAGTCGGCCGGCGCACAGCCGTGGTGTTCGCAAACGGCTCTTCACGAGGCTACACCTACGACCTGGCCGGCCAGCTCCTGGCCACGGCCGGCGGGCCCGAAGGCGCGACC
>CAZBZG010000242.1:0-7299 GCA_964496245.1 uncultured Planctomycetaceae bacterium | reverse complement strand
GCTGATCACCTTCGCTCTTGGCGCCGGCCGGCGGGGAGCACAGCGGACGCGTCCCCTCCTGCAGGGCTCCCCACGCGCGGTCCCACAGGACGAAGAGGGCATTCTGATCCACACCCGCCAGCCAGGCGGGAAGTCTTTCCCCTGAGGCAGGCACAACCGTTTGCCCGACGCATCCCAGCGACACACCCTCCGGCTGGACAGAAAACAGCGGCTGCGGATCCGGACGGGCGATACCGCCCTCCCGCTCAGGGCCGGACTCAGCCCCGGCGGGTGCCATCTGCTCGCGCGACAGAGGCATCACGCGCAACTTGAGCGAGAGCAGGTCCGCTTTGAGCATCTTGAGGTCCTCTCCTGCCCTCCCCAGGCCAGCGGCCATGCAGAAGGTCACCACGATCAGGCTCGTTCGCAACCTCATGGCGTCTCCTTTGTCTGCGACCCAGCGCGTCGCTCTCCGGGCGCTCCTCGTTCCATGCCGCCTCTCACCCGTTACTTGCAGGGGGACGCGCCGTTCCTTTCGCGTGGAGCGCGTCAAAGGGAGCGGGAATGAAGAAACGGGAAGGGATTATCGGACAGAGACTTCTGTCCTATTCGTCCGCGGCGGGGGATAGCGCTTTGCCCTGACCTGCGGCAGGAGGCGCAGGCGAATCGGACGGTTCGGATGGCTCCTTGGGTCGCATGGAACCGCCCAGCTCTTGGACACGGCGCTCGTCGGCTTTGGCGCCTTCGCCGTTCCCGAGTCGCCGGCGCGCTTGCGCTCGCGCACCGTAGACGTGGACGGAGTAGGCGTTGATCTTCAGCGCCTGCGTGAAGTCCGCCTCCGCTTCTTCCGCCCGGCCCAGACGGAAACGAACCTGTCCGCGTCCGTAGTAGGCCAGGAAACGATCCTCATCGGAAGGGTTCAGCTCGACGCACTTCGTATAGTCCTCCACCGCCCGTTTCAACTTCTCGGTGGTGGGAAGCCCGGCGCGGGATTCGCCGCGAAACAGATAGGCCGTGGCCAGCAGTTCCACGTCCGGTGTCCTGCCTTCCGTATGCACCCGCTCCGCCAGCCGCACGGCCCGGTTCCCCGCAGCCTCGGCAGACGTATAGTCCCGCTGCTTCATGGCCTCCAGGCTTTCGCGCAGCGCCACACGGGCCTGCTCGGACAGTGCGCGCATTTCGCTCGCCTTCTCCCGCCGCATGAAAGAATAGGCCATGAACACGGCCACGCCTGTGAAGGCGCAGCCCAGGATGAGGGGAATGAAGACGGAAGCATTCAGGGGGGCGGCCGCGGCTTCGTCGGAAGGACACTCCATTCTATCCGCCTCTTCGCGCATGGCTGCCCACCTCGTCCGTTGGGCGGACCTCGAGAGAGCCCCCATGCTAAACGACCCGGCCGCCCGCGTCAAGAGCAGGGGCGTCCGGTTGTTTGGCCGAACCAGGCTCTGCCCAAGCGGCAACGCCGGAGCCCGTGCGCTCTCAATGGCCCGGCGTCTCCTCCGCGCTCTCCGCGTTGGCTTCGCAGGGGGACCCCGCCATGCGCTCCAGCAGGAATACGCATGCGAACCCCAAGACCATGAGCACCAGCGCCAGGACGAACTCGCGGTCCACCGCGTCCGGCAGCACATTGCGGCTTTCGACAATCCGTTCACGGCCTTCGATCACGGCTCTGCGCACAACATCCTTCCAGGGCCACACCTTGCGCAGCCCGCCGATCATCAAGCCCATCAGCACACACATCGTCGCGTTGTGCCAATGGGCGAGCGCGTACTTCAGCAACCGGGAGAACGCGCAGATCCCCACCAGGGCGCCGAGCGCGAACGCGCCCAGGATCAGCACGTGCTCGAGCGAGGCAAAGGGGGCCTTGACCGCGCCGATCACCAGTTCGTACTTGCCCAGGATCAAAAGCAGAAAGCTTCCGCTCACGCCGGGCAGGATCATGGCGCAAATGGCGATCGCCCCACAGAGCGTCACGAACCACAGCGCGTCCGGCGTCTGCCGCGGGATCATGCCCACGAGCACGTACGCCACCGCCGCGCCGAGAACGAGCAGGGGCACGCCCCAGCGCCAGTCCGTCACCTCCCGGCCGATGAAGAGCACGGAGGCCGCGATCAGGCCGAAGAAGAGCGCCCAGGTCGGCACCGGATGCTGCTGGATCAGGTAGTGCATGAGCCGGGCCATGCTCAGGATGGCCGCGCCGATGCCCACCAGCAGGGACACGAGAAAGCGCACGTGCGCGTGGGCAAGGACGCCCTTGAGGTCCAGCCGCATCGCCCGGCGCACGGCCGTGCTGTCGAAAGACGCGATCGCGGCGAGCAGATCCGCGTAGATGCCCGTGATGAACGCGATCGTGCCGCCCGACACTCCGGGGATGATGTCCGCGGCGCCCATGCAGAATCCCTTGAGCCCCAGCAGGGCGGCGTCCGACCAGCGCCGCGGACCGCGACTCTCGGTCCATGCCACAACCCAGGTCCTGCCGCGATCGGGCGCGGCCGCCCCTTGGGGTGAAGGGCTCGTCTCGTCACTCACCGGCTACAGATCCCCCGCAGCGCGTCGAGCAGGCGGTCGACCGCTTCGTCCGTGCCGATCGTGATGCGCAGGCAGTCGTCCAGGCGGGGCGACGCGAAGTGCCGCACGAGGATCTTCCGCTCTCGGAGCAGGCCGAAGACCTCTGCGGCCGGGGGGGACCGGAAGCGTGCGAGAACGAAGTTCGCTCCGCTCGGCCAGACGCGGTCGGTCAGCGGCACCAAGGCCTCGGTCAAACGTTCCCGCGTGGATCGAACCCGCTCCATCTGCGCCAGAAAATACGCCTGATCCTCCAGTGCCGCGCGCGCGCCCGCCTGGGCGAGCCGGTCCACGTTGTAGAAGTCGCGCACCTTGTCGAGTTCGCCCATGAGGGCCTCCCCCCCGAATCCGAGGCCCACGCGCAGGCCCGCCAGTGCGTAGCTCTTGCTCAGCGTGCGCGTCACAAAGAGATTCGCGTGCTGTTCGAGCAGAGGGATGGCGGTCACGCCTGCGAAATCTGCGTACGCCTCATCGAGCACGACGAGCCCGTTCTGCGCCGCCGCACACAGACGCTCGATCTCCGCGTGGTCGTAGACCGTACCGCTCGGCGCGTTGGGATTGGGCAGAAAGACGAGCCGCGCCGACGCCACATCGAGGGACGCGGGGAGGGCGTAGTCCTCGGTGAACGGCATCAGCCGGTACTGCGCGCCCTGGATGGCGGCCAACGTGGCGTAGTACGTGTAGCTCGGGGAGAAGGCCACCACTTCCTCTCCGGGCTCCACGCAGGCCTGGAACAGGATGCGCAGCATCTCATCCGATCCGTTCGTCACCATGACCCGGGCCGGAGAGACGCCGTACAGGCGGGCGGCTGCGTCCTGGACGCGCGGACTGCTGGAAACCGGATAGCGGGCGAGCCGCTCGAGCTCTTCGCGGATCGCCGCGGCCACGCGCGGAGACGGCGGATAGGGACTCTCGTTCTGGTTCAACTTGATCCAGCCCGGCCCCTCGGGCTGCTCGCCCGGCACGTAGCCTTCCATGGCGCGGACAGAGGATCGCAGAAACCGCAAGATGCCCCCTCCGATCTCCGGTGGCGCGACAAGAGGGCCCCTCCCGTCCGAAGGCGGATGGCCCCGAGGAACGCGACTCACAGATCCAGACCCGCCTGAAGATCCTCCAGCCGCACGCGCACGGCATTCGCGTGCGCGGTCAGGCCCTCGATCTCGGCCATGCGCACGATATGGCGGCCCGTCTGCTGGAGGCGTTCGGGCGTATACTCGATGATGGAGATATCCTTGACGAAATCATACACCGACAGGCTCGAGGAAAAACGGGCGGCCCCGCCGGTGGGCAGCACGTGATTCGTGCCCGCGAAGTAGTCCCCGACCGGCTCAGGCGAGAACGGACCGACGAAGACCGCTCCCGCGTTTTCGACGTCGGCCACGAGCGCCTCCCCCTCGAGCGCGATGATCTCCAGGTGTTCGGGCGCGATCCGGTTGGCCGCCTCCACGGCCTCGTGCAGGTCCTGGCAGACGAAGATCGCTCCGTACCGCTCCAAGGACCGGCCGATCGCCTCCCGCCGTTCGAGCTGCTCGAGCTGTCGATCCAATTCGATGCGGATCCCGCGCGCCAGCTCCCGGTCGGGCGTCAACACGACGCCCGCCTCCCAGCCGCTGCCGTGCTCGACCTGGCTGAGCAGATCCGCCGCCACGTACCGTGCACGCGCCAGCGCGTCTGCGATGATCACGATCTCGCTCGGTCCGGCCAGGGAGTCGATGCCGCACTGCCCGAAGACCTGGCGCTTGGCCGCCGTCACGTAGGCGTTCCCCGGCCCCACCACCGTGTCCACCGCGGGGACGGTCTCCGTCCCGTACGCCAGCGCGGCCACGCCGTGTGCACCGCCCACGCGGAACACAGAATCGATCTCCAGCATGCGCGCGACCACGAGAATGTGTGGATCCACCGTTCCGTCCGCGCGCGGCGGCACCACGGCCTGCACGTGAGGAACGCCAGCCACCTGCGCGGGGACGACATTCATGAGCAGGCTGCTGAAGAGCGGCGCGCTCTTGGCCGGGCAGCACACGCCCACGCGCTCCAGCGGGAGCACCCGCTTGGAGAGGCGCACCCCGTCGCCGTCGTCGTGCATGTAGCTCGCACGCCGCTGATACTCGTGGAACTTCCGGATGTTCACCCGCGCGAGCGTGACCGCGTACACGAAATCCTCGCCTACCGCGCTCTGCGCCGCATCAAACTCCTCCTCGCGGACCACGAGCTGGTCGGGCGTCAGGGGGACCTTGTCGAAGCACTCGGAGAACTCGCACAGAGCCGCATCGCCACGCTCCCGCACAGCCGATAGGATCGCGGCCACGCGGTCGCTGATCTCCCGGTCCGCGGCTTCCCCGCGGTGCAGAATCGCCTGGAATCGCTCGTCGTCGAAATGGAATGGACGGATTTCGAGCATGGTCTTCCAGCTCCAGGGCCGGCGGCTTTCACGTCGGCATCTTCTCGAGACGCTCCACCGCTTCCGCTGCGGTACCCACGAAGGCGAGGCGCCCCAAATGGCGTTCGCCGATCTCTGTATACTCGCAGAGCCCCCTCAGCGCAAGACGAAGCTCATCCCCCACCACGACCAGCGGCTTGCGCCACCCGGTCACGATCAGGTTCCAGGCCACGAAAAGCTCGGCCAGTGTGCCGATGCCGCCGCCCAGCACCACGTATCCGTCCGCGCTCTCCATCAATGAGGCGATGCGTTCGAGCAGACTGTCCGAAGCGATCTCCTCGCTCAGATACGGATTGGGCGTGCGTCGCGCAAACACTTTGCAGGTCACGCCCACCACGCGGCCGCCCGTCTCGTGCACCCCGCGGCTCACAGCCTCCATCACGCCCGTATACCCGCCGTTGATCACGGCGAATCCCCTGCGCCCGAGCCCGAGACCGAGCCGGTACGCCTCCTCAATGAGGTCCGAATCCTGCGCGGCTGCCGAGCTGCCGAAAACCGCGATCACAGGCATCATGGCGGTCGCCTCCTCCACCGGCACCTCCGGCCGGAATCGCGTCTGTCCCTACCCGACTTCGGTCCGCTCCGCAAGCAGAAACTGTCTTCCTCGCAAGCTCTTTCCCAGATCAGGACTTGCATCGCCAACTTTGTCCGGATATGCTTGGCTGTGGGTGCGCATGGCGGCCTGGTTCAGAAGCGTCCGGTTTGGGGTGGCAGTCCGGACACAGAGCAGCTTGTAGCCCAGGCATTCTTGCCTGGGGCGGAACCCGTGACGCGTTTTGCAGGCAAGAGCGCCTGTGCCACATACAGCGCTCTTTGGGTGTGACCCGGTTCTGAACCAAGCCCGCATGGCGTGTGCCGTTGGTGGGAGCTCTAGCGCATGGATCCCGTCCGTTCGAACCGACGATCGCTCTGCCAACCCCTCCCCATCGCCCCAGCGCTGGCCCTCTCTGCCTGCGCATGTGTCGCCCTGGCGGGCGTGCCTTCCAGCCGCCTCCATGCAGCCCGCCCCACGCCCCTCGACCGCAGCCGGCACCGCGCCACTGCTGCGGTCCTCTTCTGTTACGCCACGGAGATCGGCGGAGTCGACATGCGTTCCCGCGACCCAGACCTCGACGCGTCTCTCCACACGCTCGCATCTCTGAGCGCCTCGTTCGTGCGCGAAGGCGGCTTCGTCTCTGGTCCCGCGCAGAAAACCCTCGCCGCGCCTGCGGATGCCCGCACCCGCGTGGCCCGGTTGGTTGCCCAACTCGACGCTACGCACACCGCCGGCATCAGCGAACCCGAGGGCACCCCGCCAGAACAGCTTCGCCGACCGAGCGCCCTGCTGCTCTCCGTGCCCGTGGCCCTCGCGTATGTCCGCCATCCAGAGGACGGGACGCGCGCAGCCACGCGCTGTGCCCGCCTCTGCGACCCCGATCCCCATGCGGAGCCGTGTGCGCGTGCGGCGACCGCAGCGCTCTGCGCGCTGCTGGCTGGAGACCAGGACCGCGACCGCGTCGTCTGCAGGGCCGCGCTGGCAGCCGACGACGGCGAGGTATCGCGTCGCCTGCGCAGCATGCGCGTGAAGCGCTGGAAGCAACTGGGACACGGACAGGGCGCGCTCGACCGGATCGAGCGAACCCTGCGCGTGTGGTATGCCGGGCAGGGATTCTCCGAGACCGAACGCGAGGGCCGCGCGCGGCTGCCCGCAGCGGGCAGCCGCCGGTTTCTCGCCGCCCTCGCAGCTGCCACCTATGGCGTAAGCCAGCTTCCCGAGCGGCTCATGGCGCGTTTCGTGGACAATGGCTCAGCGTCCCGTCTGGCGCACGACCTGTACGACCTCGCCAACGAGGGGATCCTCGTCCCCGTCCCGGAGGAAGCCACTGCAGCCGCTGCTGTGCCGCCCCGTCAATCCACGGGGCCGCCTCCTCGCACAGGCCTTCCGCCGCGGGCCCGCTCGTCCCCGGAAACCCCGGCGCCTCCGGCCTGCCAGCGAGCGGGAGCCACGCCGCCCTCCCCACCGGTCGCAACTCCCGGGCCTGCGTCCCACCATACGCCTGCCGAACACGCTGCGCCGCCAGACACGCAGGTCGCACGCGCACCGACCGTTGCAGCCCCCCCTGCCCGGCCGCACCCTCCGGGACCGGCGAATCCGCCCACGGCGGCCGAGTCGCCCGAATCGCCCTGCCTCCCGGTCATTCCCGCCGTGCCGGAATGGCCAACGGAACCGGGGTGGCCGGAAGCCCAGGCGCGGCCTGCTTCCGCAACCACCCCCTGACGGTCGTTGTCCGGCCACGGCGGCCGACGCCTCGTGTCCCCATGCGCCCCCTTGCGCGTAC
>CAZBZG010000241.1:0-7318 GCA_964496245.1 uncultured Planctomycetaceae bacterium | reverse complement strand
ATACCGCTCCGCGTCCCATGTGTGACCCGGATCCGCGTGTTCTTGAACCAGGCCCGAAAAACTCCGCACCATCGCGGCCCATCCGGATACAGCGTGCGGCCGCGCGTTTGGCTGGTGGATCGGCGGCAGCGTCTTTTACGCGTTGAGTGCTCTCTGCATCCTCTACGGACTGGTGCAACTCGTGGCTCCGTCGATCCAGGACAGCGGGGATTTTGCAGACAACCTCGTCTGCCTGGCACCCTGCACGCGTACGAACTCGCGCTCCTGGGCGTGGCCCTGCTGACGCTCGCCTGGATGGGAACCCTGGTGTGGCAGACGCGCGTGTGGTGGGTGGTGACGCCCGGTCTGCTGCCGCCGGGGCTGTTTGCGTGGCGCCTCTTCCACCAAGGCGGCGGCTGGTCGTTCGTAGCGCTCAGCTTCCTGCTGCTCGCTGCGGGTGCTGGGATCAGTCTGTGGAAGGGGGGGCGCGCGCGCCGCAACGCTGCAGCGTCCTGGCCAGACGCAGCCGAAGCATAGTCCCGCGGCCGCCCCGCCGTACCTTCTCCTGCATCGCGCCACAAATCGCTTGCCGCTCTTTGCTCGCGGGGGTAGAATGCCGGCGGACAAGGCGGCAATCGGATCACACGGGGCTCGAGGAGACGGGCATGAAACGAATGGTTGTGGGCGGGCTCCTGGTGCTCATCGGCATCGCCGGATTCGGCTACGGCATCTTCTCCTTCGTGATGGACCTCGGCGACCGGCAGGCGTTTCTTGCGCCAGGCGAATTGCTCCTGACCGTGCCCGAGGCGGGCAGGTTCTACGTCTTTCACGACCACCAGACCGTGTTTCAGGGCACCGCCTACAGCCACCCGGAAGGCCTTCCGAACGGCTGGACCTTCAGCGTCACGCGGGTCGACACCGGAGACGCCTGCGACCTGAAGTACGATACAAAGATGTCGGAGTCCATGGGCGGCACCGAGCGCAAGGCCATCGCCTACGCACATCTCTCGCCCGGCGACTACCGGATCCAGGTGCGCGGTGCGGGTGGAGGTCAGCGGGTGCTCTCCGTCGGACCCGCCATGACCGGGAGCATCGTCGGCTTCTTCGGTGCGATCCTGCTCGCCCCTCTCGCCTGTCTGATCGGCATCGGGCTGGCGGTCTGGGGACTGATCGCCGTACTCCTGGCGCGACAGAAGCGAGCCGCGGCCGCGGGTTGACGGCACACGCGAGAACGGTCTGACGTCATGCGCGTGCGCGATCTCCTATCGATGCTGCGCCTGTTGGGCGGCATGCTGAGGCAGGGGGATGACGCCGCGCGCGATGAAGACACGCCCCCCGAAGAGCGGTGGTGGACGCCCGAAACCAGGCCCGCCCGCCCGGAGGAAGCGGATGCGTCCTGCCGTCACTGCGAGCGGCCGCTCGGCGCGTCGACCGTGAAGGTCTACCCCGGGTGCGGGGTGGTCTTCCACGCAGCGTGCTACGAGGACACGGAGGGCGGCAACGCCTACGCCACACCCGGCTGCCAGGCGTGCAAGCACCGGACGTACTGGCGGTGAGACCGCCGGAAGCAAGCGGAAGCAGACGCAACCCCAAGGAGCCCCCATGCTGGAGAACATCGATCTCTCGCGCAAGGTCGGCAAGAAGGACTACCGGGCGGCCAAGGAGCCGCTCGACCTGCGGCTGGCCGCGCTCCAGCGCACATGCCTCGAGCGCCGCATCCCGATCCTCATGGTCTTCGAGGGATGGGATGCCGCGGGCAAGGGCACGGCCATCAACGAGCTGATCCTGCCGCTCGACCCGCGCGGCTTCGAGGTACACAGCACGCTCGCACCCAACGAGGAGCAGGCCCTGCGGCCGTTCCTGTGGCGCTTCTGGATCCTCACCCCACCGCGGGGCCGGATCGCCATCTTCGACCGCAGCTGGTACCGCCGGGTGCTGACCGATCGCGTGGAGGACGAGCTCAAGCCCGCCGAAGTGGCGGCCGCCATGCGCGACATCCGTTCGTTCGAGCGCCAGCTCACGGACGACGGAAGCGTCATCATCAAGTTCTTTCTCCACATCAGCAAATCCGAGCAGAAGAAGCGCTTCAAGAAGCTCCAGAAGAACAAGGCCACGGCCTGGCGGGTGACCAAGGAGGACCGCAAGCGCCACAAGCAATACGACAAGTACCTGACCGCCACGGAAAACATGCTCGCCGAGACCGACACGGACTACGCCTCCTGGACCGTGGTCGAGTCCCACAACCAGCGGTTCGCCACGCTCAAGATCTTCAACAAGGTCTGCTCCGTGCTCGAGCACCGCCTGGCTTCGGCGCCGCCGGCCGGAGCCTCCGGCACATCCGCACCCGCCGCCCCTGCGGCCCCGGAACCGCCCGAGTCGCCGACCGACCTCTCTGCGTCCATCCTGGACAAGGTGGATCGCGCCAAGTCTCTCACCAAAGCAACGTACAAGCGGCGGCTCAAGAAGCGCCAGGAGCGGCTGCGCGACCTCGAGCACGAGATCTACATGCGCCGCGTGCCCGTGCTCGTCGCGTACGAAGGCTGGGATGCGGCCGGCAAGGGCGGGAACATCCGCCGGCTCACCCAGCGGCTCGACCCGCGCGGGTACGAGGTCGAACCCATTGCCGCGCCCAACGACGTGGAGAAGGCCCACCACTACCTGTGGCGCTTCTGGACGCAGATCCCCAAGGCCGGACACCTGACCATCTTCGACCGGTCCTGGTACGGCCGCGTGCTGGTCGAGCGCGTGGAGGGCTTCTGCGCCGAAGCGGACTGGCGCCGCGCGTACCACGAGATCAACGAGATGGAGCAGCACCTGACGAACTTCGGCGCCGTGCTCGTCAAGTTCTGGTTGCACATCGACCCGGACGAACAGCTCCGCCGCTTCCAGCAACGCGAAAAGCTGCCGCACAAGCGCTGGAAGATCACGGACGAGGACTGGCGCAACCGCGAGAAGTGGGACACGTACAAAGCCGCGGTCGAGGAGATGCTCTTCCGCACGAGCACCCCGTTCGCGCCCTGGACCATCGTGGAATCCAACTGCAAGTGGTACGCGCGCATCAAAGCGCTCGACACGGTGATCGAGGCGATCGAAGCGCGGCTGGAGTGATCGTCCGCGCGCCACGCTTCGGAGGGTCCGGCTCCCGCCGGACCGCACCTCGTGTGCGCCCCCCCCCGCGGACGCGCAGGAGCGCGTCCCTCCGACAACACCCGGAACAGGCGTACTTCGGAGGGTCCGGCTCCCGCCGGACCGCGCCTCGTGTGCGGCCCCCCCCGCGGACGCGCAGGAGCGCGTCCCTCCGGCTCTACCTACAGGCCCTTGCTCTTCAGGTAGTCGAAGCTCGAGCGCATGCAGTCGAAGACGTCGCGGTAGCACTGGTCCTGTTCTACGCAGTACCAGCGCGTGCCAGCGGCTTCGCAAGCCGGAATGATGTGGTCCCAGTCGAGATTGCCTTCGCCGATGGGCGCCATGCGCGTATCGTTGCCCTCGGCCACCTCCTTGTCCTTGATGTGGATGACCGGCATGCGCCCCTTGCAGCGCTCCACGATGCGCACGCAATTGAGGCCCGCGTGCTCGATCCAGTAGAGATCGAGCTCGAAGAGCAGGTTCTTGGGCCCTTCTTCGATCAGGATCTCTTCCAGGTTCCCGCGCGGATCGTCCACGCGCTTGAACTCCTTGGCGTGATTGTGGTGGCCGAAACCAATGCCCGCAGCCTTGAGCTTGTCGATGACCGGGCCCGCGTCCCGGATCCACTTGCGGTAGCCTGCGGGCGCGGCCTCGTACTCCCCGCCGATGCCGCCGATGGCGGCGAAGTCGCAGCCGAGCTCCTTGTGGAACTCGATCTCCTTGTCGGTATTGTTCATGAGCTCGGGCCAGGGCCGGTGGGTGGCGATGCACGTGATGCCGTTGTCGTCCAGCATCTTCTTGGCCTCTTTGGCCGAGACCGAGCCGTCGTTCATGCACCCGACAGCCGACAGCTGCACGGCTGGATACCCGATGTCCGACAGCTTCTTGAGGGTGTCGGCGAACTCCGGGGCCGTCTTGGTGTGTTCGCGTGCGGTGAACATCTGCGCTGCGATCTTGCATGCCATGGAACGCTCCTCTCCTGCGGTGGGCCAACGCGGCGGCGCGACCAATGCGCCGTCCGCTTCTCGAATGCCCCATCCTGCCGGATTGTCCCTTCTTGTCAATGGGGCAACACCGACAAAGCCGAGGCGTATGCATTTCCCTTCACGCCTCTGCCTCCCTGACCCGCGAGGGCGGCGTGCCGAAGTGCCGGCGGAAGGCTTTGCTGAAGTGGAAGGGGCTGGAGAAGCCGAGTTCCTCGGCGATCTCGGCCACGGACAGGATGCCGAGGCGCAGGAGTTCGTGCGCCCGGTCGAGGCGCAGGCCGTCGTAGAAGCGCTTGGGCGACCGGCCGGTCACGGCCTGGAAGACCTGGCGAAAGCGGCGCTCGCAGAGATGCGCCTCCGCGGCCATGGCGGCCACGGTCCAGTGATCGCCCAGCTTCTCGTGCATCCGGTCCACGATCCGCTCGATGGCCGGCTGGTGCGGCGAGGCGCGGCGCTCGCCCTCCCACTGAGCGAGCCAGCGGTAGAAGAGCATGGCGGCCCCGGCCGACGCCAGGCTCCGCTGGGCAAAGGTCTCCCGCCGCAGGGCTCTAAAGATCCAGGCGAAATCAACGGCGTCGCGTGGCTGGTCATCGATGGCGAGCACTTGGTGGAGCGGGAAGTGGAGCGTGCCCGCGACTGTGAACTCGAACCACCAGAAGTCCCACTGTCCGCCGATGCATCGGTACCGGCGGAGCCGCTGCCATTCGAGGAAGAGAAGCGTGTGCGCACGCGTTTCGATCGGGGCGATCCGATCGAACGCGAGCCGGCCGTGGCCCGCATGCGTACGCACGGCCACGAGCGTGTGCCGCCCGACGTGCTGCCCCTGCACGTCGTAGGAATCGTCGGCGCGCACGTCCCAGATGTTGGCGAGAGACACGCCGCTCGCTGCCGACGGCCCCGGCGCCTTGGCATTGTCCTGCCACATGGATTCCGCCCTGGTATTCCGAAAACTATATTCCATTCTCCGATTCGTCTATTCCATCATACACATGTCAGAGTATATTGCAAGAGACACCTGTCGTAGGAAAGAGGAGGGAATGCTGAAATGCATATGGTTGGAACCGAAGCCGTTCCAGCAGACGGCGTGCACGCCATGGTACCCCGGGACCGGATGTGCCCGGCTGCGCGCAAGCTGCGGGACACCTATGCCATCACGCCCGGCGCGCCGCTCCTGCGGCGCGAGTTCGGGTATTACTGCCTGGAAGAATGGAAGGCCCAGGGCATGCCCGAGGACGCGGACCGGGCCGAACTCTTCCACTACGACCCGCCGGGCAACCACGGCCTGGGGCAGATCGGCTGGTGCGAGGCCGCGTTCAGCCCCGCGTTCGACCCCAAGGTGATCGAGGACCGCGGCGCGCACGAGGTGGTCCAGGACAAGGCGGGCCGGCACGTGCTCTGCTTCAAGGGCCGGCGCAGCGGCTTCATGCCCGAATACCTCGACCACCCGGTCAAGGACCGGCGCACGTGGGAGGAACACGTCAAGTGGCGCCTCGACCCCGAGACACCCCAGCGGTACACAGATCTCGACGAACGCATGGCCAAGGCCAGAGACGCAGCCGCTAGAGGCATGATGATCGTCCAGAACGTGGTGGGCGGGTACATGTACCTGCGAAGCCTGTTCGGTCCGGAGGAACTCCTCTACGCGTTCTACGACCAGCCCGAGCTGATCCACGACTGCATGCAGACCTGGCTGCGACTGGCCGACGCCGTGAGCGCACGCCACCAGGAATACGTGACCGTGGACGAGCTCTTCTTCGGCGAGGACATCTGCTACAACCACGGGCCGCTCATCTCGCCGGACATGATGCGGGCGTTCCTCTTCCCCTACTACGGCCGACTGATCGAGAACGTCAAGGCCCGCCAGATCGACCGGGACCGGCACCTCTTCTTCCAGATCGACACCGACGGATTCGCGGATCCCGTGATCCCGGTCTACCGGGAACTGGGCATGGACGTGATGAGTCCCTTCGAGGTGGCGGCCGGATGCGACGTGGTGCGCACGGGCGAGGAGCATCCGCACCTCGTACTCACGGGCGGCATCGACAAGCGCGTGCTCGCCACCTCCAAACAGGCCATCGACGAGATGGTGGAACGGATCCTCCCGGCCATGCGCGCCCGCGGCGGATACATACCCACCTGCGACCACGGCGTGCCCGCGGAAGTCCCGTACGAACACTACCTGCACTACCGCAAGCGGTGCGTGGAACTGGGGGGGTAGGCGGCGGCCGAACACGCTCACGCGCCCGGCCTCACGCCCGTGTTGCGCGGCCAACGGCTGCGTCGGTCTTTCGCCAACACGCAAAGGCCGCCCGTACAGCGCAACGGGCTTGCGCCGTCGCCCACCGCGGCCTTCCTTGCGCTCGTGGCATCTTCGCGAGCGTCTCCGCGAGAGGCACGGCGTGCGCCGCCGCCCGCCCTAGCCGTGATAGGCCCGGCTGGCCTGGTTCAGGGTGTTCCGCTCGCTTGGCGTCAGACTGGCGAGTCCGAAGGTGTGGACCTTGCCGAGGATGCGGTCCACCTCGGCGTCCAGGGCGGGGTCGCGTTCGCGCGCAGGCGCCGCCCCGCCGGCCGCCGGCCCGGAGGACCGGCCGCTCCCCGAGAAGAGCCCCGCCAACCATCCCGGGCGCTTGCGCGGCTGGCTCCGTTCCTCGAAGAACGGCGTGCCCTGGAAGAAGGGCTCCTCCGCGGGCTCGGACCAAACGCTCCGCGGCTGGACGAACCCGGACGATCCGCCCCCGTCCGCAAAGCCGCCGCCCACGCCGGTATACCGCGAGGCGTACATGCGCGCCTGCAGTTCCTGCTGGCCGTTGACGTACAGGAAGAGCGCGATCAGCATGAGGAAGAGCCCGCCCGGCCGGTTGCTGACAAGCAGCAGGAAACCCACGCCCGCCATGAGAATGACGCCGACCTTGCTCACCTTGCCCATGAACGCGAGCCCGCGGCCCGTGCCCAGGTGCATGACGGACAACGCGGTCGCCACCCGTCCGCCGTCCATGGGAAAGACAGGCAGCAGGTTGAAGAGCGCGAGAATCAGGTTGACGGCCATGAGCGTGCCGAAGAAGCCGGCCGCGACCGGCGCCTCGCCCAGCACGGAGAACATGTAGGGGAAGTAAAAGAGGAAGGCGAGCACGAAGCTCACCAGCGGCCCGGCCAGGGCCACGCGCAGCTCGGCCTTGGGCCCGGGGATCATGCCCCCGAGGTTGGCGGCCCCGCCGATCAGCGTCAGG
>CAZBZG010000240.1:0-7325 GCA_964496245.1 uncultured Planctomycetaceae bacterium | reverse complement strand
GAGACTGGATTTGAACCAGCGACCTCTTGCTCCCAAAGCAAGCGCGCTACCAAGCTGCGCCACTCCCCGGTGGATTGCTCCGCGCGTGTAGTCTACCGGACGGGGCCGAGCCGTGCAACCGGAAAGCTGAGGCCTGATGGCTAGGGCGCGGCGCAAGAGCCGCCTGGCACGCGACCCGGCCAGTCCCTGCGGCCGCACCGCCCGAGCAGGGCGCTACTTCGGCGGCAGGCGGTAGGTCGTGGGGGAGCAGCCCGCATGGAGCCGGAACTGGCGACTGAAGAAGTGGACGTCCCGGTACCCGAGCATCTCGGCGATGCGGCCGACCGGATGGCTGGAGAACCGGAGCAGGCTCTTGGCGTGTTCGAGGCGCGTGCGCAGCTGAAACGCGGACGGGCTCTCCCCCTTCACCCGTTTGAAGATCCGGGTGAAGTGGTCGGGCGAGCAGTGGAGCTGCCGGGCCATGTCCGCCACCGGGAGCCGCATGTCCGGATGCTCGCGGAGCGCCAGGCACAGCCGCTCGATCCGCTGGGCCTGATCCAGGGCTGCGCCGCCGGGCGGGGGCGCGCGGTCCTGTTGCGCGACCTCGAGCAGCACGCTCCCCATCCAGTGCGCGGCTGCCGCCGGACGGTCCTCGTCGAACGCGTCGATCGCCCGCCGCAGCAGATCAGACAGGAACGAGAGGCCCTCGGCGCGGCGGTGGAACCGGGGCAGGGGATCGGGATGCACAACCCGGCCTTGGTCGTCCAGGTATTCGAAGTGCAGCCAGGGGACCAGCAGGGGTTGGGTAGGATCGTGCTCGCCCTCGATGGGCTCCCACATGCGCATGAGAAAGCACTGACCGGGATGGAGGGTGAACTCTCGCTCCCCCGCCTTGAGACGCCCCCGGCCCTTGAGAATCAGCCAGAACAGGAACCCGTCGAGCCTTCCGGGCGGGTTGATCCAGTGCCATTCGGGCGTGCAACGGGTGAAATGGGCTCGGAGGACGCGTACGGGTGGATGCACATCCATAGATCGGAATCATACAACAAAAAGCCGGCCGGGTCCATTTCTTTCGCGACTTCCGTAGGGTAAGGTGTCGGATGAGTGATCCAGTGGCGTTTGGCTGGATGGCGGGCGCCCGCCCGGAGAAAGGCGGGGCCTGCTGCGCGGCCGGCGCTCCTGCAGAGGCCCCAACGGTTTCACACAAGGAGACCACCATGCGCGCCATGACCAAACGCGAACGTTTTGCCGCAACGCTCGTCCGCGAACCCGTGGACCACGTGCCGGCCAGCGAATCCTTCTGGGGCGAGACCGTCAAGAAATACCGGGACGAGGGGCACGTGGGCCCGGACGAAGACATGATCGAGCATTTCGACCTCGACCTCCGTACGGGCGGATGGCTGAACGGCGTGGCGAATCTGGATTTCGAGCCCGAGGTGCTGGAAGAGACCGAGGAGACCATCCTCAAGCTGGACGGCAACGGCGCCAAGCTGCGGCATCACAAACTGCACGCATCCACGCCCGAGCACGTGGACTTCACGGTGCGCGACCGCGCCACGTGGGAGGAATACGGCCGGCCGTTCCTGACCGACGTCGACCGTCGGCGGATTCCGTTCGACGGGTACCGGCAGGCGCGCGACAAGGCGGCCGCCCGGGAGGAGTTCTTCTGCTGGGCGGGCGTGGCGCCCTTCGAGCAGATGCATCCCATCTGCGGCCACGAGTACATGCTCATGGGCATGGCCCTGGACCCGGAGTGGGTCAAGGACATGGTCATGACCTACACGAACTTCACCATCCAGCACCTGGAGGTGCTTTTCGCCGAGGAGGGGCTGCCCGACGGCGTCTTCTTCTACGAAGACATGGGCTTCAAACAGAAGCCGTTCATGTCGCCGGCCATGTACGACGAGATCATGCTTCCCGGCCACCAACGGCTCTTCGATTTCGCCCACAGCAAGGGCCTCAAGGTCATCGTCCACTCCTGCGGCTTTGTCGAACCGCTCGTGCCCGGCCTGGTCGAAGCGGGTATGGACTGTCTGCAGGCCATGGAGGTCAAGGCCGGGATGGACATGCGCCGGCTCTTCGACCGGTTCGGCGACCGGATCGCGTTCTTCGGCAACATCGACGTGCGCGAGATCATCAGCAACGACAAGGCCCGGATCGATGCCGAGCTCGAGAAGAAGATCCTTCCGGTCCTCCGCGGCGGCGGGGGCTACGTCCTCCACTCCGATCACTCGATCCCGCCGGACGTGGAGTACGAGACCTTGCGCTACTTCTTCGAGCAGGGGCGCGCGGTCGGCGCGCCCGCATCGTCCCCGGCGCGCCCGGCAGGGGATGCGGGCGCCGTCTGCTGAGTACAGCCCATCGCAAATAGTGAACCCAGGCATGGTTCAGAAGTCCGCCGTTTTGGGTGACACACGCGCTACGAGGCAGGCTGTAGCCCAGGCACTCTTGCCTGGGGCGGAACACGTGAAGCGTTGCACAGGCAAGAGTGCCTGGGCTACAAACTGCACCTTTCAGGTGTTACCCAAATCTCAACCAGGCCTGAACCCACGCCGGCACGCCGCGGGCCTCACTCCTCGGCCAGGTCGTCGTTCGGCTGGATGATGGCGCGGACCACGCCGTCGGCGTAGTTGTGGACGAGTTCGAACGCCTCGCTCACGCGCTCCAGCGGGAAGAAGTGCGTGGCCAGGGGCTTGACGTCGATGCGGCCCGAGGCCACGAGGGGCAGGCAAGAGAGTATTCAGACAACTACAGAAAGCTGCAGGATATTGTTGAAGAAATGACCGGGCTGAATATGATCTTGCTCAAGAAAGACTACGCGGCCAAGTAGCCAGGTGGCTGAGAACTTGTGACTGCCGAGGACAAAGAATACGGGCCGGATAAGCTGTATGTCCATGCAGCCACACGAAATCCAGTCCTAACCCGAATTGTCAAAGGAGCCCCGCCATGCGCGCCATCATGGTCATGTTCGACAGTCTCAACCGCCACATGCTGCCCACCTATGGCTGCGAATGGGTCAAAACGCCCAACTTCGAGCGCCTGGCGCAGAAGAGCGTCACCTTTGACAAAAGCTTCGTCGGCTCCATGCCCTGCATGCCGGCCCGGCGCGAACTGCATACAGGGCGGTACAATTTTCTCCACCGCTCCTGGGGCCCGCTGGAACCCTTCGACGACTCCATGCCGCAGATCCTCAAGCAGAACGGCATTCACAGCCACCTCTGTTCCGACCATTACCACTACTGGGAGGAAGGCGGCGCGAACTATCACACCAAGTACCGCACCTGGGAGATCGCCCGCGGTCAGGAGGGCGACCCCTGGATCGCCGACGTGCGCGATGCGATTGAAGTACCTTTCACCCTGGACGGACGCGGCGACGGCGGCAAAGATCCCATGAGCTGGTTCCGGCAGGATTGCGTCAACAAGCATTATTATGGGAAAAAGGAAGAGACCTATCCCCAGGCGCAGACCTTCGCCCAGGGGCTGCGCTTCCTGGAGATCAATCACCAGGAGGACAACTGGTTCCTTCACATCGAAACCTTCGACCCCCATGAACCCTACCACAGCCCTGACCGCTTTTTGCAGATGTACGAAGACACCTATGAAGGCAAGCCCTTCTTCTGGCCCCCGTACCGACGGGTCAAAGAGGAGGATCGCCCCGCCATCGATCACATCCGCAAAGTCAATGCCGCCCTCATCAGCATGTGCGATCAACACCTCGGCAAGGTGCTCAGTTTCATGGATGCCCATGACATGTGGAAAGACACGCTGCTCATCGTCAACACGGATCACGGTTTTCTGCTGGGCGAGCACGACTGCTGGGCCAAGTGCTGGATGCCCTTCTACAACGAGATCGCCTGGACGCCTTTCTGGGTGTGGGATCCGCGCCTGGGCGTGCAGGGAGAGCGCCGCCAGAGCCTGGTGCAGACCATTGACATTGCGCCCACCGTGCTTGAGTACTTCGGCCTGGAACGGCCCGCCGACATGCAGGGCCAGCCGCTCACGCCAGTCATCAGAGACGACACGCCCATCCGCGAAGCGGGACTCTTCGGCGTGCACGGCGGGCACGTGAATGTTACCGACGGCAAATATGTTTACATGCGCGCGCCGGAGGAAGGCAAGCCCAACACGCCACTCTACAACTACACCCACATGCCGGCCCACATGAAAACGGCCTTTTCGCTGGAGGAAATGCGCACTGTCGCCCTGGCCGAGCCGTTTTCCTTCACCAAGGACTGCAAGACCATGCAGATGGAAGCATGGGGCTGGAAATGCACCCACGATTTCCGCACCATGCTCTTCGACCTGGACGCCGACCCGCGCCAGGAACACCCCCTGGATGATCCGGCGATTGAAGCACGTATGATCAAGCTCCTGGTGCGGTGCATGCAGGAGAACGACGCGCCTGCCGAGCAGTACGAGCGCCTGGGATTGACGCAGTGCCTGTAACGGGAGGCTGCAAAAGGCATTGCCGCCGCAGGTGGGCTCCAACACGCTGCACCCGGCGACGCAGCCAATGCGTGCCAAGCCAAACGGGAGAACCGCCATGCGCGTGAAATGCCCTGAATGCCAGCACCGGCAGGACGTGCCGGATGACGCGGGCGTGCTGCGCGTGCGCTGCACCCAATGCCGCACCGTCTTCAATTTGCCGCATCACGCCACTGGCGAGGAAACCACCTTATGATGGCGCGGACCACGCCGTCGATCAGGCTCCCCGCCATCCTTCGGCGCGGGCAATCATCTCGTCCTGCTCGGCGGGGGAGAGCTTGGCAAAGAGGGCATTGAAGCCGGCGACGCGGACAAGCAAGTCCGGATAACGCTCCGGAGATTCCCGCGCCGCGCGCAACTGCGCCACGTCGAGGCAGCCCAGCTGCAGTTCCTGACCGCCATGGGCGAAGAAAGCGTCGATGAGCGCGGCGGTCTTCGCCGCGTCATCGGGATGGCGCACCAGGGCCAGCGGCAACGTCAGGTTGAGGTTCGTCCCCGCCGCCCAATGACGGGCCGGGGCGAGCCGCCGAACGCTGTTGAGCACGGCGGTGGGGCCCTGGCGCAGCGTGCCGGGGTGCGGGCCGAGGCTGTCGGCGAACGGTTCGCCCGCGCGGCGACCGTCGGGGGTCGCCCCGGCGCGCGCGCCGTCGGCGTGGTGAAGACTGCGCACCACGTGGCAAACGAGATGTCGCCCGTCCCCGCCGGCGATCCGGGCGAAGATCGACCGGCGTTGCGCGAGCCAGCGTTCCGCGAGCGCATCGACCGAATCCTCGTCGTTGCCCCATTTCGGAGCTTCCCAAAGCGCACTTCGCAGATCGTCGTCGCCGGAGAAGTCCGTTTGGATCGCATCGCGCAACGCATCCCAGGAATAGGCGTTGCGCCGTAAGACAACCGCCTCGATCGCCGCGAGGCCGTTGACGAAATTGACAAAATTGCGCGAGCCGAACACCGGGACGTCGACCGGCATCCACGCATGGAGGTCGCGGCCCGCCTCGGCGTGACCGGTCAGAAGGGCGGAGGTGAAGGGCGTCGGGGTGAGCCGCAGGCGGCGGTCGCGGACGGCTTCGTGGGCGGTCCGGGCGGCGCGGGTGGCGGTTTCGAAGGCGGCGGCAACCCGCGCGGCGAGCTCCTGCCCCGTGCGGGGCGGAGGCGACGTCTCGTCCCGCAGCACCCGCAGAAGCGCTTCCATCTCGGAGAAACCGATCGGGTCGTAGAGAAGCGTTCCCGGAATTCCGATTTCGTTGCAGCCGATCACGCAGTAGTCGCGCGCGTCCGCCGGATCGATCCGCGCGGCCGTCAACCCCTCCGTCGTCTCCGCATCGCCGACGAGCATCGGCATGCTCACCCCCCGTCCGAGCATCGCCACGGCCTGGCGGCGGATGGTCGGATCGAGACCGGAATGCCAGCGCAGGAAGAGGTGCGGGTCGGGCACCCGCATGGCCTCGCACGCCCCCAGAAAGAGCCCCGTCAACCGGTTGCACGCGTCCCGCCCCTCGGCGTCCGCGCCGCCGAGGGTAATGCACTGGGTCTTGGAGTGGCTGCCCCAGAGCGAGTTGGCGAAGAGCTTGAGCAGGAAGGCCGCGATCCAGTCGCCCGCCTCCGGCTCGCTGCGGTCATAGGGGGCGAGGAGCCGATCGAGCCGCCCCGGCGAGACGGAGTAGCCGTGCCCTTCGACGTGAATGGCGAAGTGGAGGAGGACGACCGCCTGCAACGCTTCGAAGAGGTCGCGCGGCGGGCGGGCGGGAACCTGCCGGCAGGCGACGGCGACCCGGCGGAACAGGGCCCGGCGGCCGGGGTCCTGCGCCGTGTCCGCGCGGTTCGCCGCGGCGACGGCGTAGCGTTCCGTCCAATCGATCACCGCCCGGCAGCCGAGAACCGCTGCGTCGCGGAAGACACGCCGGTCGGAATCGGAGTCGCCTCGGCCGGCCGCCTCGAGCCGCGCGATCACCCCCTCCAACCCCTCGGCGAGAACTGTCTCGAAATCCGGCGCGAGGTGGCCGATGTCGGCGGGACCGAGGCCGAGGGACCGGCCCTCCCAGAACTCCCGCACGTCCCGGGGGATCGCTTCGCCGTCGAGATGGCCGACCAGACTCGGGGCCTCGATGCCCGCTTGAGCGGGAACGGAGAAGCCGTATTCGGGCAGGAGCATCCAGGCGCGGGGGCCGGTCGAGGTGTTGCCGGCAAACCAAGGGTTGCTCTCGAGATCGAGCGTCATGTGCAGCAGGATATGGGCGAAGGTCCGTGCCCGCTTGAGCGGTACGGGGTCCTTGTCGAAACGGCGATAGCCTTCGGTCGCGAGCCGCGCGCGCTCGAGGCAGACGGTGTCGGGCGCGTCGAGGATCGCTTGGCGGATGGCGGGCAGATCAATCGGCATCGTTCTCCCCCTCGAGACGGACGCCCGCGCCGGTGAAAATCGCACGCGCGCGCGCGCATACCTCCGCGTCGGGCTCGATCCGGCCGCGGGCCGGCTCCGACGCCGCGCCGATCGCATGCCCGGGGAGGATCTCCAGCGCCACGCGATCCCGCCAGGGCCCAAGCCAAGCGGCGATGCCGGCGAGTGTCGCCGCGTCCGCATTGAACCCGGCGACGAGCGGCAAGCGAAGCCGGATCGACGCGACCCCTTCCTCCAGCATCCGGCGGAGGTTGTCAAGCGCCAGAGGTCCTCCCGCCCCGACATGCTCGACCAGCAGCGCGCCGTCGACCGCCTTGAGGTCCCAGAGCCAGAGGTCGACGAGGGGGTCGAGACGCCGAACCGCATCGAGCCCCCCCGCCCCGGCCGTCTCGACCGCCCGGTGCACGCCCGCTTCCTTCAGAAGGAGAAGGAATTCCTCAAGCGTCGGCGCCTGAACGAATGAAAATAC
>CAZBZG010000239.1:0-7355 GCA_964496245.1 uncultured Planctomycetaceae bacterium | reverse complement strand
TCGGGATTGAAAATGACGAGATGCGGGCGTGTGGGCATAGCGGTTCCTCGCCTCACCAATCCGGATGGCGTCGTGAGGCGCCGTCATCCCGGTTGTAGGCATTGTCATCGGCATCCGACTGGAATACGCGGGTCGGTTCGGCTGCGAAGAAGGCGGCCTTGAACTCGGGCTTGAACGCGTAGATCAGGACGAACACGGTGTAGACGATGCCGATGCAGGAGAAGATCGCCAAGAACCCGCCCACGATGTGGGCGTAGTAGCCCCACGGCCGGCGCTTGAAGAGGCCCAGGCCCGCGAGACTGTAGACGAGCAGTCCGATGAGGCAGGGCGAGGCGAGCAAGAGACAGCCAAGCACGCTGGCCATTAGGTCTTCGCCTTGATCGCTCGAGCCAACCACGCCGTAGGTCACGCCCATGCTCATGAAGCCGACCCACATGAAGCAAAGGGCGGCAAAGATGAAATCCAGGATGGCAAAGACCGTGATCGGGCCTTCTTCCGAGGTGGGGCTGGTCACGGTCTTCTCCCCCTGTGCGGAGAGCTCTTCGGTGCTGGAGCCGAGGCTGCCGCTGGGCAAGCCGGGGATGCGGAGTATAGCACACCCCTCTTGAGGCGGCAAGGAGGGAAATGGTTGCCAAAACGGAGATGCGGGAAAAGAGGAGATGCCGAGCGTTCCCTCGAAGCGCAGTTCGCCGGTCGCGCCGGTCGCGTTGTCCGGGTCACTGCGCGGACGCCGGAGTGCGCCGCCGGCATTTGCGGTACGGAGCGGCGCATCTGCCGGCTGTACCGAGGAGCAGATGCGGGTCTGTGTCCGTCGTTGAACGGGGCGGATGAGGCGTCCGCGGCCTCTGGGGCGAGCTCCTTGGGCCGCGCGGCGTCTTTGCCTGATGGCAGTCCGCGAATGCCGCCGCGGCCACAGGGACTCGCGGCCTGTAGCCTGTAGTACGCCGGGCTCTGGCCGGGCTGGTGATCAGCCTGCACCTGCGGCAGGCCTTGCACAGGCTTTGCAGGAGATGCGCTGCCTCCGGTCCACAAGGGCGGCGCTTCCGAATTGGCTGCGCCAGGCCAGAAATCGGGCCCGCAGTCCTTTGCGGTTGACCTTGTGCTCCATGTTCTTCATCGCATCGCCCATGCGGACGAAGGTGAAGCACAGGTTGGGATGCGGGACGAGCTTCTTCCCGTCCTTGATCGGTGGTTGGGACGTGCCGTAGTAGGCGAAGGTCGCGATCTCGTGTTTGGGAAATTCCTTGACGGTTTCCGCAAGCACGCGGTTCAGGCCCTGCACCAGGGGCGCGGCCTCAGAGCCGTACTCCTTGACCAGCGCCCGGCAGCTCTTGCAGTGGCACGGGGCGGTGGCAGCAACGGTGGCAGGGTCACGGTGGCAGGGTCGGACCACAGGTTTACGTGGCAGGGTCGGACCACAGTCGTGGCAGGGTCGGACCAGGCAGCGTGGCAGGTGCGTGGCAGGGTCGGACCACAGCAACATGTTTTGGTCAAATGGGTTAGGCCTCTTTCTGTGGCGTAATTCATCCCTTAACGCTCGTTTCTGAGGGTGAAAATGTCGTCTCAGCACTGGATGCTGTGTGAGGCCGCCGGGCCTTACGGTTGATTTTCGGGCATGAAAAACGCTTGTAAGTCCTACTATGGGGTCCCGAGAGCAGCCTAAGTGTATTGGTAGCTCATTGTTAGCGTGGTCCGACCCGTCCCCAGAGACCCGTCCCCAGACCGTCCCCAGAGTTCACGTATCCGCCTGCGTCTGCCAGCCTTCCGGATGTCTCGCGCCATGCACACGGCCACGCGATGGAGCCAGCCTCTCATGAGGGATGTCCCCCTCCTCTTGCGTCCGTGCATTTCAGGCTGCGAACCGCATAAACACCCCCGCAACCCGCAGGGCCCCCGGTGCCGGGTTTGGATCAGCATTTCCGCCTTCGCTCTACGGGTTGCGGTCGGGACAAGCCGCCAGGAACGAATCAATGTCCGCGTAGGTGTCGTCCCGGACCTCCTCGAAGACCGGGCGGCAATGATCCGCTGTGATGCCTTGGCCGAAATCCTGAATGCCGGGTGCTGTTCCAGGACGCCCGCTCTTGCCCTTCCGTGCAACCTGTCCTACAATTTGGCAAGCAAACGGTTTTCTCCAAGGAGTCAACGATGACCATGATTCAAGAGTACCTTGGCGACCCGTCCAAAAGCCTGCTCAGCCACACCTGTACCGGTATCCCCAGGGAACGTCTCCATCTGCCGGGAGCCGATGTGTTGCACCGGATTCATGCGGCTTCGGATCGGTCCAACCGGGTGTTGGGCAATTTGAGTTGGTTGATCCATACGGGGCGTCTCAGCGGGCCGGGCGGCGGCGGCGCATCTGCTTCGTTGCTCGTTGTCACCCTATTCCCGATATGCCTCCTCCTCGCGCTTCGCATCTGCATCGCCGGCGCTCCGGCGAACTGTAGTGAAGCTTGGTTGGAGGGCCACTAGGCTTCGACTCCCGCTCCATTCGCGGAAGCGGCATGTCGTGGTGGGGGGCGCGGGCGCGGTCTTCTCGCAATTCCATCCGCCTGTCCACATCGCGTTCGTCCTGATCGGCTCCCGCGACGAGCGGCCCTACCAGCTTCGCGCTCTCGTCGCCATCGCGCACGTGGTTCAGGGACCCGGGTTCCAGATGCGGTGGATGGAAGGGACCTCTTCCGAGCGGTTGCGGGATATCGTCCTGCTTTCGGGCCGCAAGCGGGGATAGGCTCATGTACGCCGTCGTGCTGAACGGTGATGCTGTCTCGGCAAAGGAACTCTCCCTTCTGGCAGAAGCCCTGTCCACGCCGGGCATTGTCACGGAGAAGGGCGGCTATCTGTTCAAGAGCCGGATGGATGGCCAGAGATTTCACTTGGGCATTCTCCCGAATTTCCTGAACGGACTGCGGACGTACCATTACGACATCGACATTGGACCGAGCGCATTCAACCTGATCGGATCCATCAAGGCGAATGGTACGTTGACAGTCGTCTTCAAACCGGATCGCGCGAAGCTCGGGCATCCCCTCCCCGACGCGGATCGGGAGGAATACCGCCGACAATACGCGGAACTGGCGCGGTTCCTTATCGAATGCGGCTTGCCTCCCTCGTTCCCCCTGGATTCCATCAGCACCGACGTGCTGCGGGAGGCCCAGCTCAGCGAGGAGAGCGCAATCGATCTCGGCCTGCTCGCGGCATGGCGCAGCCACTAGCCCGTCTTTCGCAACTCAGATCCAAATCAGGGTGGCAGAAGGTGGCAGGGTGGTGGCAGGGTCGCGGTGGCAGGCGGTGGCAGGGTCGGCAGGGTCGGACCACAGCAACATGTTTTGGTCAAATGGGTTAGGCCTCTTTCTGTGGCCTAATTCACCCCTTAGCGCTCGTTTCTGAGGGTGAAAATGTCATCTCAGCACTGGATGCTGCGTGAGGTCGCCGGGCCTTAAGGTTGATTTTCGGGCATGAAAAACGCTTGTAAGTCCTACTATGGGGTCCCCAGAGCAGACTAAGTGTATTGGTGGCGTATTGTTAGCGTGGTCCGACCCTTCCCCTTCCCCCTTCCCCGCCCTTCCCCGCCCCTTCCCCGCCCTTTCCCCGCTTGCCTTCCCCGCTTGCGCTTCCCCGCCACAGATCGGGGAGGCCGCGCGCGTCAGGCGGGCGCGCGGGAACCGGGGCCGGGCGCGTGGCCGGGCTTGCCCCGCCGCACCTCGCGTAGGCCGAGGACCTCGAGTTGCTTGGGGTCGACGGGGCCCGGCGCGCCGGTCATGGGGTCGGCGGCGCGGGCGGTCTTGGGGAAGGGGATGACTTCGCGGATGTTCTCCAGGCCCAGCATCATGGCGAGGATGCGGTCGAGGCCGGGGGCGATGCCCGCGTGCGGGGGCGTGCCGTAGGCGAGCGCTTCCAGGAAGAAGCCGAAGCGTTCCTTGGCCTCGTCGTCGGAGATCCCGAGCACGCGGAAGATGCGGGCCTGCTCGTCGGGATCGTGGATCCGCACCGACCCGGAAGCCACCTCCACGCCGTTCAGCACCAGGTCGTAGCTGGCAGACCGCAGCTCGCCGAGCGGGCTGTGTTGGTCGGTGAGCGTTGCTTGGGCGTCGTCCGCGAGCTCGGCGAGCCGCGGCGCGTCCTCGGGGTGCAGGCCGGTGAACGGGTGGTGCGCGCTCTGCCAGCGTTGCGTGGCCTCGTCCCATTCGAAGAGCGGGAAGTCGGTGACCCAGAGGAAACGGAAGGCCCGCACATCCTTGCGCACCAGCTTGAGCATGCGGCCGAGCGCGTTGCGTACGGCCGCCAGGGATGCGTTCACCGTGCGCAGTTGGTCTGCGCCGAACAGGATGACCGATTCCGGCATCGCGCCAACGCGCTCGCACAAGGCCTGGCACGCGTCCGCGCCGAGGTACTTGACCGGCACGCCGCTGCAGGCATACGCACCGCCGTCGCCGTCCGCCGGGCCCACCCGGATCCACGCCAGCCCCTTGGCCCCATGCGCCTTGGCCACCTCCAGGAGTTCGTCCTCGAGCTCCTTGCGGCCGAGCTTGTCGCCCTCGGGCACGCACAAAGCCTTGACCACGCCGCCGGCAGCGAGCGCCTTCTGGAAGACCGTAAAGTCGGAGTCAGCCACGATGTCGCCGACGTCCGCCAGCTCCAGGCCGAAGCGCACATCCGGCTTGTCCGTGCCGAAGCAGTCCATGGCTTCGCTGTAGGGCATGCGCTGGAACGGAACCCTGAGGTCTGCGTTGATGCCGGCCTGGAAGGCGGCCTGCATGGCCTTCTCCACCACGGCGAACACGTCGTCCGGATCGGCGAAGCTCATCTCCAGGTCGAGCTGCGTGAACTCGGGCTGCCGGTCGGCGCGCAGATCCTCGTCCCGGAAGCAACGGGCGATCTGGTAGTACCGGTCGCACCCGCCGATCATGCAGAGCTGCTTGAAGAGCTGCGGGCTCTGGGGCAGGGCATAGTACCGCCCCCAGTGCACGCGGCTCGGGACGAGATAGTCCCGGGCGCCCTCGGGCGTGCTCTTGGCCAGGATCGGCGTCTCGATCTCCAGGAAGCCCTCCGCGTCCATGATCCGGCGCATGGCCTGGATGGCGCGGTGGCGCACGGCCAGCGCCTCCTGCATCTGCGGCCGGCGCAGGTCGAGGTACCGGTACTGGAGCCGGGTCTCCTCGTTCACCTGGGCGTAGGCGCTCGTGGGGAAGGGAAGCTCTTCGCTGCGGCTGAGCACGGCGAACGATTCCACAAAGAGCTCGATGCGGCCGGTCGCGAGATCCGGGTGCACGTCCTTGTCGTCGCGCGCCTCGACCTCGCCCGCGACCTGCAGCACCCACGCGTCGCCCACGTCATGGGCGAGCTTCAAGACGTCGGGCCGGGAGAGGTTGAACTTGATCTGGGTGTGGCCGTACCGGTCGCGCAGGTCGATGAACATGACCCCGCCGTGATCGCGCCGGTTCTGCACCCAGCCCGCCAGGGTCACGGTCCGGCCGACGTGCGCGTCGCGGAGTTCGCCGCAGGTGTGGGTGCGTTTCATGGCTGGTGTCCTTGTCGACTGTCTGGGCGGCTTCTTGACCACAGAGATCACAGAGGGCACAGAGGGGTGTGCCATTCACCACAAAGGACACGAAGAGCACGAAGGGGACTGCTCTTGACAGGGAAGACGCTTTCGACGTATGCGCACGTATTCCCATGCGTCGTGTTTTCGTGGTGGCACGAAATCATCCTGTTCTCTAGGCGCGCTACTGTCCTCTGTGGCACAAGACCTCCGTTGCTAAGACCACAACGCTGTGCCTTCTGCGACCAACGCGATGGTGACGCTTGCGTTCGGAGGGTCCTGCTTTTGCAGGACCGCGGAGTCTGGTGGACATGACGGACGCGCAGGAGCGCGTCCCTCCGATTGCCCCGTTCTTCGCGCCGTTTTCAATCGCATGACTCAGACGCCCTCTCTGCCGCGCGGCACGGCTTGCTCCATCGCCGCATGGAATTCCTGCAGCGGTCGCACGCGGTCGGCGCCGACTTCCTTCAGCCGGCCGATGGCGTCGACCACGGCGCGGGCGGCGCGCATGGTGGTGACGAGGGGTACCTTGCGCGTGACCGCGGTGGTGCGGATGGAGACCTCGTCCTGGCGCGGCCGCTTGCCGGACGGGGTGTTGATGACGAGGTGGACCCGGCCGTTGATCATGGCGTCGACCACGTTGGGCCGTCCCTCGGAGACCTTCTTGAGGATCTGCACCGGGACCTGGAAGCGCCGGATGGCCTGCGCTGTGCCGCGCGTGGCGAGCAAGCGAAAGCCGAG
Organism: uncultured Planctomycetaceae bacterium; assembly: GCA_964496245.1. Lineage (GTDB taxonomy): Bacteria > Planctomycetota > SZUA-567 > SZUA-567 > SZUA-567 > CAZBZG01. The sequence continues at coordinate 1,075 of CAZBZG010000239.1, read as the reverse complement.
CGCGTGAAAACCGCGCGCCACGTCTTCGAGGTGTGGCTTCTGCGCATCCTTGACGGACAGAAAGACCGTGCCCGCGCGCGGCAGGTCGGCGCCCGCGCCGAGCTGGCTCTTGGCAAACGCCAGCGGGAAGTTCTGGTCGATCCCCATGACCTCGCCCGTGGACTTCATCTCCGGGCCCAGGGCCGCGTCCACGCCGGAAAAGCGCGTCCACGGGAAGACCGACTCCTTGACGCCCACGTGCGGAAGCTCCGGCCGGCGGCCGAGGCCGAGGTCCTGGAGCGAGGCGCCGAGCATGACGCGCGTCGCCAGCTTGGCGATGGGCACGCCCGTGACCTTGCTCACGAACGGTACGGTGCGGCTGGCCCGCGGGTTCACCTCGATCACGAAGAGGTCGTCGGCCTGGATGGCGTACTGCACGTTCATGAGCCCGCGCACCCCCAGTTCGCGGGCGAGCTTGCGCGTGGCCTCCTCGAGCTCGGTTTCGCGCGCGGCCGGGAGGCTGAAGGGCGGCAGCGCGCACGCCGAGTCGCCCGAGTGGATGCCGGCCTCTTCGATGTGCTCCATGATGCCGGCGACGTAGGTGTCGGTACCGTCGGAGAGCGCGTCCACGTCCACCTCCACCGCGTCCTGGAGGAACTGGTCGATCAGGATGGGCCGGTCCGCGCGGATCTCCACGTCCGCCTGCGTGCAATAGAGCAGGAGCTCGTCCCAGTAGGTGCGGAGCATCGCCTCGTCGTACACGATCTCCATCTTGGCCCCGCCCAGCACGAAGCTCGGCCGCATGAGCACGGGGTAGCCGATCTGGGCAGCCTTGGCCACGGCCTCGTCGCAGGTGATTGCCGTGTCATTGGCCGGCTGGCGCAGGCCGAGTTTGCACAGCATCGTGGAGAACTGCTCGCGGTCTTCGGCCCGGGCGATGCTGGCCACGGGCGTGCCCAGGATGTTCACGCCCGCCTCTTCGAGCGCAGCGCTGATGTTGAGCGGGGTCTGCCCGCCGAACTGGACGATCACGCCCCGGGGCTGTTCGCGATGGATGACCGAGAGCACGTCCTCCACGGTGAGCGGCTCGAAGTAG
>CAZBZG010000238.1:3818-7356 GCA_964496245.1 uncultured Planctomycetaceae bacterium | reverse complement strand
CCACCGAAGCCGACGTGCAGGACCTGCTCACCATGCTCTTCTACACCTGGCTGTCGGCCGGGCAGCCGCCGCTCTTCATGGACTTCCGCAAGGTCTGGGAGCCCTGGGAGATCCAGGCGCTGGCCAAGAAGCACAAGGTCCGCTACACCAAGAAGGACCGCTGGGCCCAGCGGGGCTTCGTGGACGGCGACAACTCCGGCTCGGCCAGCTTCGATTGGGCGGCCAAGCCCGGCGCGAGCGTCAGCGCCATCATGAAGGGCGTGAGCATGCCGCTGGCCGAGGAAGGGTATTTCCCGGGCATGGGCAACTCGGTCACCTTTTTCACGCCGGGCGGCATCGAGGGCATCGCCGGTCGTCTGGCCTACAGCGCCCCCAGCAACCTCTTCAGCATGATCTGGGACGAGGCGGCTACCGTGGACCTGCCCGCCAAGCTGGGCAAGGCCGTGGCCAACACGTCGAATCCGACCTGGCCGCATACGTGGGTCGTGCCCAAGTATGCGTCCATGACCGAGTACAAGCAGTTCGCTCCGGCCAACCACTTCCACATGACCTGGAACCTCAAGCCCGCCCGCCTCCAGTACTGGATGGATCTGACCGGCGTGCTCTCGGTCACGCCTTGGCAGGCGCGGCCCGGGTTCGTGGAGGGCACCGACCGTCCCCAGCCTTTGGTCCATCTGCTCAACGGAGGGGCGAACGAGGCGAAGCGTCTCTTGCGCGGAGCGTGACCCGACCTGGATCGCGCGGTTCGATTCCGTATGATGGGGGGGCGCAGCTCCGCGCCCCCCTTTGCGCTGGCGCGTTTTGCATCGGGATGCATTGTGAACGCGGACATCGATGGCATCACGGACAGTCTTCTGCCTCGCGTGGCCTCGTGCCTGGCGGGCGAGCGTCCCTACAACTCGGCGCACTGCATGGCGGTCTACCATCCCCCGCCGCGGGAAGAGATCAGCCTGCAGCTGCCGGCCATTCTCATCGGCGAAACCGTGGCCCAGGCGGGGCCGCCGTGCACGCTGCTGGAGGGGATTCCCGCGTCTCCCCCCGGCGGCAGCGTGGTGGTGGGAACGACCGAGGACTTCAGGGCGTTGGCGCCTCACCTGATCGAGGGCTTGCCGGCCCTGGAAGACGAGGAAGCGTACGCCATCCGATTCGACCGGTTCGCGCTGGTCGCGGCGCAGACGCACGAGGGCGTGCTGCGCGCAGCGCATAGCTTCGTGCAGATCGTGGCCGTGTGCCCCGAGACGCTCGTTCCGGGGATGCTGATCCACGATGAACCGACCTTCGCCTACCGGAGTCTGGTCTACGATCTGCGCACGCACGAAGTGCGCGCCGAACACCTCACGCGCGTGGTGGCCTTGCTCGGCTCGTTCAAGGGCAACCGTCTCCACCTGCATCTGGACGCCCACGCCCCGCTGAGCACGGAGGCACGGCCGGGGTCGGCTGTGTATGACGACGCGGTGACCATCGGCCAGACGTGCTTCGAGTACGGAGTCGTGCCGGTGCCGTGGGCCGATCTTGTGGCCCGTGTTGCGCGCGGGGAGCTTCCCGCGGGGCAGGCCTGCGAGATGGCGCTCGACCTGACGAACGCCTTTGAGACGGACGCGATCGGCCTGGGCAGCGGCCCCCTCCCGGCGGCGGCCGACCTGCCGGCGGTGCGCGGATTTCTGCGGAATGTGCTGGACCGGTGCAGCGGTGTCCCGGAACTCTACCTGGACGCCATCGTCCTCGGGCAGCTCTACGCGGACGTGGAGGCGCCCGACGGGCTGGTCGCCGCAGTCCGCGATCTCGGCCGGGCGGCGGACGAGCTCGCCATGCTCGAGAAGCGCGGGATTCCCGCAGCCGTACACGTCTCCAGCGGCGCGCAGGGATTCGTGCCGCCCGCACGGGGTCGGATCCTGGAGACCACGGACGCGGCAATGGGGCTGGCGTATGCGGGCCGTGCGGTCGAAGTCGGCTTCCGGTCGGACGAGCTGGTGTGCGGGCACGTCTGGGAGAACGATCTCTTCGCCTGGGTGGCCTGCGTGACGCAGGCCTGGCAGGCGCTGCCTGCGGCTGACGAGGCGGCAGCCGCTTTCGCGGATCTCGCCTTTGCCGAAGACGGTTCCATGGTGCGGCAGATGGTGGACACGGTGGCGCAGGCGTTCCCGGCCGTTTTGCGGACGCCCGAGGTCCAGGCCCTGCGGGAGATGGCCTTCGGCCGGAGCGCGCCGCGGGAGGCGTGGCAGCGGCTGGGAGCGCTCGCTTGGCCCGCGATCGAGGAGGGGCTCACGCAGGCCGAGCGAGCCGTCCGGGACTGCCGCAACCGAGTCGAGCGCAACGCCACGATCTTGGATCAGGCGGATCTGGGGCTCACGGCGCTGCGCTTCCTGGCCGCACAGAACACGCTGTTCCGCCAGGCGCACGAGCACTACGTGGCCGCGCGCGAGGGCAGGTCGGGCCGCCTGCACCTGGCGCATGCGGCCTTGGAGAATCTGTTGGGCTATGTCCCCCTCTTCACTGCGCGGCTGCAGAGCGTCAAGATCGACAGCGGTGCGTGCGTCCAGGAACTGGAGTGGCTCACGGACTTCCAGGAACGGCTGGAAAGACTCTGCCAGGCGCTACGGAAGGCCGAGTACGGGGGGGCGCTTCTCCCGCCCGCGGAGGTGGGCTTCCCGCCGATCGACCAAGCGGACGAGCAGGCGCGGGGCGGCGCGTAGAGGGAAGGCTGGCCGCGGCCGCGAGGAGACATCGCATGGCGGAGAAGTCGGACAAACCGGTCCCGCCCGCGGTCGAGGGCGAAGCCCACCGGTTCGGTACGTTCGGCGGCGTCTTCACGCCCTCGATCCTGACGATCCTCGGCGTGATCATGTTCATGCGCGCCAATTTCGTGGTCGGGCAGGCGGGGGTGCTCAACGCCATCGCGATCCTGCTCATCGCCAAGGGCATCACGCTGCTCACGACGTTTTCGATCAGCGCCATCAGCACGAACATGCAGGTGCGCGGCGGCGGCGCTTATTACATGATCAGCCGGGTGATCGGGCCCGAGTTCGGCGGCGCCATCGGCCTGGCGCTCTTCTTCGCTCTGGCCCTGTCGGTGCCGTTCTACATCTTGGGCTTTACCGAGGCCTTTGTCCGCACCTTTCCGGCGCTGGAAGGCTGGTTCCAGGCGATCGCGTTCGCGGCCGCGGCCGTCTTCTTCGGGATCGCCTACGTGGGCGCGGGTTGGGCCATCCGCACGCAGTACGTGATCATGGCCTTCCTGGGGCTGGCCATCCTCTCCTTTCTGAGCGGAGCAGCCGCGCTCTTCAGCATGGAGCGGCTCCAGGAGAACCTGGGACCCGCCTACCAGCCGGTGGCGCCGGGCGGAGCGCCCGGACTCTCCTACGGTTTCTGGCTCGTGTTCGCCATCTACTTCCCCGCGGTCACCGGGATCGACGCGGGCGTGAACATGTCGGGCGACCTGGAGGAACCCGGCCGCAGCATCCCGCGGGGCACGCTCGCGGCCGTGGGCGTGGGCTTGGTCGTCTATCTGACGCAGATCGTGCTCGCGGGGGGGGCGTTC
>CAZBZG010000238.1:0-3808 GCA_964496245.1 uncultured Planctomycetaceae bacterium | reverse complement strand
GCTGCGGGACAATGCGCTGATCGGGGGGGGCGTGCTCGTCTCGGCCGGGGTCTTCGCCGCCACCCTGTCGAGCGCGCTGGGGAGCTACCTGGCCGGACCGCGCGTGCTGCAGGCGGTGAGCCGGGATCCGGTGCTTCCCTTCCTGCGCCCGCTCGGCAAAGGTGCGGGTGCGGCCGACGAGCCGCGGCGTGCGCTCCTGTTCGTGGGCGTGATCACGGTGGGCGTGCTGCTCTGGGCCGGCAACGAGTCGGGCGGGGCGGCCCTCAATGCAGTGGCCGCCATCGTGACCATGTTCTTCCTCTTCAGCTACGGGACCATCAATGCGGCGGCGTTCATGGAGGCGGTGGGCGCCAACCCCTCGTTCCGGCCGCGATTCTGGTTCTTCCACTGGGGCACGGCCTTGATCGGCGCCGTGGGCTGCGTGGGTGCGGCGCTTCTGATCAACGCAGTGGCCGCTGGGATCGCCGCCGTGGTCGTGGTGGCCCTCGTGTGGTACGTGCAGCGTCAGCACCTGCGCTCCAGTTTCGGCGACGCGCGACGCGGGTTCCTGTACCGCACGGTGCGGGACAGCCTCATGCGTCTCGCCGAGATGAAGGAGGACCCGCGCAACTGGCGGCCGACCGTGCTCGTCTTCTCCGGGAATCCAAAGGCCCGGGAGCGCCTCGTCCGGTACGGGGACTGGTTGGAGGGCGAACGCGGGATCGTGCTGCTGGCCCACATCCTGACGGGCGATCTGACCGACCGGAAGAAGCAGCGGGAGGCGGCGTTGCGCCAGATGGAAGGCTTCTGCCAGGAGCGGGACATCGCCGCGTTCCCCGTGTCCGTGGTGGCCGAAGACGTGGAACAGGGCACGAACATGCTGGTCCAGACCGCGGCCATCGGTCCGCTCCGGCCGAACGTGGCCGTCTTCGGCTGGTCGCCCAAGGCCGACAATCTGGGGCCCTACCTGCGGCAAGTGCGCGCGAGCGTGGCCATGAACATGAGCGTCGTGCTGATCCAGGCGCACGCTCTGCCGGCGCCTCGCGCGCCCAAGCGGATCGACGTCTGGTGGCGCGGCCAGCGCAACGGCGGACTCATGATGCTCTTCAGCTACCTGCTCACGCGGAATCTCGAATGGGCCCAGGCCGAGGTCCGCGTGCTGCGTTTGATCGAGAACGAGGCGGGCCGTGCGCCGGCCCTGAAGGCCTTGCAGGAGGTCGTGGAGGAGGCGCGCCTCGAGGCGACCGTGCAGGTGATCGTAAGCGAACGCCGCTTCGTCGATATCCTCCGCACGCATTCGCGGGACGCGACGTGCGTCTTCCTCGGTTTCGAACTGCCGGAAGAGGACGCGCAGGTCGCCTGGCACGCGCGCTACGTGGAACTCCTGGAGGACATGCCCACCACGATCATCGTGCATTCGACCGGGGGCGAGGACGTCACGGCCTGACAGACCGACACTTCTTGAGGGGAGCAGGAAAGGAAGAGCGCCGATGGAGGGCGATGCGCAGGAAGCGTTTTCCGGGCGGGGATGCGGCTGCGGACGTTGGATCTGGTGGTTCGGTCCGAGCGTGTTGTTCGCGCTCGTCGTGTTGGTGCTGGCGCTGCGGCCGTGGGCGGGCCCCGTAGGCGGGACGCGGCCTGTCGGAGCCGATGGTGCGCCGTCGCGTTCGCCTGCGCGCTCCCTCCCGAGTGCCGGTGGGAACGAGCAGCCGGGCTCCCGGGCGCGACTCCCCCATCCACCATCCACGGGAAGCGCATCCGAATCCCTCGAACAATGGACCAGCGAGATCCGGGAGAACCTGGAGACGATCGTCCAGACGGAGTTCCGCGCGCCGATCCAGGTGCGTTCGGTCACGGCGGGCGAGGCCATGCAGCTCATGGAGGCCGAGTTCGACCGGGATACGCCGCCTGCGCGCCTCCAGGCTGTCCAGCGGGCCCTGATCCGGCTGGGCCTCTTCCCCGAGGGATTCCGGTTGCGCGAGACCTTCCTCCAGCTCATGGGACAGCAGGCTGCGGGGTTCTACATCCCTCGCAAGAAGGCGTTCTACCTGATCGAGAGGATGCCGCTTCCGTCGGTCATCGCCGCGCACGAGCTGACCCATGCCCTCCAGGACCAGCTCTTCGATCTGCAGGCGCTCCTGGACGCGCGCAAGACGAACGACGACGCCCTGGCCGCGCTCCAGGCCGTGTTCGAGGGCGAGGCCGTGCTCTCCATGACGTTCTACATGCAGCGGTACAGCGGGAAGTGGGAAGTGGTCTCGGGCGTCCTTCAGTCATCGCTCATGAGCGGGGCGCAGATGGAGAGCCTGCGATCGGTGCCGCTGTATCTGCAGCACCGTCTCCTCTTCCCCTACGTCAAGGGCAAGGACTTCGTGTTGCGGGCCCTGCGCGAAGGGGGATGGGGGGGCGTCCGACGGCTCTTCCGGGATCTGCCCGAGAGCTCGGAGCAGATTCTGCATCCGGACAAGTATTTCGGGCCGCGGGACCGGCCCACGCGCATCGTCTTCCCCCAACTCGCCGCGCACCTCGGCCGTGGTTGGACCGTGCGGGCGGAGGACACGCTGGGCGAGCTGGGAGTCGGCCTGCTTCTGCAGACGCTGACCGGCCGGGCCATCGATTCGCTCCGCGCAGCCCAGGGGTGGGACGGCGATCGCTTCGCCCTGCTGGAGAAGGGGCCGGAGGCGGAGAGGCGCAGGGGCCTCCTCTGGCTGAGCACATGGGATACGCGCGGATGCGCTCACCGGTTTCTGGGCGCGTACCAGGACGCGATCACGAACCGATTCGGTGTCGGCCCGGATCGAAAAAGTACGCGGGTGTATGGTTGGACAGGACTGGAGAAACGCGCTATACTCCTCTCGCGCTGGGGACGAGAGGTGCTTCTGCTCGACGATTTCACCCAGCTGGAGCAAGCAAGCATCCGGCGCTGGCTCAGTGCGTGCAAGCACGCCGGAACGCTCTTCGCCGAAGACCACCGGGACGACGTTGAGCCCGAACATCACTTCTGACTGCTGAGAAGGCGAGCGCGCCCATGGCCCGGTTGGAAGTCATCGAAGGTCCCGAGCCCGGCATGGAGGCTGTGGTCGATCAGGAGATGACGGTCGGCCGCTCTCCGGAGAATTCGATCTGCCTGCCCGACGGCCGCGCGAGCCGCCGGCATGCCCGCCTGCTGCCGCAGGGCGACGACCTCATGATCGAGGACCTGGGGTCGGCCAACGGCACCTTCATCAACGGCGCGCGCCTCGAAGCGGGCAATCCCTACCAGTTGCGGGACGGGGACGAGGTCGCGATCGGGTCCTCGCGCCTCATCTTTCACAGCGACCGTCCCGCCGCGAGCCCCTCCGCAGGGCTGGCCGAGGCGCAGCTCTCGGCCGTCATCACTGGCGACGACAAGATCGGTCCCGCCGTGAATGCGACCCTCGACGCCTCTCTCAGCATGGGCGAGATGCTGGAAGAGGAGAAGAAGTCCGAGAAGGGGCTTCAGGAGGCGGTCAAGCGGCTGCAGGCCATGGTCAAGGTCTCGGGCGACTTGGGGACCGTGACCGAGAAAAGAGCGCTTCTCCAGCGTATCATGGACAGCATCTTCGACATCTTCCCGCAGGCCGACCGGGCGTTCATCCTGCTGCGCAACCGCGCGACCGGGGAAATGGAGCCGGCCGTGGGCCGCCACCGGGAAGCGCTGCCCGGACAGCAGGACGAGTTTCCGATCAGCACCACCGTCATCAAGAGCGTGACCGAGAATCGGCAGTCGGTGCTGAGTTCGGACGCCCAGGAGGACTTCGGGAGCCAGCGCTCCATCGTCGATCTCTCGATCCGATCGATGATGTGCGTG
>CAZBZG010000237.1:0-7369 GCA_964496245.1 uncultured Planctomycetaceae bacterium | reverse complement strand
CAGGCGCAAGTAACGGGTGCCGGAGCCTTTGGCGTTGCGGAGGGCGGCGTATGCAACCACGCATCGGTCTGGGAAGCGATCTGCACAACCTCGTGCCCGGCACGGGCCTGCAGCTGGGCGGAGTCCCCCTCCCCTGCGACCTCGGGGTGCGCGCGCATTCGGACGGGGACGCCCTGCTCCACGCCATCACGGACGCCATCCTCGGCGCGCTGGGCGCGCCCGACATCGGCCAGCTCTTTCCGGACGCGGACGAGGAGAACCGCGACCGCGCGTCCGCCGACTTCCTCGCCCACGCCATCGAACGCATGCGCATGGCCGGCCAGGCGCTTGGCAATCTCGACACGGTCGTCTCGCTCGAGCGGCCCAAACTCGCGCCGTTCAAAGACGCCATGCGCGCACGCATCGCAGACCTGTGCGGCTGCCGCGCGCAGCAGATCAACATCAAGGCCAAGTCCGGCGAAGGAGTCGGACCGGTGGGCCGCGGCGAGGCCATCTCGGTCCAGGCCGTGGTGCTGCTCTTGCCTGCAGGAGCCTAGCCGTGTCTGCCACTGCCCTCTTCGCCCGCACCCGCCTCCGCCGCGAGCAACATTCACGCACGGAAGCTGCGCGGCGCGCCGGTCCGGCCGCCGCAGCCGCGCCCGCCACAGACGTGTCCACAGCTGTGGGGCAATTCCTCGAATACCTGCGCGTGGAGTGCGGTCTCGCCCGGAACACGGAACTGGCCTACGGCCACGACCTGGCCCTGTTCGAAGCCTTTCTCGAGCCGCGCCGCCGCGCCCGTCCCGACCGCGTAGGCGGAGCAGACGTGGTCGCTTTCGTGGCGGACCTGGCAAAGCGCGGCCTCTGCCCGGCGTCGCGTGCGCGCGCGCTGATCGCCGTGCGCATGTTCTTCCGCTTCTGCCGGGACGAGGGACTGGCCGAGGTTGATCCCTGCGAGATCGTGGACCAGCCCCGGCTCTGGAAGCACCTCCCTAGCGACCTCAGTCCCGATGAAGTCGACCGGCTGCTGCAGGCCGAAGACGGCGTATCGCCTCTCTCCCTCCGCAACCGCGCCATTCTCGAAGTCTTCTATGCCACGGGCGCACGCGTGAGCGAGGTCTGCGACCTGCGGACGGGCGACATGGACCTGAACGCGCGAACCATGCGCCTCCACGGCAAGGGCGGCAAGGAACGCATGGTCCCCCTCGGCCGTGCGGCGTGCGAGGCGCTCGACGCCTACCTCGCGGGCGTGCGCCCCCTGCTCGCGCGCCCCCACAGCCCGGCGCACGTCTTCCTCTCCCGCACCGGCCGGCGGCTCGATCGGGAGAACGTCTTCCGCGTGGTCAAGCGGACGGCCGCCAAGGCCGGCATCGGCAAGAACGTGTACCCGCACCTTCTCCGGCACAGCTTTGCCACGCATCTCTTGGAGAACGGCGCCAACCTGCGCGTGGTCCAGGACCTCCTCGGCCACGCGGATCTGGCCACCACCGAGCTCTACACCCACCTCAAGCAGAAGCATCTCCACACCGCCTACAACGCCTTCCACCCGCGGGCGTGAGCCCCCACCGCCCTCTCCCCATCCCTGCACGGACTTGACTCAGCCCCCGCGTCCGGGTACACCATGGACTGTCCGGGTGGGGGCCCCGTCCGGAAGGAGTCCCATGACCGCGATCCTCGGCATCTCGGCGTTCTACCACGACAGCGCAGCCGCGCTCGTCCAGGACGGCGCCATCGTGGCTGCGGCCCACGAGGAGCGGTTCACGCGGGTCAAGCACGACTTCGGCTTTCCCGCCCACGCCATCGACTTCTGCCTCCAGGAGGCGGATCTCGCGCCCGAACGACTGGACGCCGTGGTCTTCTATGACAAGCCGTTTCTCAAGTTCGAACGGCTGCTCGAGACCTATCTCGCGTTCGCGCCCCGCGGGGTGAAATCCTTCATGATGGCCCTGCCCCTCTGGCTGCGCCAGAAGCTCTTCCTGCCCCGGGAGATCGACCGGGGCCTGGGCGACCAATACGAGGGGCCGATCTACTTCACGCGGCACCACGAGTCCCACGCAGCCAGCGCCTTCTTCCCGAGCCCGTTCGAGGAAGCGGCCCTCATCACCCTCGACGGGGTGGGCGAGTGGGCGACCACGACCTGGGGCGTGGGCAAGGGCAACCGCGTGCACCTGCACAAGGAGATCCACTTCCCCCACAGCCTGGGCCTCCTCTACAGCGCGTTCACCTACTACACGGGCTTCAAGGTGAACTCGGGCGAGTACAAGGTCATGGGCCTGGCGCCGTACGGCGAACCCAAGTACGCCGACCGCATCCTCGAGCACCTGATCGACGTCAAGGAGGACGGGTCCTTCTGGCTCGACCAGGCGTACTTCAACTACTGCGCCGGCCTCACCATGACGAACGACAAGTTTCACGAACTCTTCGAAGGCCCGCCGCGGAAGCCCGAGAGCCTGGTCACCCAGCGTGAGATGGACCTGGCCGCGAGCGTGCAGCAGGTCACCGAACTCGTGATGATGCGCATCGCCAATCACGTGCACCAGGAGACCGGCCTGGAGAACCTCTGCCTCGCCGGCGGCGTCTCCCTCAACTGCGTGGGCAACGGCAAGATCCTGCGCGACGGGCCCTTCAAACGGATCTGGATCCAGCCGGCTGCGGGCGACGCGGGCGGCGCCCTCGGCGCAGCCCTCTTCGCCTGGCACCAACTCCTGGACAATCCCCGCACGCCGACCCCGGCCGACAGCCAGCACGGCTCCTATCTCGGCCCGCGCTTCAGCACGGACGAGATCAAGACCTATCTCGACTCGATCGGCGCGCCGTACACGGTACTCGCCGACGAGGACGCGCTCTCCAACCGCGTGGCCGACCTGCTGAACGCGGGCAAGGTGGTCGGGCTCCTGCAGGGCCGGATGGAATTCGGGCCGCGCGCGCTCGGGGCGCGCAGCATCATCGGCGATGCGCGCAACACCGCGATGCAGGCCACCATGAACCGCAAGATCAAGTTCCGCGAATCCTTCCGCCCCTTTGCCCCGAGCTGCCTCGAAGAGCGGGTGTCGGACTACTTCGACCTGAACGCGCCGAGCCCCTACATGCTGCTCGTGGCGCCCGTGCAGGAACGCCGGCGCCAGGACATGACCGACGACCAGAGGCAACTCTTCGGCATCGACAAGCTGAACGTCCAGCGCTCGGACATCCCGGCCGTCACGCACGTGGACTACTCCGCGCGCGTGCAAACCGTGAACCGCGAAACCGCGCCCCGCTACCACCGCATCCTCAAGGCGTTCGAGGCCAAGACCGGGTACGGGGTCTTTGTGAACACGTCGTTCAACATCCGGGGCGAGCCCATCGTGTGCACGCCCGAGGACGCCTACCGCTGCTTCATGTTCACCGACATGGACGCGCTCGTCATGGAGGACTGCTTGTGTCTCAAGGGCGAGCAGCCGCCCCTGGCGGGCGCTGAGGCGTACAAGAAGCAGTTCAAGCTCGACTGAGGAGATTCGCGCATGGCCAAACGCATGGGGGTCGTGGAGGAGTTCATCCTCTTTCTCAAGGAGAACAAGGCCTACTGGCTCGCGCCCATCATCATCGTGGCGCTGCTCCTGATCGCCCTGGTCTTCCTGACGGCCACGAGCTCGGCCACCGCGCCGTTCATCTACACGCTCTTCTGATCGGCTGCAGCAGCGTTCCTTTGCCGGATGCTCAGAGCCGCGCTCTGTTTCGAACCACACCATCGAAGAGCTTCATCAGCTGCTGATGCGGACGTTGATCGCGCGGCATCGCACTGCTGCACTGCCCAGAGGGCCGACAGGATGGGGTTGCAACCGCCCTTCCGGAGCGGTATAAATGGCGAAACTCGGCGCCTTGCGCTGATGATATTGCCACGAGACTGCGGGAGCCTAGACAAGAGGTCCGGACACTTCCGAGCTGATTTCACACAAGGCGCGACCCCGGCCTGAGCCAAGCGCGCCTATGCCGGAGCCATCCCCATGAGCCTCGTCGAGATCGACTGGCACCCGGACGCGAAGGTACTGCGCCGGTTCGGCGCGGGCATGCTGATTCTGGGGCCGATCGCAGCCGCCCTGCTCTACGCCAAGGACCTGCCGACCGCAGCCCTGGTGCTGCTCGTGTTCAGCGTGGTGGCCGGCGCGCTGGGGCTCACCGGTACGCGCGCCGGGCTTCCCATCTACTGGTTCTGGATGGGGATCAGCTTTGTGCTGGGCATGATCGTGAGCCCGATCGTCTTCGGCCTCTTCTACTACGGCCTGGTCACGCCCATCGCCCTGTGCATGCGGCTCGTGGGACGCGACCGCCTCTGGCGGCGCAAACCGCAGACCGAGACCTTTTGGCGGGACGTGGAGGACGTCCAGGACCCGAGCCGCTACGAACGCCAGTTCTGAGTGCAGCCCGTCGCCCGACCCAGGCCGCGTGCCTGCAATACGCCCAGCCCCCTCCCTCGCAGTCGCTTTGCCGCCCCCGTCGGCGGCGGTCCTCGATCATCCAGTCATCACGTGCATCCAGTCCGAAGCCGGCCGGCGCTGGCGCAGGGCCGCGGCCATGGCCTGGAGCACGGGCAGAGCGTGTTCGTAGAACATGCGATACCCCGCGCACACGGCATTCAGCCCTGGTTCGCCGTCGGCCGTGGTGGCCAGCCGGTTGCATGGGCACCCCCCGTAGCAGAGCCGCAGGTACTTGCACTCCCGGCACTGCTTGGGCAGGGATTCGCTCTTGGCGCGGCCGAACCGCGTCTGGAACTCGCCGTCCACCGTGTAGGCCAGCGTATCGGCCAGCACGTTCCCGAGCCGGTGCTCGGGCGTCACGAAGTGGTCGCACGAATACACGTCGCCATTGTGCTCCACCGCCAGAGCCCGGCCGCACACGGGACTGTGCACGCAGAGCGACGACGGATAGCCGGCCACGATCCCCAGCAGCATGTCGAAGTGCTGCACGAAGACCTTGCCCACGTCTTCATGCAGCCACGTGTCGAACACGCCGCACAGGAACTTGCCCCACTGCTCGCCGCTGACGGTCTCGGCCGACAGCCCGCCGTCGGTCCCGGGCTCCACAATGGGGATGAACTGCATGAAGGTCGTGCCCACCTCGTCGCGCAGGAAGCGGTAGATTTCCTCAGGGGACTCCGCGTTCTCGTTCTGCACGCAAGTCAGGGTGTTGAACTCCACTTTGTGGCGCTTCATGGCTTCCAGGGCGCGCATGGCCGGAGCGAACGAGCCCTCCCCCTTCGCATCCAGTCGGTACCGGTCATGAAGTCGCTGGGGCCCGTCGATCGAGAAGCCCACGAGGAAGTCGTTTTCCGCCAGGAATGCGGCCCACTCGTCGTCGATCAGGGTGGCGTTGGTCTGCAGGGCGTTGCCGATGCGCATGCGCGGGCGGACATACTTCTGCTGCAGTTCCAGGGCATGGCGGAAGAAGTCGACCCCGAGCATCGTGGGCTCGCCGCCCTGCCAGGCGAACTGCACTTCCTGCGTGCCCTCGGGCTGGGAGTGGATGTACAGCTTGGTGAACCGGTCGAGCACCTTCTCCGGCATGCACCAGTGCTCCTCATCCGGGTAGAGGCGGTTCTTCTCCAGATAGAAGCAGTGCGTGCACCGGAGGTTGCACAGGGGCCCGATGGGCTTGCAGAGCATGTGAAACGGCGCGCGCGTCTGGTTGATCTTCTTGCGTTTGGACACGCGGACTCCTTCCTGCGAGCGTACGGTCGACGTGCAGCTTGCGGCGTCCACCGTTGTCGACGACATGGCCAACGGGACACGGATGCTTCTGGTTCGGAGGGTCCTGCTCCTGCAGGACCGCGCTTCAGGTGCAACGTGGCGGATGCGCAGCAGCGCATCCCTCCGACAGCTCCATTGGCCGAATCGTTCTCACTGTTGCAACGGCCACGGTCGCACGTCGCAGACCGCGGCCCAGGCCTCGTAGTCGCGGACCATGCGCTGGACCCGGTCCGGGTCCTGGGCCGCCAGATCTCTGAGCTCAGTCCGGTCCGTGTTCATGTTGTAGAGCTCCCACGCGCCCGGATGCCGGCTCACCAGCTTCCACTCCTCGTCACGCACGGCGCGATTGCCTTCGTGCTCGAAGAAGATGGGCCGCTCCCGCCGCCAGTCGGGCTGCCTCAACGCGGACACGAGGCTCTCGCCGGCCATCGGCTGGATGGCCTTCCCCTTGTACTCGCGCGGATACTCGGCCCCAGCGGCCGCCAGGCAGGTCGGCAAGAGATCGATCACGTGGCACGGCGCGTGGCAGAGCCCCCCGCCAGGTACGCCCTGCGGCCAGCGCACGAGCAGCGGCGTAGAGATGCCGCCTTCATGCACCCAGTGCTTGTACAACCGGAACGGGGTATTGGACGCATTGGCCCACGGCAGGTCGTAACTGGCGAACGTGTCGTCCGGGCCGGGATCGATGCGCGGGGTGTTGCCCACCCGCATGGGCCGTCCGTCCGGGGTGGGAATGTTGTACCGCATCGGCTGGGGCCGGTTGCTGTCTTCGGCCAGGAACTCGGCGCACCCACCGTTGTCCGACAAGAACATCACGATCGTGTTGTCCGCCACGCCCTGGGCATCCAACGAAGCCAGGATGCGGCCCACGCCCTGGTCCATGCGGTCGACCTGAGCCGCGTAGACCGCCATGCGCAGGTCTTCCCATTCCTTCTCCTGCACGTCCTCCCAGGGCGGGGCCTGCTCGTCGCGCGGGGAGATCTCCCAGTCGGGACTCAGCACGCCCAGCCCTTTGAGCTCTTCGTGCCGCGCCGTGCGCACCCCGTCCCAGCCCCCCTTCTGGTAACGGCCGCGGTAGCGTTCGATGTCTTCGGCCCGCGCGTGAAGCGGCCAGTGCGGCGCAGTGTAGGCCACGTACAGGAAGAACGGTCGGGGATCGGTGGCGCTCTGTTCGACCATGCGTACGGCTTCGGTGCTGATGGCATCGGTCAGGTAGTAGTCGGGGTCTTCCCGGTCCGGATGGATGATGGTGTCGTTGTGGATCATGTAGGGCGGGTGGAAGTAGCTCCCCCCGCCGCCGAGCATGCCGTAGTGCTCGTCGAACCCGCGCTGCACCGGGATGGGGTGATCCGGCGTGCCCGGCGCCCAGGTCTCCGGCTGGTTGGCCGCGTAGCTGCCGCCCACGTGCCACTTGCCGGACAGGCCCGTGCGGTAGCCGTGCGCGCGCAGGGCTTCGGCCATGGTCACGCAGTCGTCGCGCAGATACCCCTGGTAGGCCGGCGTGCCGCGGTTGCCGACCATGTGGCCTACGCCCGCCTGGTGGGGGTAGAGGCCGGTGAGCAGGCTCGCCCGCGTGGGACAGCAGCGGGCGCAGTTGTACATCTGGGTCAAGCGCACGCCTTCGCGCGCCAGCCGGTCGAGGTGCGGGGTGCGGATCTCGCTGCCGA
>CAZBZG010000236.1:0-7459 GCA_964496245.1 uncultured Planctomycetaceae bacterium | reverse complement strand
ACCGGCGGATGTCGGGTGCCATGCCCACCCTTGGGTGGGCATGCGGTCGCTCTCCCTTGCCGAATCGCAACGGCCCATGGTTCATTGCCTCCTACCAAGGAGAAGGCATGCCCACCCTTGGGTGGGCATGGCACCCCACATGTCCAGCCAACACTGCATCCGTTGGTTGCGGGAGATTTGCCCGGTGGACGTGCTACAGTCTCCCCATGTCTTTGGATTTCGGAGGGTCCGGCTCCCGCTGGAGTGCGCACACCAGGGGGCCTTCTCGGACGCGCAGGAGCGCGTCCCTCCGACACTTGAAACGGACGCACCATGAACGCCAAGACCTTCGAAGCTTTCCGGCAGCTCGTCTACGAACAGAGCGGGATCTGGCTGCGCGACGGCAAGGAAGCCCTCGTGTCTGCACGCGTGGGCAAGCGCATGCGGGCGCTCGGCTTCGACAACCACCGCACCTACCTCCGCAACGTAAAGGAAGACGAGAGCGGAGAAGAGGTCGTCCACCTCCTCAATGCGATCTCCACGAACGTGACGAGCTTCTTCCGCGAACCGGAGCATTTCGATTTTCTGACCGAGCGGCTGCACGAGTGGCATGACCAGGGCCAGCGGCGGCTCCGCCTCTGGTGCGCCGCCTGCTCGAGCGGCGAGGAGCCCTATTCGCTCGCCATCACCATGCAGGAAACGTTCGGCGAGCGCAACGGCGTGGACGCCAAGATTTTGGCGACCGACATCTGCACGCAGGTGCTCGAGAAGAGCCTGGAAGGGCGTTACCCCGAGAACAAGGTGGAGCCGGTGAGCAAGCCCCTGCTCAAGAAGTACTTCGAGCGCGCGCGGGACGGAGACAGCGTCTCCTATGTGGTACGCCCGGCGCTCCGCCAGCGAATCGTCTTCCGCCGGCTCAATCTCAGCCAACCGCCGTTTCCCATGCGCGGACCGCTGGACGCCATCTTCTGCCGCAATGTCATGATCTACTTCAACAACGAGACGCGAAAGCGATTGCTCGACGAGATGTACCGCCTGCTCAAGCCCGGCGGATTCCTGCTCGTCGGCCATGCCGAGAGCCTGACCGGCATGATGAGCGAGTTCAAAACGGTCCGGCCGTCCATCTACAGAAAGTGAGGCCCGCCATGGCGCAACAGGCTCGTGCACCCGAAGCGTTTGGCTTGGCGCCTCCTGCCGGTCCGGTCGACCCGGCCGCAAACCCGGCGTCCGCGCATGCCGCGGGCGAGACCCTGCCGGCACAGCGGGAACACGTTCTCGTGGTGGACGATGAGGCCATCATCCAGGACATCGTCGATACAGCGCTGTCCCCATCGGGTCTCCAGCTCACCAAGGTCGGCTCGGCCGCGGAGGCCCGGGAAGCGCTGGAGCGCCAGCCCTTTGAGCTCATTCTATGCGACATCCGCCTGCCCGACGAGAGCGGCATCGATCTCTTGCGCTGGTGCAAGGAGCGGGGCATCCGAGCGCCCCTGATCCTGATCAGCGGATATGCGGATATGGAGGTGGTGATCGAAGCCCTCAATCAGGGGGCGTCTTCTTTCCTGGAGAAGCCGTTTCCGGTCCAGCGGCTGCGGGAAGAGGTGCAGAAGGCCCTGGCCGCCCGTCGCTGCGCGGCCCTCGAACGGGACTTCAAGGCCCACCTGCAGAACAACAACCGCCGGCTGCGACAGCGCGTGGCCGACGCCGTGGCCGAACACGAACGGCTCTTTCTCGGCTCCCTCGCGGCGCTCGCGCGGGCGGTCGACGCGCGGGATCCGCACACGCACCAGCATTCCGCGGTCGTGGCCCGCCTCGCCGGCGAGACCGCGCGGACGCTGGGACTGAACGACACCGAGGTCGAAACCGCACGCGTGGCGGGCATGCTTCACGACCTGGGCAAGCTCGCGATTCCGGAACGCATCCTGCTCAAGCCGGCCCAGCTGAGCGCGGAGGAGTTCGCTCTCGTGAAGCGCCATCCCGACAAATCCGGCGAGATCCTCTCGTCCGTACCGGGACTCGAGGCCTGCGTGGAGGCGGTGCGTCACCATCACGAGCACTTCGACGGAGGCGGGTATCCGCGCGGCGCCACAGGCGAGGCCATCCCCCTGCTCGCGCGCATCGTGTCCGTTTGCGACGCGTGGGACGCCATGACATCCAAGCGCCCCTACCGGGCAGCCATGGCCTCGGGCACGGCAGCGCAGGTCATCCGCGAGCACGCCGGCGGGCAATTCGATCCCCATGTGGCCAGCGCCTTCCTGGCGCAACAGGCGTGACTGTGATCCCCCGCGAGCGGCGGGAAGCCCCGCGGAACGGGGCGAGAGGGAACCCAGCATGAGCGACGCCGAACGCATCCGAGTCCTGTTCATCGAGGACAGCCCGACCGCCGCGCGGCTGATCAAGGTCTTTCTCAACCAGTCGCCCGGCTCGCGGTTCGACGTACACCACACCGCCTCCCTCGCCCAAGGCATGGAGGCATTCCGCACCACGCAGGCGGACGTGGTCCTGCTGGACCTGTCCCTCCCCGACAGTCAGGGGCTCGATACCTTCCTGACCCTGCAACGTCACGCACCGCGCGCGCCGATCGTGGTGCTCTCCGGACACGACGACCAGGAGCTCGCTGTGGAGGCCGTGCGGCGCGGCGCGCAGGACTACCTGCTCAAGGGCAAGACCGACCATCACCTCCTCATCCGCTCCTTGCTGTACGCGATCCAGCGCGTGCGGGTCGAGGACGAGCGCCGCCAGAAGCAGCGCCTCCAGGGGGCCCTGGAGCTGGCCGCGGCCGCGTGCCACGAACTCAACCAGCCCCTGCAGGCCGTGGCCGGCCATACGGATCTCCTGCTGGAAAGCGCGGACGCCGGCACACCCCTGGCGACGCGCGTGCGAACCATCAAGGAACAGGTGGACCGCCTCGCGCAGATCACGCGCAAGCTGCGCCGCGTAACGCGCTACGTGACCACGGACTACCTCGAGGGGGAGCGGATCATCGATCTGGATCGGGCTGCGGAGCCGCGGGAGGCGCACGCGAAATCCAAAACCGAGACGCAGGACACAGGAGCCGGGACATGAAGGGATCATCGGACAACGGCAAGCGCATCCTGGTCGTGGACGACGAGGAGCCGATCCGGAGCTTCCTCCGGGACGCGTTCGAGCAGCACGGGTATGCCGTGATCGAAGCCGCGAGCAGCGAAGAGGCCCTGGCGATTCTCGCGCGCGAGAGCGTGCCGCTCATGTTCCTCGATCTGAAGCTCCCCGGCATGAGCGGCGTGGACCTGTGCCGGCGCATCCGGTCCGACCATCCCATCGCCTGCATCTACGCCATGACCGGCTACACGTCCCTCTTCGAACTCGCCGACTGCCGCGAGGTGGGCTTCGACGACTACTTCATCAAACCCGTGGACTTGAAGCAATTCCTGCAAGCCGCGCAACAAGGCTTCGAGAAGATCGAGCGATGGACCGAGCGGCACGCGAACAGGGAACGGGAGACCGCATCGTGAACCACATCGTGGACATCTCCGGCATCAAGGTCTCCGCCTCGCCCGAGGACGTGCTCGTGACGTACTCCCTCGGAAGCTGCGTAGGCCTGACGCTCTTCGACCCGGAAGCCGGCGTGGGCGGCATGCTCCATTCCATGCTCCCGCTCTCCAAGATCGACAAGAACAAGGCGCGGGAGAAGCCCGGCATGTTCGTGGACACCGGCGTCTCCAAACTCCTCCAGGAGGTCTTCGACCGCGGGGCCCAGCGGAAACGCATCATCGCCAAGGTGGCCGGTGCCGCGCGTGTGCTCGACCAGAAGAAGATGTTCCGGATCGGCGAACGCAACCACACCGTGCTCCGCAAGATCCTGTGGAAGAACGACATCCTGATCGCTGCGGAGGATATCGGCGGGACGATTCCCCGCACCCTGTTCCTGCACATGGACGCAGGGCAGACGGTCGTCAAGTCCAACGGAAAGATGAGCGCCCTATGACGACAACGCGCCCCAACGCGCAAGACCGCCGCGGTCAGATCATCGACCGACTCCGGTCGATGGAATCTCTGCCGGCCGCTTCCGCAGAAGCCCTGCGGCTCGCTCAGGAGACCGACACCGACGCGCAGGCTCTGAGCAAAGCCATCGAACAGGATCCGGGCATGGCCGCCAACGTGCTGCGCCTGGCCAACTCGGTCCGCTTCGGAGCCAACCGGGAAATCGCCTCGATCCGCCAGGCCGTGGTCCGCCTGGGGCGCAAGCAGATCGCGCACTTGGTCATCGGGGCCGTGGCCGGCAACCTCTCCCGGCAGGAAGTGCGGGGATACGACCTGCCGGAGGGCGCGCTCTGGCGACACGCCGTGGCCGTGGCAGCCGGTGCCGAGGCCCTCGCCCAGACCCTCGGCCGTCCCGCACCCGACGCGGTCTTCACGGCCGCGCTCCTCCACGACGTGGGCAAACTCGCGCTCGGCTCCTTCGTGGAAGAGGAAGGCGAGCGACTCCGAGCGCAGGCATTCCAAACCGGCGAATCGTTTGAAGCGGCCGAGCGGACCGTGCTGGGCATCGACCATGCGGAGGCGGGCGCCCTTTTGCTCGAAAGCTGGCATCTTCCCCCGGTCATCCTCGAGGCCGTGCGCTGGCACCACGCCCCGGAAGGCGCCACGGAAAACGGGCGTACCGTGGAACTCGTGCATGCGGCCAATACCCTCAGCATGCTCGCCGGCATCGGCACGGGGGCCGACGGCCTGCAGCACGCCCCCTCGGACCAGACCATCGAGCGCTTGGGCCTCGACATCCACGTGGCCGAGGCCGCCCTCTGCCGGATGCTCGGCGCGCTCGAAACGCTGGACAAAACCTTCAATGTCGCAGGTGGGAGGTAGACGCATGGCGTTCAATATCCTCGTGGTGGACGATTCGGCGACCGTGCGCGCGGTCATCGCCAAGACGCTCGACCTGGCCGAGGTGCCCGTGGGCGAACTGTACGAAGCGGAGAACGGCCGGGAAGCTCTGGCGATTCTCGGGGAACACTGGATCGACCTGATCTTCGCGGACATCAACATGCCGGTCATGGGCGGCATCGAGATGATCGAAAAGATGGCCGAGGACGGGACGCTGAGCGACATCCCGGTGATCATCGTCTCCACCGAGGGCAGCGCCACCCGCATCGAGCAGCTCAAATCCAAGGGCGTGAGCGCCTACCTGCGAAAGCCCTTTACGCCCGAACTCCTGCGCGGCGTCGTCTTCGATGTCATGGGAGCCAAGCATGCAGACCGCAACTAGAACCGAAGTGCTGGACGATGTCTTCAGCAGCGTGCTGGAGAGCCTGGCCTTCATGTTCGCCGAACGGGCGGACAAGGGAGACCTGCCGCCTGCAGACGGGACGAGCCTGGCGGTTCGCATGCGCTTTGCCGGACCGTTCTCGGGAACCCTGGCGCTGACCGTGCCGGAAGCGACCTGCACGGAACTCGCCGCCAATGTCATGGGCATGGAGCCCGAGGACAAGGCCGCAGAAGAGCACGCCGCCGACGCGTTGCGGGAGGTCCTGAACGTCACCTGCGGCCAGCTCCTCACCGCCCTGGCGGGCGAGGAGCCGGTCTTCGACCTATCGGTCCCGAACGCGGACCGGCAGCCGGCGGCGCACTGGGACGCGACCCTGCAGCAGCCGGAGACGCTGGCGTTCCTCGTGGACGAATCGCCCATGCTGCTGACGTTCACGATGAATGCGCCGGGCGCAACCGGCGCCTGAGACGCAAAGGAGGCGCGCATGTTCCACCCCACACGAATCACGGACGTACTCTACAGCGTGCGCCGCGAGCTTCGCGCTCGTCTGGTGTTGTGGATCCACCGGCTGAGGCATCGTGTCGGAGCGGGCACGCATCCGCGGTAATCCGGATACCACGAGGGGACCTACGATGAGCACTCGCGTATTCCAGGGCAGATGCGACCAGTGGCGCGAACGTTTCCGATGCGGCAGGACGCGCACGGCCATCGCCCTGCGGCGCCTGGCCTTGAGCCGCCGAAGCGCCTGGCGCCGCGCTCGGTGGGTTCTCCTGGGGCTCGCGGCCGCCCCGGTGGCGTGGGCCAGCCTGGGCGCCTTGGCTGCATGGGTGGAACGGCTGTGTGCGCTCATGGGAGGGAACGCACTGTGAGTGTCCGCACCGGATGTCGGCGGGTGGGTAGCACGGACACGCCTGTCTGTGCGTCCGGCGCCAGAGCATTTCAGGCAGGAAAGGATGGGCGACATGCCGTGTGAAGAAGACCGAGGAAGCGCAATGTCCACCCCCCATGTACTGCTGATCGACGACGAAGCGTGCGTGCTGGAGCCTTTGCGGGAATTCCTGCAGAAGGATTCGTACCGCGTGACGACCGCCCAAGGAGGCCGACGCGGGCTGGACGCCTTTGCGGCCGATCCACCGGACCTCGTGATTCTCGACGCCATGATGCCGGATGTGAATGGATTCCGGGTCCTCGAGGCGCTGCGCGCCATGGATGACGCCGTGCCCGTGCTCATGCTCACCGGCCGCGCCTGCATCTCCGATGCCACTGAGGCCGAAGAGCCTCCTGATTCGTTTCTGCGCAAACCTGTGGGCCGGCGGCAATTGTTGCAGACGGTCCGCTATCTGCTCCAGACGTCCCAAGCAACCTCGGTCACGGCCAGCCAACTTCTCCAGCAGGCCACGGGGACCGCATGAAGGCGCGCGTGCTCATCGTCGACGATTCGGCCGTGGTCCGGCAGACCTTTGTCCGGGAACTCGGCCACGATTCCTCCATCGAGGTGGTGGGCACAGCCCCGGATCCCTACGTGGCCCGCGACAAGATCCTGCGGCTCAAGCCCCACGTGCTCACACTCGACGTCGAGATGCCGCGCATGGACGGCGTCTCGTTCCTGCGCAAACTCATGAAACACCATCCCATGCCCGTCATCATCGTTTCGTCGCTCACGCCGCAGGGAGGCGAACTCGCCCTCGAAGCGCTGGATGCGGGGGCCGTGGACGTCATGTGCAAGCCCGGTCCCGCCTACTCGGTCGGCGACATGTCGGTCGAACTGATCGACAAGATCAAGGCGGCCGCGCGCGTGGACATCCGCGCACGCCGCCCCCAGCCCTCGTCCCGTCCGGCGCCCGTACACCGTACAGCGCTCACGCGCACCACCAACAAGGTCATCGCGATCGGCGCCTCCACGGGGGGCACGCAGGCCCTGCAGGAGGTCCTCACCGCGCTGCCGCCGACCGCGCCGGGCACCCTGGTCGTTCAGCACATGCCCGAGCACTTCACCCGCGCCTTTGCCGACCGGCTCAACGACCTCTGTGCGGTGACGGTCAAGGAAGCCGAGGATGGCGACACGGTCGGCACGGGCAAGGTCCTCATTGCTCCCGGGAACTACCACATGCTCCTCAGGCGGTCGGGGGCGCGCTACTACGCCCAGGTCAAGAAGGGGCCCCTCGTCAGCCGGCATCGGCCGTCTGTAAACGTCCTCTTCAAGTCGGTCGCACGGTACGCAGGCAAGAACGAGATAGG
>CAZBZG010000235.1:0-7515 GCA_964496245.1 uncultured Planctomycetaceae bacterium | reverse complement strand
GGTCCCGTCTCAAATCATAGGGACGCGAGTCTAATCCGATGCGGGACGCGACAGCGACTTCGCCGACCTCATGCGCGGTGCCATTCAGAAGGGGTTCGACGAAGCGCAGGCCATCCTCGGCGAGCTGCCCGATCCCGTCCAGGAGGACATCGACAAGACGCACGAGATCGTGTTCCAGGGGCTCGACGACTTCGTGGCCAGCGGTCTCGCTCCCGAGAAACGCGCGCCCGAGGGCGTGTACGCACGAATCGAAGCCTATCGCATGGAGCTCAGCCTGCAGGTGCGCGCGGAGAGCCTGCGGCTGGCCGAAGGCGAGAACGCTGGGCCGGTCGCTGGCGACAAGGCCGCGCCACCGCGCGAGGCCTTGCCGGCCGCTGCCAGCGCGCTCGACATTCCCGTTTGACCCAGAGAGCCATCTCTCTCTCCCATCGGGGCCGTCTTCTCCCCCAGGAGGCGGCCCCCCCTTCTTTCTCAGCGCGGCAAAGCGCCTTTCTGCCAGAGGGCGAGGTCCAGGCGAACCGGTTTCTCCTTCTCGCGGTCATAGTAGTACAGAGGCCGGGCTTTCAGATGATTCCACAGGCGATAGCCCGCCAGCGCGGCATAGATCTCTGCATAGCGCGGTTGGATCAAGCGTCCGTCCGGGGTCTGCATCTGGGGGAGGATCGGCCGCTCTTTCGTGTACGCGCGCCAATGGTGCAGGGATGCGGAGGCTGTTTCCTTTGCACCGAACCAGGCGTGCGTCTGATACCGGCTTTCGGTGCGAAGCCCTTCGTGGTTGCGGGGCAAGGCCGAGACATGGTGCACCAGAAGGAGCATCGCGCCGGCAAAAAAGAGCCATCGCCCGGGGCGACGGGGACACCAGCCCTGGCGCAACCAAGAGCAGCCCAGGGCCACCAGAGTGTAGAAGCCGGCGAGTACGCCAGTCGAGCGCCGGAGGCCCGGCGCATGGTCTGTCAGATTCGGCAGGATGAGGGCCAGGACGATCGCCAACAGCCCCAGCCCGGTCAGGTACTGCAGGCGTCTCGGAGCGTCATGGACGAGCAGCGCCAGCCCCGCAGCGATCAGCACCAGAGCCGCCATGCCGACGGGGCCTCCGAACTCCGGAGCAGGCAACTCGAAATGGTAACTGTCGCCCTTTACAAGGAGATCCAGTCCCGTGCGTCTGAGGCTTGCCTGCCAGTCGGGCAGGCCGCCGGTGAACGTGCCGCCGCCCCGGAAGAGGCCGCTGCCCGTGGCCGGGTCGTGGAGTAGGCGGCCGGGCGTTTCGAGCCACAGGAGGGCGCACGCGAGGGGCGCCAGCAGGCCGACGCCCAGCGCGAGGAGATCGTGCCTGGGGGAAGGGTGGAGTCCTCCGGAAGACCGCCAGAACAGGGCGTACATGCCAGCGAAACTGGGCAGGAGTAGCAGGGACGCGGGATAACTCATGGCGCTCAGCATGAGCAGCCCCCCTGCCAGAGCGAGGCAGGCCCGCCGCGGCCACGCCTTTTGCCGCGTCGATGCCCAGAGGAGCAGCAGGCATGGCGGTGCGTAGACCAAATCGAGACCGTAAGACGTTTGAAGCGTATTCAGGTAGAGCCAGGTCGGGGAGAGCCCCACGAGGAGGAGGGGCGCCCATGCACGTCGCGCGCCGAGCATTCGAAGCAGGAGTACGGCAAGCGCGCACAGAGAGAGCACCGCAAGGATCAGGCGGATGTATTTGGCTGTATGCAGTTCGAAGCCGACTGCCCGGTAGGCAAACAGCAGCGTTCCGTACCATCCCACGTTGCTGGAGACGCCATCGTAGATGCGACCCTGCTCCAGCCAGTACACGTTGCGTACGGATTCGGCGAGTTCCTCGTAACGGATCTGCCCCCTGCCGGCGCGCATGTGCATCGCCTGCACCGTGAACAGCAGGAGCAACAGAAGCCCGTAGGCGGCGACGGCCAGTCGTGCACGCGGACGAACATGCCGGTCATCCACGACGATCGTTCCCTGAAGATCGTTGCCTGTTCTCGTTCGACGCTGCGCAGAGGACTGCCTGCCCTACTTGTCGGGCGTCCATCGATGACCGCACCGGCGGCACTTCAGTTCGTAGGTGTGGCTCCCGGCGTCGCCCCGGACGCTGTGCGGCGGATCTCTTCCTTGAGGACCTGAGCGACGTTGGGCATAAGCATCCACGCAGGAAAAGGGCCTGGTTCAGAAGTCCGCCGGTTTGGGTGACACGCGCGCTACGAGGCGGTTTGTAGCCCAGGCACTCCTGCCTGGGGCCGAATCCGTGAGGCGCTCCACAGGCAGGAGTGCCGGTGCTACAAACTGCACCCTTCATTGTGTTACCCAAATCTGAACCAGGCCAGGAAAAGGACGGCACTCGCGGCGGTACGCGCACGGTGAGATGCGTGCCCGCGCACGAGCCCTATACCATAGGCCCCGCAAGATTCGGTGCAAGAGGATTATGCAAGAAAGAATTCCTCGCAGGACGGCCGCAGTGAGGCGCACGAGCGAGGCGCCCCGCAGACCTCGCGGCCCGCGGGGCCTCGCAGGTTGGTGGGGGGAAGAGGATTTGAACCTCTGTAGGCAGAGCCAACGGATTTACAGTCCGTCCCCTTTAACCACTCGGGCATCCCCCCGTACGGGATCCGCCCTTATAGCAGATCGCGGGCGGGCATGCAAGCGTTTTGAAACGGTCGCGCCGGTCACGCCGCGGGGAAGCGGGATCACGCCGCTTGGAACAAGGGGACGAGGGGGCGCGACCGCGGCGCAGAGCTCCGTCGGGCGGCAATCGCTCAGAACCAGACCCGCACCGGCGTGGACAGATCCACGACCTGGCGGTCTTTGCGGATTCGCTTGAGCACGGCCGCCAGGGGGCGGGGGCCTTCCGGGCAGCCGTCGGTCCGCGCGAACATGGCGTGCGAGACAAAGGGCGCGTGCTCCAGGCGTATGCGGTGGAAGAGGAACGCCTGCTGGTTCCACCAGCCCGTGCGGCACCAACCCGTGAGGGACAGCCGCGCGGATTGGGCGGGGAAGAAGCCGGCGGCCACGTCGGGAACAGCCAGCGCGTCCAGGACCCGATAGCCGGCTTGACGCGGCGGCTGCACGGCCGGGCTCAGAAACCAGAGGGCTGACCCGCGCGCGTGAAAGGCCGCCTTGTTGAACGCGTCGGACAAGCTGCCTGCCGTGCGGAAGACGTGGGCTCCGGATCCGCGCGCGATGGCGCAGGTCTCGTCCGTGCTGCCCATGTCGCAGACGAGTACCTCGAGCACCGCGCATCGGGTGAGGTGCGTGAGGAAGCGGCTGAGTTGCTGGGCATCGTTCGCCACCGGCACAATCGCGCTCACCCCTTCGATCCACAGGGGGCGTACGAAGCGGCGGGATGTCTTGCGTTTGTCGCTCACAGACGGCGGGCCTCCGGGGCGTGGCCTGCCTGCGCCGAGGCAGGGCAGACGCGGGATCGAACGCGGCGGAGGATCATACTGCAAAACGGGCGGAGGGGCAAGGGCGCGTTGCGGGCAGGCGCGGGGCGGGTCGAGGCCTGCCATATGGCCAACGCGATGCGGAGGTCCACCTGAGGGAGGGACGGGCAGAAGCGCGCCCCTCCCCGCGGTTGGCTGTCGGTGTTCTCACGGCCGATTGTGAGCCGGCCTCACACGGCCGCCAGCTGCCAGTAGGCGTCGATGGGTTCCTGATAGGCACGCACGCGGCCGGCGAGCACGTCGTCGTAGCGGACGGGGGCGCCCAGAGTGGCCGATTCGTAACAGGCGATCGAAAGCGCCTTGGCGCGCAGCCCTGCCTCGCCGTCGAGTTCCACGGGATCGCCCGTGGCAATGGCGTGGATGAAGTCCCAGACTTCCACGCTGAAGCCGTCGGTCGCGCCGTAAGGAAAGAGGCGGTCGGTCTCTTCCTGGCTGAGGCTGGCGAGGTACCGGGCCTCGATCTCCTCGTAGGGCACGACCGAGCCGTCGGCCCGGTGGATCTCGCCGCCCCCCTGGAAGGGGTGCATGACAAAGCCCGTGTCCACGAACGTGCCGTCGCTCCCGTAATACTTGCCGTGTGCGGCCTCGTCGCCCGGGCAGACGCGCGAGAAGGTCCAGGTGAGGCGCACGCCGTTCTTGAAACAGATGACCGCGTGCCACTCGTCTTCCACGTCCACCACCGCCTCGCCCAGGATGGGCACGTCCGCAATGGGCATGGGCGCGAGCGTGCTCATGGTACAGTAGATGCTCTCCGGTTCGCCGAAGAGCACCAGCATCATGTCGGTCAGATGCGCGCCGCTGTCCATGATCATGCCGCCGCCGGTCAGGGTCTTGACCGCGCGCCACTTGAACTTGGGGTCGTCGAGGTCGAGGGGGCTGTGCCGGAGGAAGACCACGTCCGCGGCTCGCACCTCGCCGATGGCCTTGTCCTGGGTCATGGCCCAGGCGCAGGCGCGGCATGTGCGCGTGCGCCGGACGTTCTCTGCCGTGGCGAGCACCTTGCCCCGCTCGCGCGCGGCCGCCAGGATGGAACGGCTCGCAGCCACGGTCAGTCCCAGCGGCTTCTCCAGGAGCACGTGCAGGTCGCCGGCGAGCGCCTCGGCCGCGGCCGTGTGGTGGAAGCAGTGCGGGATGCAGAGGTCCGCCGCGTCGGCCGCGTCCGCGCCCACGAGCGCCTCGATGCTCCCGAATGTCCTGGGCTCGGTGCCTTGAAATGCGCCGATGGCCTCGGCCTGGCGCGCGGCTGCCTCGGCTTGGGGGTCGACGACTGCGGTCACGGTGAAGGTGTCGCACCCGCGTTCCATCAGGTCCCGGTAGGCGCGCACGTGGTTGTTCGAGATCCAGCCGCAGCCCACGAGGGCGAGTCGGATGGGATCGGTCATGTCATCTCCTTCTGCATGGCCTGGACGCACGCGGTCAGGGCGGGTACGGGATTGTCCACGTCCCCTTCGTACTCGAGGATCAAAGCGCCGTCGAAGTCGAGCTCCGCGAGCTTGGCTGCGAGCTTGTCGAGCGGCAGGTTGCCGGTGCCCACCACCACGTCCTCCGGCTTGCGCGCGCGATCGAACACGAAATCCTTGATGTGGAGACCGACCAGCCGGTCGGCGAACCGGTCGACCATGGCCAGCGGATCTTCGCCGCTGTCGAGCGCCCAGGCCGTGTCGAGCATGAGGCCGATGCGAGGGCTGGTCTGGCCGAAGATCGTTCCGAGCATCTGCGAGGAGCCCAGCCAGTGGCGGCCGCCGTGGTTGTGGATGCCGAGGGTGAGATCGTACTGATCGGCGAGCCGTTCGGCCGTCTTCAGGCTGTCCGGTACGCTGTCGGGGGAGACGTCCACGCTCATGACTTTTGCGCCGGCCTGCTGGGCGAAGCGGAAGAACTTCTCCTCGGTCGCCGGATCGTTTCGAAAGCCCTGCACGCCGATGCTGATGATCTTCACGCCCGCATCGCGGTAGTCGGCGATGACCTTGTCGAAGGTGCTCTCGTCCGCGAAGTCGGCGTGCTTGCCGCAGACCTCGATCCGGCTGAGGCCGATCGCCTTGACCTTCTCGGCCACCGTGGGGTTGTCGTCGAATCCGCGGAAGCAGTAGCTCTGCACCGCCCAGTCCTGGGGTCCGCTCATGGTGTGTCTCCGGCTGGCCGGCGCCTCAGGGCGCCGGCGGTCCATCGGTCCGCGGGATCCCCGGCGTCCGTCCCCTGCAGAACCGTGGGCTCGATTCCGCTCGCGCAGACGCCGACCGCGGGATGCATGCTCGAACTATAGCCGACGGCGCGTGACCTGCACAATGGACCGGCCCGCAAAAGGCATGAACATTTCCGCACGCTCGGCTCGTTGGGCTCAGGCTTGACGCATCTGGGACGGCGGGCGACCGAAGGCTTGCTTGAAGGCGCGGGAGAAGTGGTAGGGATCCTGGAAGCCCACGCGCGCAGCCACCTCTTTGACGGACATGGCCGAGTTGGCGAGCAGCGCCTTGGCCCGCTCGAGCCGGCACCGCAGGAAGAGGCGCGCGGGCGAGTCGCCCAAGAGCCGCTTGCACTCGTGAGCGAGGGAGCTCTCGCTGCGGTGGAGCTTCTCGGCCATCTCGGCGACCGTGAGGGGCTGATCCATGTGCGCGCAGAAGAGGCGCCGGAGCTGCGTGGGCAGAGCCTGGTCCGCGGAGAGGTCGAGGAAGCGGTCCGAAATGGCCTCTTCCGGCAGCGCGCGCACGAGCGCCCAGAAGAACTGTTCGAGCAGGGCGTCCTGGAGGTGCGGGGCCATGGCGTCCCCGCGCTCGGCCTCGCGCACGATGCCCTCGACGAGCGGCCAGAAGACCCTGCGGTCGGCGTGGACCCACTGCTGGGCGGCCGTGGCCGCGGGCGCGAGGAGTTCCGGGGGGTCCGTGCCGTACCAGCGGGGATCGAAATGGAAGCGCAGGCCGAAATAGCGCAGCGGCGGTTCGCACACGTCCTCGTGCAGGTCGCCGACGTTGACGAGCAGGATGTCGTCGCGGCCGAGGTCGAGGGGCACGTCGTTGACGCGGCAGCGGTAGCGCCCGCGGTCGACCAGGATGACTTCGTACTCCTCGTGCCGGTGGGGGCGGTAGAGGTAGTGCCCTTTGACCTCGATCACGCCGAGGCCCGTGAAGACCGGCACGATGCGGGTGGGCGCCTCAGGCCCGGCTGCGCGGCCGATTTGCTGGACATCGAGATGCGAACGGTCGGAGTCGTCGGCGGGCATGGGGCGTTCCTGCGCAAGGGAGACCTCAGAGCACGCTGCGCGCGTGCAACTGGCTTCGCAACTCGTCTGCGCTGCGGAAGACCTCGGCCGCCATGCCCACGGCGCGCGCGCCGTCGACGTTGGCCGCTAGGTCGTCCGTGAAGAAGCAGGCGCCGGGCGCCGCGCCCAGGCGGCGGGCGGCGATGCGGTAGACCTCGGGCGCGGGCTTCATCTGGCCGAGTTCGTAGCTGAGCGTGGGGCGGGCGAGCTCGGCGAGAAAGGGAAAGCGTGCGCGCAGGTGCTCCCAGTGCAGGGGATCGGTGTCCGACAGTATGCCCACGGGCATGCGCGCGGCCACTTCCCGCATCAGGTCTTCCATGCCCGGCATGAGGCTGAAGGGCTCGCACCAGAGACGGACGAACTCGTCGTAGGCGAGGTCGAGACCTGTCTCGTCGCAGACGGCCTCGTGGAAGGCGGGCGGCGTGAGCTCGCCGCGGCAGTAGCGCACGAAGAGCCCGTGTCGGCGCAACTGGGCGACCACGGCGTCCGGCGTCTGATCGGTGGTGGCGGCGAGCCGGGCGAAGAGGCCGCGCGACAGGTCGATGGCCACGAGCACCCGGCCCAGGTCGAAGAGTACGGCCTCGATGGCGGCCATGCGCGGCTCACTCCTCAAGATCGGCCGATGGATGACGATAGGGCCGGCGCCGACGTGCGGGCGGCGCAACGGATTCCGGTTCCTCGCGCGTGTCGGCCGCGTTCGCTCGCGTCTTCTCAGGCTCGGTCGTGGGCGTTTCCTCGGCTTTCGGGCGTTTCAGGCGGACCCGCACACGCACCTGCGGCGCCAGGTTCTCCTGGGGCTGACGCACGTCC
>CAZBZG010000234.1:0-7552 GCA_964496245.1 uncultured Planctomycetaceae bacterium | reverse complement strand
GCTGCATGTATTCGCTGAACACGACCGCGCCCACGCCCACCTGTTCGGCGAGGGTGTCGGCCTGGTCGCGCACCGCATCCTCGCGCGCGTTCTCGAGAATGATGTCGCGGGCCTTGTCCACGGCGCGGTCGAGCACCTCTTCGAGAAAGACGACCCGGCCCTTGCGGGTCGACGCCGTAACCGCCTGTCCGTCCGTGACGTCGTCGAACACGCCGGGGCCGAGCGAGAGCATGCCGAACTTGACGTGTTCGCAGCCTTCGGCCCACGCGTGTCCCATGAGCTCGAGCACCTTGAAGACCTGGCGGAAGTGGAGCTCCTGCTGGTTGGCCACGACGTACAGGCACTTGTCGAAGGCGAACTCGCGCTGCCGGTACTCTGCGGCTGCGAGGTCGCGGGTCGCGTAGGTGGTGGCGCCGTCGCGCTTGCAGATGAGGCAGGGGGGCATATCGTAGTCCGCAAGATCCACGATGCGGGCGCCCTCGCTCTCCTGGAGCAGGCCGGCGCTGTCGAGGCGTTCGATGGTGCCCGGCATCTTGTCGTTGTAGAAGCTCTCGCCGAGAAAACAATCGAACGTGAGCCCCAGCCGTTCGTAGACGGCGTGGAGCGGTTTCATGCTGACGTCCACGAAGAGCTTCCAGAGGCGCACGGCCTCGGGGTCGCTGGCTTCGAGTTTGCGGAACCAGAGGCGGGCTTCTTCGTCCGCGTCTTCTTCGCCGTCCGCCTGCGCGTGGTACTGGACGTAGAGGCGCAGGAGCTCGTCTGCGTCCACGCCCATGTCCGGGTTGGCGGCCTGGGCGCGCTTGTAGCTCACCATGAGCTGGCCGAAGGTCGTGCCCCAGTCGCCGAGGTGGTTGACGGTGAGCACGCGCCAGCCCGCGGCCTCGTACATACGCATGAGGGCGGCGCCGATGACGTTCGTGCGCAAATGATGGATGGCGAGCGGCTTGGCCAGGTTGGGACTGGAGTAGTCGATGACCACGGTGCGGCCGTTGCCGGCCGAAGAACGCCCCCAGGCGTTCGGATCGGCGAGGATCGCGGAGGCGGTCGCCTCGGCGAGAGCGGCAGGAGCAAAGGTGAAGTTGATGTAGGGCCCCACGGCGCGCACGGCGGCGAAGGGGGGGGTGGCGTCGATGTCCGCGGCGAGGGCGGCTGCGATCTCCACGGGGGGGCGGCGCTTCTCCTTGGCCAACGCAAAACAGGCGAATCCCAGGTCCCCCATCTCGGGGTTGGGCGGGCGGACCAGCTGCCCCTGGATCTCCGAGGCATCGCGCTGGAGCAGGGGGGCGAGTCGTTCGGCGACGAGACGGTGAAGCGGGACCATGGACTCCCCGGGGTTTGGTTGGGCGCAAGGCATGCCGGCCGTTCTGCGCGTGGCACGCGGGTGCGGCGCTGTGCAGCGACAGGACGCGCAGCAGCGCCGCCCCCGTTTATCTGGCATCAGGGGCGTGCTGTCAAGACATTGTGCGGTCGTGCGGCGAAGAGCGTTCAGGGCGCGCGCGCTCGACATTTGGCGTTG
The DNA here is from genome assembly GCA_964496245.1 of uncultured Planctomycetaceae bacterium. Taxonomy (GTDB): domain Bacteria; phylum Planctomycetota; class SZUA-567; order SZUA-567; family SZUA-567; genus CAZBZG01. Next base: position 6,036 of record CAZBZG010000234.1, on the reverse strand, counting down.
ACAGCTCAGCGATAAGGGGTTATTAGCATGGGGGGAGGTCCTATGCCCGAACTCTTGAGCAGTCTGGATGACCTGATCAACAATCTCGAGTCGGCTGTCGAGAACGTGGAGGAGAGCGGTTTCGCCCTCTCCCCGGGGGAGCCGCCCAAGCGGGCCACATTCCGGATCGTGGCGGGCGCCTACACCAGCCGCATGGACCGGCAGCCCCGGGCGGCCGAGGCTCACCAGCTCGACCGTGGGCTGCTCACCCTGCGCAGCCGGGGGGACGTGGCGCGAGGCATGCAGGTGGAGGTCAACCTGCTCCTGAGCAAGGACGGCCAGGGGGAGACGATCCTGCAGATGACCGGACAGGTGCAGCGGACGCAACGGGTCAGCGGTGCCTACGAGATCCTGATCAAGGTCGTCGAGCTGCGCAAGACCGTGGTGCCGACGCACCGCCGGTTTTTGGAATGCGTGACCGCGGGGGACGCGGCCGGGTGGAACCGGTGGTGCGCCGACCTGCACGATGGGCCGGTCCTGCAGAACCTGGACCTCTCCCGCACCGTGCTGGCCGATTTCGATCTCTGCTGCGCGGATCTTTCGGGGTCGAATCTGAGCGATGCCGACCTCACCGGCGCCGATCTCACGGGCGCCGACCTGACCGGATGTACACTGGAAGGCGTGCGGATTGCCGGTGCGGACCTCTTCCGCGCCACGTTGCCCCGCCGCTACGGCGGACTGATCGTGGCCAGCGGCACGATCGAGGCCGAGAGCGTGATCCTGGTTGACTGAGATGATCGAACGGTTGGGCGAATTCGTGATCAAGAAGCCGCTGGGCGAAGGCGGCATGGGCGCTGTGTACCTCGCCTACCAGGAGTCGCTGGACCGCGAGGTCGCCCTCAAGGTGCTGAACGAGCGGCTCTGCAAGGACGAGAAGTACATCGCCCGCTTCAAGCGGGAGGCGCGGAGCGCCGCCTCCATCATCCACCCCAATGTCATCCAGATCTACTCGATCGGCGAAGAGGCCGGCATGCACTACTTCGCCATGGAATACGTGCGCGGCGACGATTTGACCGAGCTCATGGCCAAGGGACGCCGCTTTCGCGTCGACGAGACGCTGGACATCGTGATGCAGGTGGCTGAGGCATGCGCGTGCGCGACCGAGGCGGGCATCATTCACCGGGACATCAAGCCGGCCAACATCATGCTGACCGAACGGGGCCTGGTCAAGGTGACCGATTTCGGCCTGGCAAAGGCCGCCAGTTCGAAGCTGGACGTGACCGATGCGGGCACCATCGTGGGCACGGCCAACTACATGTCTCCGGAACAGGGGCAGGGGAAAGAACTGGACGTGCGGACCGACATCTACAGCCTCGGGGTCGTCTTCTTCGAGCTGCTTGCGGGTCGGGTTCCCTTTGTGGCTGAGCAGCCTTCGGCCGTGCTCTACATGCACGTGTACGAGACGCCCCCGAAGCCGAGCGCGTTCAACGAGTCGGTGCCGGAAACGGTGGACCGCATGGTCTCGCGCATGATCGCGAAGAAGCCGGAAGACCGTCCGCGCGACGCCAACGTGTTGCTCGCCGAATTGCGGGGGCTCAGCCAGAGCCTGGGTACGGGGCGGGTGCCGCGGCGACCGGCCGTGATGGAGCTGAAGGCCGAGCAAGGGCCGGCGGCGAGCGATTCCGTTGCGGAGGCGCCCAGCGGAGTCCGGCACCCCATGCGCCAGGTGCCCTCCGGCGCGTTAAAGGCGCTCGTAGCCGACGACATGGAGAGCGTGCGAAAGCTCTACAACAGCGTGCTGGCGGAGTTGGGGTTTGCCGTCTACGAGGCCGGCGACGGGGAGGAGGCGCTGTCGATCTGGGCGCAGGAGGAGCCGACGCTGGTGGTGCTCGACCTCAAGATGCCGAAGAAGAACGGCCTGGAAGTCCTGCAGGAGCGGGGCGCCCGCGATTTGGGGGGACAGGTGATCGTGGTCTCTGCGCGCAAGGACCGGGAAGCCGTGACCCAAGCGGCTGCGGAGGGGGTCTGCAGCTACCTTACCAAGCCCGTGAACATCAACGAGCTGCGCAGTCGGATCGAGAAGGTCATGTCCCTCCCCGGCGCGCGCCTTTCGATCAGCATGGCCACGCCCACCGTGGTCATGGCCCAGAGCCGCCAGATCCTCGTGTACGATGCCAGTGGGCGGTCGCAGAGCCTGTATCGCGCGATCCTGGAATCCATGGGCTACCAGGTCGGGTGCGTGAACGGCTTCGACGACGCATGTGCCGTGCTGGAGGAAGACACGCCGGATCTCCTGCTCGTGGCGATCGGGAGCAAGGAAGACCGGGCGCGCGAACTGCTTGCCTGGGTGAGCGAACGCGAGAGCGACATGCGGATCGTGGCCGTAACCGAGGAGCACGATACCGAGGCCGCCAGCTACGCGCGCGAGCGCAACGTGGGACAGGTGCTCGTGAAGCCCCTGCGGGTGGATGCGGTGCGGGTGGCGGTGGAGAAGGCCCTGAGCGCAAGCAAACCGGCCGAGCGTGTGGCGCTGAAGTCCAAGCACTTCAGCCGAGCGGTCGAGCGACAGCTGGCGCACGACCAGGCCTTCACGGTTTTCGACTTCGCCAGGGAACTGGCGGGCGTGTTGCCGGACGGGGCGCGGGGGAGTTTCGAGCAGCGCGTGGAAACCGGTACCACGCGGGACATTCAGACCGCCGTGACCAACCTCCTACGCAAGCTGCGGAGCGACGGGCGGCTCGAAGTGGGCATGCGTTACGTGCGGTACGCCTACATGCACGGGAACCTGCAGGTGCGGCAATTCTGCCTGGCGCTGCTCCCCGAATTGCTCGATCGACAAGGCGAAATCGAGGTCCTGCTGAAGGTGATCACGGACGAGGATTTCCGCATGCGCTGCCGCGTGATCCAGCGGCTGGGCGAGCTGCGGGCGGAGGAGGGCATTCCCCTTGTGGCGCGGTTCCTCAACGACGACGTGTGGAAGGTCCGGAAGGCCGCTGCGGAGTGCCTCGAACGATTCGATCTGGACAAGGTAGTCGAGCCGCTGATCCTCTTCTACGCGCGCTCCGGGGATTCGCTCCCGGACGCGGTGCGGCGCCGCCTGGTGGGCAACGCGGGCGCTAAGGAGATGAGTCTGCTGGAAGAGCTCGCCCGGCACCGTCGGCCTGAGGTGCGGGCCTTTGTGGCGGGATTTCTCGGCGAATTGCGGCACAAGCAGTCGGTGGGTATCCTGCTCAGGCTCATGCGCGATCGGGAAGCGCGGGTGCGGGCGGCAGCGGCGCGCGCTGCGGGACGCGTGCAGAACAACCGCCTTCACGACGGACTCCTCGATGTGCTGACGGATGCGAACAGCGTGGTGATGCGGGGGGCGGTGGAGGGGCTTAGCATGCATTCCCTGACCGCGGGTGCGGCCGTGTACCTGGTGGCGCTGGCGGAGCGGGGCCGGCGGATCAGCCGGAAAGCGGTCTCGTTGTTCGCGACGCTGAACCAGAAGGATACGACGCTCGTGAACATGCTTGGGTCTTTGGACCGGCAGACGCCGGACAATCGGAAGCACCTGTCGCTTCTGCTGAAATACGTCCTGCCCGACCCCGAAGAGCTGAACGAGACGGTGCGGCTGCTGAACGCGTCGGATCCCGCGGCGCGGCGGCAGGGCGTCGAGCGCGTGACCGGAGCTCTGCGGTTCGCATATCGGAAGCTCTCGAACCGCATGCGGGAGCTGATGGAAGAGGAGGTCCGCTGAGGGCCCGGGTGCAGCCGCGGGGCGCGCGAGGGAAGGAGAGCAGGCATCGTGGATATGTTGATCTTTGTAGAAGGACCGCAGAAGGGGCAGCGCTATCCCATCGAAGCGCCGCGTCTGACGCTGGGGCGGGACCGGAAGAACGACATTCCGCTGGACGATTCGGGATCCAGCCGCACGCACGCCGTGCTGCTCCGAACGGATGAGACGCTGTTGTTGCGGGATCAGGGGTCGACCAACGGCACGTTTTTGAACGCCAAGCGCGTGACGGAGGCGCCCCTGCGCAACGGCGACCAGATCACGATCGGCGATACGGTGATCCTGGTCGAGTCGACCCGAAGCGTCTCGCAACCGCGGGTGGTGGTCTCCGATGTGCAGCACGATCAGTCCGCCGATGTGACGGTGGAGATGGACAGCACGGTCTTTCTGTCGACCGGCGCCTTGGTGGAGGCGCACGCCGAAGCCCAGCAGCAGGTGCTCTCGCTCTTCAATTACATCAACCGGATCAGCGGCGCACTGGAGATGGAGAAGTTGCTGCCGCTGGCCCTGCACGAGATGGTCCGCGTGCTCCAGGCGGACCGGGGGGCCGTGCTCTTCCTGAACAAGGCTGATGAGCTCGTGCCGCAGGTGACGTATCCCGAGGATTCGACGGACGTGGTGATCAGCCGGACGATCACCGACACGGTGCTCAATGCGCGGCAGGGGGTACTCTCGAATCCGGGTTCCGATACGGGGCAGCTGCGGGATACGGTGTCCATCTCCAAGCGGGACGTGGGCTCGGTCCTCTGCGTTCCGTTGATGAGCGAGGATCGCGTGTTCGGCGTGATCTACGTGGACCGGCGAACGGCGAACCGCCGCTTCTCCACGCGCAGCCTCCACATGATGTCGGCCATGGCCATGCAGCTGGCCATCGGCGTGCAGAACGCGCGGCTGTACCGCAGTCTCCGGAATTCGGAAGAGTTCGCCTCCTGCATTCTGAAGAGCATGGTGGCCGGGCTGCTGGTGGTCGACGAGCGCGGAATCGTGATCCGGGCAAACGATGCAGCGCACCGCATCCTGGGCCTGGAGCAGCGGGAACTCGGAGGACTCACGCTCGCCGGCGACGGGCGGTTCCGGGAACTGTCGAGCATGGTGGAGCAGACCAAGAATACGGGCATTCCATTGGACCGCGGCGAGGTGAGCATCCGGGTGGGTGAGACCGAGATCCCCTTGGGGGTAAGCACCTCCCTGCTCGAGGACTACGCGGGCCAGTCGATCGGCGTTCTCTGCGCGTTTCGGGACCTGACCCGCCTGAAGAAGCTGTCCGAGGAGGTGAAGCGGTCACGCCACCTGGCTGCGCTGGGAGAGATGGCGGCCGGCATCGCGCATGAGGTGCGGAATCCCCTCAATTCGGTGTACGGATTCGCCCAGCTGCTGGAGGAATCTGCGAAGAAGCGCGAGGAATCCACGGAAGAGGAGTATGCGCAGATCATTCTGGAAGAGGTCAGCCGGATCAACCAGATCGTGCAGGACATGCTGGATTTCTCGCGGCAGCGGGAATTCACGATGAGCCTGCTGGATCTGGAGCAGCTCGTGGGCAATCTGGTCAAGCAGCTCGAGGTCGATTTGGTGACCGAGAATCTGGAACTCGTCTTCCACGTGGATGCCGAGAGCAAGCCCAAGGTGATGGGGAGCGCGGACAAGCTGAAGCAGCTCTTCATGAACATCATCCGCAATGCCTGCCAGGCCTGCTCCGAAGGGGGGCATGTGGACGTGGGCATCGAGGTGGGGCGGAATCCGGCGGATGTCTATTCCGAGGCCGTGGTCCGCATTCGTGACGACGGGGCCGGCATCCCCCAGGAGGCCGTGGAGAAGATCTTCAATCCCTTCTTTACGACCAAGGACGTGGGCACGGGTCTGGGCCTGCCCATCTGCCAGAAGATCGCAGAAAGCCATGCCGGACGGATCGAAGTCGAATCTTCCCCCGGCTTCGGCAGCACATTTTCCGTATACCTGCCGATGCGAGAGGAATGAGGCGCCGCACGCCGGATCCGCATGCGCAATCTTTCCCTTGCCAGGAATGCATGAGTCGCTAAGATGGGCCAAAACGTTGACGGGGCCACGACGCCGGCCGCGGGCCGGCGCGCCGGGATACCGCTCATGACCTGCATTCACGCTGAAAAACTGTATACCGGCCGCGGGTGTCTGACGAACGCGCGCATCCGCTTCGAGGGACGCACGATCCTTCGGGTCTCGCGCGGCAAGGGACGCACGGCCGAGGCGACGTTCCCGGTGGTCACGCCGGCCTTTTTGGACGCGCACAGTCACATCGGCATGCGTCG
>CAZBZG010000233.1:6920-7616 GCA_964496245.1 uncultured Planctomycetaceae bacterium | reverse complement strand
GCCCCCGGACCGCCACCCTCCGCATCGCTACACGCACACGCGTTACTACTCGCCCGAACTCATGCTGGACAAGGTGCCCGCCTACCCGCGGCTGCAGTACGACACGGAGACCCGGCACAGCGGCCGACAGAGCCTGCGGATCGACTACGAAGAGGGCCGGGACGCCCATGTCTTCAGCCTGCAAACGCTGCCCGGCTTCCCCGTCCACGGCCGCCTCTGGGTCAAGGGCAACGGCACGAGCGACCGAATGGGCATCCACTGGGTCGATTGCACCGATCTCACCAAGGCGGGGTGGGGACGCTCCATCACCTGGTCGTACGAGGAGCTCGGCACGCTCGACTTCACCGGCTGGCGGGCCTTCCGCATGCCGGTCGTGGGCGAAGGCCTGCAGGTCAAGAGCTACACGGGCAACACCACAGAGGTGGACGTACCCGTACGGCTCTTCGCCGTCAGCATCCGGTCGAAACGCCCCCGCCCGCCCAAGGGCGAGGAGCTGCCCCCCCCCGCCCGGCGCAGCATCTGGCTGGACGACCTGGGTACGGAGACGCAGGCCCTGCCGGCCGACCGCATCAGCCTGGAGCTTCGCAGCTCCACGCCGGACCACACGCTCAGCCAAGACGGCAAGATCTTCGTTTCCATCGGCAACGGCGCTGCCGAGGAGATCGCGGACGGCCGCCTCCAGGGTTCGGTCAAGAA
>CAZBZG010000233.1:3149-6910 GCA_964496245.1 uncultured Planctomycetaceae bacterium | reverse complement strand
GCCAGACCGTGAGCACGTTCAAGAAGACCGTGACTGTGCCGTCCGGGCGTTTCGCAGTGGAGGCGTTTTCCCTGGCCGAACTTCACGCCAAGGCGCCGCGCGGCCCCCTGGACGTGGACGTCACCTTTGTGGCGCCCGCGTTTTCGGGACTGCGCCAGACCCAACGCATCGTGTACAAGAGCCCGCTCAGCACAGGGCTCGTCTGGGACTTCGAGACCATGGACGAGTACACCCGCTACGGTCTCCTGTTGCGGGGCCACGCGCCCCAGTTCCAACGACAAGAGGAGCCGATCGCACCGGTCGCAGGCGGCCCCAAGGGCTCCTCCCGGGCCCTGCGCATGGAGCTCCAGCAGCCGCCGGAAGAGAACATCAAGACCGCTCCGAATCGGCATCGCCATCTCCCGGAGAGCGACGCAGCCGCGAACGTACTTCTGCATCCGGCCCTCCCGGGCGTGGTCGCCCGCATCCGCATGCAAGTCAAGTGCGAGGGTGCGCCAATCGACTTCGCACCCGTGCTGATCGACAAGGGCGTGACCGGAGTGAGCAACAAGCGCGCCAACCACTTCTGGCTTCCGCGCCAACGGATCGACTGGCAGGAATGGCGCGAGGTGGAGTTCATCGCCCCGCCGCCCCCGCCCGACTATCAGAACAAGAAGAAGGACTTCCTGCGCCAGCCGGTCTACCCGCTCAACCTTCTCCTCCGCGCCAAAGCCGCCCCGGGCGCACAGGCGGCGCTCTGGGTGGACGACATCCGCGTCGTCACGCACCTGCCGGCCGCGGAAGAGTTGCAGGCGCGCGTGCTGTTCCCGAACGCGACCCGCATGCATGCGCCGGGCGTGCCTCTCGAGCTCGCCCTCAACAACTTCGCAGCAGCGCCGGCCGCGGTCGAGGCGACCTGGGAACTCCGGACGTTCCAGGACGCGCTCGTGGCGAAAGACACGCTCAAAGCAACGGTGCCGGCCGCGCACAAGCAACGGGCCACCCTGCTCGACGCCATGACGCCCGGCATCTACCGGCTCGAGGCGACCGGACTGCCCGGTAAGAATCTCCAGGAGCTTCTCTACGTGCTCGACGCCAAGCGCTACTTCGGATCGGACCCGCTCGCCTTCCTCAAGCAGGTCCCGGCCATCCGCAAGAGCATCGGGCTCACCACCGAGGCGGTGCGGCTCGACTGGGACAACACCGAACCCGTGCCCGGTCTCTTCCATCACCACTGGTTCGACGCGGTCTGCGCCGAGCGGACTGCGGACGGTCAGTACGCGGTCGAACCCGTGCTCGGCTTCTCCGCGGACTGGGCCGGCATCGAAGCGCAGGAGAGCCTGGCCCAGGGCAGCTACGTGCGATACATGCCCAACTACCTGCAGCTGCCGGCCCGGCTCGTCGACTGGAGCCGCTTCGTCCGTACGGTGGTGCGCAAGCGCGCGGGGCAGTACGACCGCTGGGTCTTCTGGGAGAATCCGGATCTCGAGCACGGATCCCAGTTCATTCCGCCGGCGCGCTACCGCGAGATGCTTGGCGCATTCCACAAGTGGGTCTCCCTCTACGATCCCGAAGCCGCGGTCGTGGCCGGCGGCTTCAACATGGATGCCGCCCTCGAATACCTCGACCGTATCCAGGAACCGTCCTCGCTTCCCTTTGACGAGATCGCGCTGCGGATGAACCTGGGAGAGCTCTCGCCCGAAGCGGGCGACATCGAAGGCTTCCTGGACGCGCTCAACGACATCCTTGCGCTCCAGAAGACCGAGCGCAGCGTCCGGATCACCTCCCTGGACTGGGGAATCGGGCCGTATGTCACGCCGGCCGAGCAGGCCGCCTACCACGTGCGCGCCGCCCTCATGCTCGACTCCCGCGGCGCACAGATGCATCGATTCGCCTGCATCAACAAGGCGCAGAGCTTCGAGGGGTACGGCGTCTTCTATCGGACCAAGTACGGCAACAGCAATCTGCAGAACTTCCGCACCGTCCACGTGCCCAAACCGTCCTACTTCGCGATCGCACACGTTCAGCGCTTTCTCGAGGAGTGGCGCTTTGTCAAGGAGGTGCGGCTCCCCGACGCCCGGCCCGGGGCCAACCGCGCCTACCTCTACCAGGACAAGGCCGGCACGCTGACCCTGGTGACCTGGCGCGCTGCCGAGGCGCCGCGCGCCTACCGCCTGCCGGACGCCTGGCAAACCATCCGCGCCCAGGATGCGTTCGGCCTTCCCGTCCGGCTCGAGCGGGAGCTCGTCTGCAGCGGCTTTCCCTCCTTTGTGCGGATGCCGGCGGAGTACGAGCTCGATCAACTCGTCCACGACGTGCGCATGATGCAGCCAGCGAACGGCAAGGATGCGGTGATCCTGGACCTCCACGTGGCCGAGCCCGCCTCGCGCGCTCGCGCCGCGTACGAGGCGACCGGCGCAGCCGAACCCTTTGCCAGGGTCAGCCAGGTGCCCGGCGACCGGCGCAGGCGCGACGTATTCGTGGGGGGCCTGGAGACCGAACGCTTCTCCTTCGCCCTGGAGACAGCGGGCAACGCCCTGCTCACCCGGCGCTGGTACCTGAACGAGGGGCAGCGGCTCTGGGTCAGCCTCAACGGGGACGACGAGCAGGTCTGGGACCTCCGTCCCAGCAAGGCCCTGCAGGAGGCCTTCCAGAACCCCGACCTCTACGCACCGGGAGCGCGGGAATCCACCTTTGTCCTGCAGGACTGCAGGGCCGGCCGCAACACGGTGGCGATCCGGTATGCCGCCCCGGGCAATGCGTCCAGCTACCGGGTGGAGCCGCTCGCGGAGGACACGGTCCCGCTCGTCCGCTGGGCGCCCCTCAACGTGCTGCAGACCAAGGGCGAGCTGCGGCGGTTCCGGAGCGTGCAGGACACGTTGCTGCGCATCGGCAAGACGCGTTATGACAAAGGGTTAGGCACCCACGCCGTGGCGCTGCTCGAGTTCCCGCTGGACCGTCGCTTCGCCCGCTTCGAGGTCACGGTCGGCATCGACACGGCCACGGAAGGGCGCGGCACCGTGGTCTTCGAGATCCACGCGGACGGCGAACGCAAGGCCACCTCAGGCCTCATGAACGGCTTCACCCCCGCCAAGACGCTCGAGGTGGAAGACCTGGCGGACACGCGCCGCCTGCTCCTGATCGTCAAGGACGGGGGCGACGGCAACCGGGACGACTTTGCGAACTGGGTGAACGGAACGCTGGAGCTGCACCATGGGAATTGACATGATCGGCGCGTGCAAACCGATTCCGTGCCGCGTATACTCGTAGTGAGGGGCTCAGACAGGAGACCACCCATGCAGGCCACACGCCGCGCGTTCGCCTTGGCAGCCCTGACCGCGCTTGCCTTCCTCAGCACAGGCCGGGCGCCAGCCAACTGGCTCGAGGACGCGACCAAGAGCAAGGTCAAGACCTATGACGGCTCCCAGGCGGGGAAGACGGACGAGCAGAAGCAGGACCGGCGCGGCAAGGTCGTGATCCGCCGCATCCAGCCCCAGTGCAAGTCCGACTGGAACGTGGACCCCACCGCCCTGCCCTACTTGACCTACCAGTTGCGGGTGCGCACGAACGGGGCGTTCCCGTGCTACGTGGACAACAGCGGCATCAGCCTGCTCGGAGACGAGATCTACGACTATCCCCTGATCTACTTCACGAGCCACTACCCGTTCACCTTCACCGACGAGGAGGTCGAAAACCTCAAGAAGTATCTGGCCCGCGGCGGGACCCTGTGGCTGGACGACTGCACCGGATCGGGCCCGTTCATGGATTCGGTCCCGGCCAAT
>CAZBZG010000233.1:0-3139 GCA_964496245.1 uncultured Planctomycetaceae bacterium | reverse complement strand
GGGCGTGGAGATGGAACTCGTGCTGCCCAAAGAGAAGAAGTTCGCCGAGTTCTTCAACATCATGTACAAGCTCGAGGACTACCCGGCCCTCAAGGAGCAGTTCACCAAGCCGTTCCAGATCGCGATGCTGAACGGCCGGCCCGCCGTCATCTTCTGCCCGAACGACTACGGCTGCAACTGGGAGGTCTCCAGCCCCCCCACCGCGCTCAACCCCCTCGGCAACCCCGCCCACGCGGACCCCACGCCCACCACCCAGATGCTGCGGGAACAGGTCTACCAGATCAGCATCAACTGGCTGTTCTACACGCTGACCCATTGATGAGGCACAGCGTGCTCTTCCTCCTCGCGGTCTTTGTCCTGAGCCTCCTGATCGTCGGCCGCGGACCGGGCGCGCGCTGCCTGTTGGCGCTCGCTGGTTGCGCGGCCTTGTGCAGCCTGACCGGGTGGCTCGTGGCGCGCGGGGACGTGCAGCCGCTTCTCGCCACCCTCCTCTGCGCCTTCTTCTGCCTCCTGGCGGTCGTCTTCGGCCTGCTCACACCGTGGCGCAACGCCTGCGCAGCCTTTCTGGGCGCGGCTGCAGCTCTGCTCGCCGCCTTCGGTGTCGCCGCCGTCAGTGTGTGGCAGCTCAAGCTGACCGGCGTCTTCGACACGGTCACGCGCGACGTGTGGTACGGGACGGGCACGGGCCACGTGGGGCTCCACTGGATCGTTCTCGGCGGCATGGTGGTGGCGAGCGTGGGGGTGGTCGCGGATCTGGCGATCGCGGTGACCTCGGCCATGGCCCAGGTGCAGACGGTCAAGCCCGGCGCCGACCGCCGGGAGCTGTTCGGCGTGGGGCTGCGCCTGGGCGGGGACGTGACCGGCACCGAGGTGAACACCCTGGTCTACGTATTGCTCGGCCTGAACCTGGGCGCAGTCCTGCTGCCCCTGGCGCGGCCCGACGTACAGCAGGCGCCCGTGCCCTGGCTGGAGGTCCTCAACCGGCAGGCTGTGGCCGTGGAGATGGTGACAGCCCTGGCCGGCACGCTCGGCCTGGCTCTGGCCATTCCCCTGACCGCGTGCTTCGCCGCTGCCGTACTGGGCGGGAGACGGACGGATGAAACGCTTTGATCCGGTTGTCGCCGGAGTCCTGGCACTGGTCCTCCTGCTGACCGCGGCTGCGGATCAGTGGCTGGCTGACGCCGCCTACGCATACCCCGGGGGCAACGCACAGATCGTGCGGGGCACGGTGCTCCGCCGCGATCCAGCGATGACCGCCTGGGAGGCGCTCGGGACGCGGCAACGCGAAGAGATACTGCAACGTCTCGACGTCGAGACGGACGGGGGCTTGAAAACGGTGGAGAACGTCATCACCGGCTCGCCGGCGAACGACCGACTCCCGGATGCAGGCGACGAGGTGTTGGTCCGCGTGCGGAATCTGGGCCGGGAATCCTACGCCACCCTCCGGGAACTGGCGCGCGACCGCTGGATGGTGCGGCTGGCCGGAGGCGTCTTTGCGGTCATCGCGCTCGTCTTCGGCCGCAAAGGAGCGCGGGCGCTGGCCGCTCTGGCCGTGAGCGTACTCATCGCGCTCTGTCTCCCCCAAGCCATCCTCGCACGCGAGGGCAACATCCTCATCCTCACGCTCGCCGCGATCGTACTCAGCATCGGCGCCACGTACCTCATCCTCTGCGGGCCGGGCCGCAAGGCGCTCAGCGCCATGGCCGGGGCAGCCCTCGGCATCGGGTTGAGCGGTCTCCTGGCCGTATTCGTGGTCCGGTGGATCGGCCTCTCCGGCCTGCACGACCAGGATGTGGCCGCCCTCCAGCGCTTCACGGCCGCGCGCACCCTCGACTTCCGTGCCCTGCTGGTGGCCGGCATGCTGCTGGGAACGCTCGGGGTGGTCATGGACGTATCCATTGCCGTGGCATCGGCCATCGCAGAACTGGCGCAGGCAGCCCCGCAGCTCACAGCGCCCCAGCTCCGTGCGCACGGCATGACGGTCGGGCGCAAGGTCATGGGCGCCATGGTCATGGCCCTGGCTCTGGCGTACGTGGGCATTCACTTCAGCCTCTTCCTCCTTCCCCATGCCGACCCGGCCACCGACGTGAGCGAGGTCGCGGGGACCGAACGGGTGACCGCCGAGATCGCGCGGCTCCTGGTCGGCGTGATCGCCGTGGTCTGGACCGTGCCCGCCACGGCCTGGACCACCTCGTGGCTCGAACGCCGGGCGCAGACGCGAAGGCAGACGACATGAAGCCGACGAACCTGCGAACGCTCGTCCTGCCGCTTCTCCTCCTTGCGGGCCTTGGCTGGATGCGGGGTGCAGCTGGGGAATACGCACCGCGCATCCGGCCGCGCACTACGGTCCGCCGCACAGGCGACACATGGGCGGGCGGATTCACCTACTCCCTGGTCAGCGGGCAGTTCTACGAGTGGAACACGGATCCCACGGCCGTGCCCGGGCTCCTGCGCGAGATGCAGAAGCGGGTGGGGATCGCGTGCCGCGTGGATGTGGGGGCCTTGAGCCTGAGCAGCCCCCGGCTCTCTGCCAATCCGTTCCTCATCATGACCGGGAACCGCGTCTTCCGGCTGGCCGAAACCGAAGTCGCCAACCTCCGCGCCTATCTGCAAAGCGGCGGCTTCATCTACGCGGACGACTGCGGCGGCTCGCATCTCTCGTTCCGCCGCATGCTCAAGCAGATCGCGCCGGACGCGAGGCTGCAGGAACTCCCCGCCTCGCACCCCGTGTTCTCCATCTTCTATTCCCTCGACGAGGTTCCCAAGGTCATCGATCTCTATCACGGCCCGGCTAAGGCCTATGGCCTCTTCCTGGAAGACCGGCTCGCCGTGGTCTATACGTACGACACGGACGTGCCCTGCGCGTGGGAGACCTATCCCGACGGTTCGTACGTGCACGCGATTCCCAAGGCCCGGCGGGAAGCCGCCTTCCGGCTGGGGGTCAACATTCTGCTGTTCGCCCTCTCCCAGCACGAGGTTTCCGCACCGCAGGGCGCGGAGCACCGCGCGCCTGCGCCGCGCCTGCCGCCGGCACGGGAACTGCCGGCCGGGACCGTCCAGCTCGATCGCATGGAGCGGGTGCTTCCCTGCGACCACATCACGGCCATGGCAGGCGACCGGCACGCGGTCTGGTTCGGCG
>CAZBZG010000232.1:0-7629 GCA_964496245.1 uncultured Planctomycetaceae bacterium | reverse complement strand
GTCACATCGGCATGCGTCGCAGCGGGGAACCGGCGGACGAGGGTGAGTCGAACGAGCAGATGGATTCGATTCTGGCGCTGGTCGATGCGCTCGATTCAGTGCAGATGGACGATCAATCGTTCGGCGATGCCATCGAGATGGGCGTCCTCTACTCCTGCGTGGTACCGGGCAGCGGCAATCTGATCGGCGGCCGTTCGGCCGTCATCCGTCACTACGCGGGGGACTCTTCGGCCGCGCTGGTGGGACGCGCCGGCCTCAAGGCCGCCCTTGGCTACAATCCCATGTCCACGCGAAACTGGAAAGGGACCCGCCCCTTCACGCGCATGGGTGGGTTGGCGCTGCTCCGTCAGAAACTCGACGCGGTCAAGCAGAAGACGGCCCAGCGCCGAAAGGTGCGCGGCAAACGACGCCAGGAACTGGCCCTGTCGGCCGAGGAACGCGTGCTGGCCGACGTCCTCAAGGGGAAGGAGCGGCTGCGGGTGCACTGCCACAAGATCGACGACATCGCGACGCTCCTGCGGCTGGTCGATGCCTTCCAGCTCAAGGTGACGGTCGAACACGCGGCTGATGTGCACGACGGCGCTATCCTGAAGACGCTCGCCGAGCGCAACATCCCGGTGGTCTACGGTCCGGTGGACGCCTTCCCCTACAAGGTGGAGCTCAAACACGACACCTGGCGGAACGTCAAGCTGGTGATGGAGTCCGGCTGTCGATACGGGCTCATGACGGATCATCCCGTCACGCTTGCCAAGAGTCTGTTGCTCCAGACGCGGCACTTTCTGCGCTGCGGCTTGGACAAGCAGCAGGCCGTGGAACTCGTCAGCCGACAGAACGCCGAGCTTTTGGGCGTGGACAAGGTCCTGGGCACGCTGGAGAAGGGCAAGTGGGCGTCGTTCGTCTGCTGGACGGGTGATCCGTTCGATCTGGGCCATTATCCCGTATCCGTGTACGGCGAAGGGGAAGAGGTCTACGCGGCGCCGGATGCGTGAGAGAGCGGGACGGCCGCGTGGCCTGGCCGGCGGGACCGGGGAGGACGTGTGCGGAGGCCTGAGGACCGATGCCCATGAGCGATCGACCAAATGTGCTCTACGTCTTCACCGACCAGCAGGCCGGCGGTGCCATGAGCTGTGCGGGGAACGACGATCTGCGCACGCCCGCCATGGACCGCCTGGCGGCCGAAGGGCTGCGTTTCTCTCAGGCCTACTGCACCCAGCCGCTCTGCTCGCCGTGCCGTGCGAGCATGTTCTCCGGGCTCATGCCGCAGGAGGCGGGCGTTCCGCGAAACGGCCTGCCCTACAACGACCGTGCCCGCGGGCAGGAGTTGGGCCGGCTCATGCACGCCGCCGGATACGAATGCGCCTACGGCGGAAAGTGGCACATCCCCGAGGGGTCGATCCCCGAGGGGCATGGGTTCGCGAACATCTGCGGGCACAATGACGACGAACTCGCTGTCGCGTGCATCGATTTCTTGAAGCGCCGTCACGACAAACCGTTCTTTCTGGTGGCCGGCTTCGACAATCCGCACAACATCTGCCAGTGGGCGCGCAACCAGCCTCTGCCATGGGGACCGGTGCCCGAACCCCCGGACGTGGCTGCCTGCCCGAATCTGCCCGCGAACTTCGCGATCCCGGCCTACGAGCCGGAGGCCATTCGGCTCGAACAATCCCGGAACGCATTCGCCTATCCGGTCACCCATTTCACGGAGGACGACTGGCGCCGGTATCGGTACGCCTACTACCGGATGGTGGAGAAGGTGGACGCGGAGATCGGGAAGATCCTGGACGCGCTCCAGGCCGAAGGCCTGGCCGATGACACCTTGGTCATTTTCTCGAGCGACCACGGAGACGTCCATGGCGCCCACCACTGGAACCAGAAGAGTCTGCTTTACGAGGAAGCCGTGCGCGTGCCCCTGATCGTACGCGCGCCAGACATGAAGGTTCGCGGCGCAGTCGACGAAAGGCATCTCGCCAGCATCGGGCTGGATCTCATGCCCACGGTGTGCGACTATGCGGACGTTGAGGGGCCTGCCGGCCTGCGGGGGCACAGCTGGCGGGGGGTGCTCGAGGGGCGCGAGACCGTGTGGCGAAACGAACTGGCCGTGGACGCTGTGTTCGACGGTCCGGCCAACCGTCCGACCCTGGGCCGGGCCGTATGCACCGACCGGTACAAGTATGTCGTGTACAACTGGGGGAAGAACCGCGAGCAGCTCTTCGATCTGGAGAACGATCCCGGCGAACTGGTCGATCTCTCCGTGGAGAGCCGGTACGACGATGTGGTCCGCGACCACCGCCGCCGCGCCCGACGGTGGGGGGAGGCGTACGATCCACAGGGGTATTGGGGGCTGAATGTCCCCGACGAGGAGACGCGTTGACAGCCGCTCCGCCGGTGCGGCGAGTGGCAGGACCTGACGAGGAGAGCGTGATGCAGCTCGGCGTGAGTTCGTACAGCTTTCGCAACGTGGTGAAGAGCGGCGGCATGGACTTTCTCGACATTCCGGCCAAGGCCAAGGAACTGGGCTTCGAGGTGGTCGAGTTCTCGGTGCTGGCCGTTCCCGAGGGTGAGACGCCATTGGCGTATGCCCCCAAGGTCAAGGAGGCGGCCGACCGCGCCGGGATCGCGATCGCCAACTACACCATCGGCGCCGACTTTCTGAACGGGTCGGGCGGGGACTGGAAGGCCGAGGTCGAGCGGCTGAAGGACGAGGTGCGCGCGGCCGAATTGCTGGGTGTGCCGGGCATGCGGCACGATGCCACGCGTGGTTTCAAGCCGGAGCACGTCGGGCCGCGCGGGTTCGATGATGCGCTTCCGACCCTGATCCAGGGGTGCCGCGCCGTGACCGAGTTCGCGGCCGACCGCGGCATCAAGACCATGGTGGAGAACCACGGCTTCTTCTGCCAGGACAGCGAGCGCGTGGAGAAGCTGGTGAACGGCGTGGGGCACCCGAACTTCGGCGTGCTCGTGGACATGGGGAACTTCCTCTGCGCGGACGAAAACCCGGCGCGGGCCGTGGGGCGTCTGGCGCCGTACGTCTTCCACTGCCACGCCAAGGATTTCCACGTCAAACCGGGCACCGCGGCCGACCCAGGTCCGGGATGGATGCAGTCGCGAGCGGGCAACTATCTGCGCGGCGCCATCATCGGGCACGGAGATGTACCCATTCGCCAGTGCATGCGCGTGCTGCGGAAAGCCGGGTTCGACGGCGTACTCTCGATCGAGTTCGAGGGCCTGGAGGAGCCGCTCAAGGCCATCGAACTGGGCCTCGCCAATCTGGGGCGCTTTGCCGAGGAGATCAGCTGATGGGGCGGCTTCGGGAATGGCTCGATGCGCGGCACAACCAGCGCATGATCCGGGAATACCGCATGATCTGCGCCACGCCGCCCGTGATCAACGGCCGGCTCCACGTGGGGCTGTTCGCGGACACCTGGCAGGGCCGCATCGTGTTCGGGAAGAACGTGGTCATCAACTCGAGCTTCGCCTCCAACCCGGTGGGCGGGGTCCAGACGGCCTTTGTGCTCAAGGGAGCGGAGGCCGTACTCGAATTGCAGGACGGCGTGGGCATCTCCAATGCCATGTTCGGCGTGCGCGAGCGCATCACTGTAGGCGCGCACACGAACATCGGCGCGGGCGCCAAAATCTTCGACACGGACTTCCACTCGCTCGATTACGAGGAGCGCATGGCGGACGTCAACATCCCCTCGGCGCCGGTGACGATTGGCGCGGGCGTGTTCATCGGGGGTGGCGCGATCATCCTCAAGGGCGTGACCATCGGGGAGCGTGCGGTGATCGGCGCGGGCGCGGTGGTGGCCCGGGACGTGCCTGCCGACGAGGTGTGGGCCGGGAATCCGGCCAAGTGCGTGAAGCAGCTGAAGCCCCCTGCTTGAGGGGCCGTACCGCGTGGGAACCATTGGCAAGAGGAGGCGAAAGGAAATGACGGACAAAGCGGACATCGGACTGATCGGCCTGGCGGTCATGGGCCAGAACCTTGTGCTTAACATGTGCGACCACGGCTACACCGTGGCCGTGTACAACCGCACCACGTCCAAGATGCGCGATTTCATGAACAGCGAGGCAGCCCAGGGCAAGAGCATCATCGGCTGCGAGACCCTGGAGGAGCTGAAGGACGCCATCAAGCCCCCGCGGCCGGTCATGCTGATGGTCAAGGCCGGGCCTGGCACGGATGCGGTGATCGATCAGGTAGCGCCCGTGCTCGACAAGGGCGACATCCTGATCGACGGGGGCAACGCGCACTTTCCCGACACCATCCGCCGCAACGAAGCCCTGCAACATCAGGGTCTCATGTTCATTGGCACGGGCGTGTCCGGCGGCGAGGAAGGAGCGCGGCACGGACCGTCCATCATGCCGGGCGGCCAGAAGGAGGCCTACGACCGGGTCGGGGGGATCCTGGTGGACATCTCGGCCAAGGTGGACGGCGATCCGTGCTGCACGTACATCGGCCCGGGCGGCGCCGGTCACTACGTGAAGATGGTGCACAACGGGATCGAATACGGCGACATGCAGCTTATCTGTGAGGCCTATATCCTCATGAAGGATGTGCTCGGCATGAGCTACCCCGAAATGCACGAGACGTTCAAGGAGTGGAACGCCGGGGACCTGGACAGCTACCTGATCGAGATCACGACCGACATCCTGAGCAAGACCGACCAGGAAACCGGCAAGCCCATGGCCGAGGTGATCATGGATCGCGCCGGCCAGAAGGGCACGGGCAAGTGGACGAGCCAGTCCGCGCTCGACCTGGGCGTGCCTGCGCCCACGATCGCGGAGGCGGTGTTCGCGCGCTGTATCTCGGGCCTCAAAGAGGAGCGGGTGGAGGCCGCCAAGCAGCTCAAGGGGCCGGACACGAAGTTCGATGGCGACAAGAAGGCTTTTCTCGCGGCCATCAAGGACGCGCTCTACGCGTCCAAGATCATGTCCTACGCCCAGGGCTTCGCCCTCATGGCCGAGGCGGCCAAGGAGCACGGCTGGGACCTGAACTTCGGCGAGATCAGCATGATCTGGCGGGGCGGATGCATCATCCGCGCGCACTTCCTGCAGCGCATCAAGGACGCGTTCGACAAGAATCCGGAACTCAAGAACCTGATGCTCGATCCGTATTTCAAGGACATCATCGAACAGGCGCAGCCGAACTGGCGCAACGTGGTCACCGCGGCCGCCGACCTGGGCGTGCCCGTGCCGGCCTTCAGTTCGGCCCTGGCGTATTTCGACGCCTACCGCACCGAGCGGGTGTGGGCGAACATGATTCAGGCCCAGCGGGACTATTTCGGGGCGCACACCTACGAGCGCGTGGACAAGCCCAAGGGCGAGTTCTTCCACACCGAGTGGATGAAGATCTGACGCCGCGTGGCAGGAGGGGGACGTGCGAGGATGGCGGAACGGCAGACGCGCTGGCTTTAGGAGCCAGTGGGGCAACCCGTGGGGGTTCGAGTCCCCCTCCTCGCACCAACGGCTGCTGGTTGTTCGCTGCCGGCCCTCAGTTCTTGGCCAATCGCTAGAGCCCCCCCTCACATCTGATGTTTCCGTTCTGCCAGAAACCCGATGGCGAGGAACAGCAGCACGACCGCGAGGAACAGGGCTGTGCTGCTGATCTGGGCGAGGAGCCAGGCGAGAGCGAGCGAGCCCAGAATCAGCAGCAACCCGTAGCCGAACGAGCAGAGCAGCACGAAGAGGAGCAGCCGCAGGGCGAAGTGGAGGTGCCCGATGCGCTTCTTGATGAATCGGTTGAGGTCGGCGCCGTAGAGCACGAGGATCGTGGCCACCAGCGCCATGGCGATTACAGCGAGGTGCGGGCGGATCCATTCGGAGAGAACGGACATCGGAGCTCCCGAGGCTGCAGGGATCGGGCGGCTACGTGTACGTGCGTTTATACGGGGTTTGAGCCGGACAGTCAAGGCTCGGGGCAGGCGTAGGCGCCTACGAGGCGCGCTGCAAACTCACGGCAGGCACGAGGTCTCCCGCTCGCGGAACTCCTGCGGGCTGAAACCGGTCAGACGCTTGAAGGTCTTGGAGAGGTGGAACGCGTCGCTGAAGCCGAGTTCGTCCGCGAGCGCGGCGAGCGTGGCGTCGGTCTCCCAGAGCCGACGCATGGCGCGTTCGATCCGCTTCTGTAGCACGTAGCGCACGGGCGGCACGCCCAGGGTGCGGGCGAACACGCGCGAGAAGTGCGTGGGTTCCAGATGTACCAGCCGGGCGAGGTCGGGCACCCGCAGGGGCTCGCCGAGGTGCGCATCCACGTACGCGAGTACGGGTCCCAGGCGCAAGAGCTTCTGCCGGTGGGCGGCCATGCGCTGAGGATCGGTGGTGTGCAGGAAGGGCGCCAGGAGTTGGCGGAGGATGCCGCCCGATTCGAGCGTCTCCGCAGGCGCGCCCGAACCGTGGATGCGGACGAGTCGTGCGAGCAGGCTGCGGATGTGCGCGGGCTCGTGCGGCCGGACATGGCACCTGCAATCGAGGTAGTCGAAGAGATCCAGTCCGCTCAGCACTTCGGCGGTGAAGTGGGCCCACAGGATCTCGACCTTGTCGGGGCAGTGATAACCGAGAGGTCTGTGTGCCGGGAAGAGGTAGAGGCCGCCCGGGGTGAGCGCCATAGCTGTGTCGCCCACACGGACCGACGCCTCCCCTGACGCGATCAGGTAGATGCGCGCGAACGGATCCACCGTGCGCGGGCAGCTCCAGGTAGGGGAAAGCCTGGAATGATTGGCCGTAAGCACGCGCGTCCGGAGGGTGTGCAGGATCGGGTCCACAGTTGGTCCGCCTTTCGCACAGAAAGATACATGCAACAGATGGATATGTCCATTGCAAAACGCACTGCCTGAGGGGTATAGTACATGCGTGGCGCGATCGAAGATTGCGCATCTGCCTAGGAGGCAACATGAGCACCCCCCCCAAGGACCGTGACATCCTGCGCGCACTCGCCGCGGAAAAGGCAGCTATCGGGGCTATCCCCGAGCAGGGCGCGCGCCGGGCGCGCTGGCGGCGGCTGAACCGGCTGGAGGCGGAACGGCCACTCGTGTGGATCAACGAGATCCCCTGGCACGAGATGAACGTGGATGACGAGCTCACGCTCGCGTGCGAGGACGACTTCTGCCGGGGGGTGGAGTCTGGCCTGCGGCGAGAGCTCTACCAGTGGCGGCATCTCGCCGTTGACATGGTGGTGGATCCTGTGATTTACAGCGGGCCGGTTTTCTCGGACAGCGGCTACGGTTTTGCCGTGGATGCCGAACGCACGACGTTCGAACGCGGAGCTGCCCAGTACAAGCCCGTGATCCAGACCGAGGCGGACGTGGAGAAGATCCAGCTTCCCACCATCACGCCCGACTGGGAGGCCACGGAAGCGCGGTTTGACACGCTTTCGGAACTCTTCGCGGGTGTGATCCCGGTGGAGAGGCGGGGACGCCCGACCCTGTGGTGCGCGCCGTGGGACGTGCTCGTGCAGTGGTACGGGATCGAGAAGCTCTACATGGACATGATCGACCAGCCCGCGCTCGTGCACCGCGCGAGCGCGCGCATGACCGAGGCGCTGCTCCATCGCCTGGACCAGCTGGAAGCGTACGGCCTGCTCGGGGCGAGCAACGGCAATCACCGCGTGGGGTCCGGGGGCCTGGGCATCACCGA
>CAZBZG010000231.1:0-7676 GCA_964496245.1 uncultured Planctomycetaceae bacterium | reverse complement strand
CATGGCAGACGACGAAATGCTCGACCAAGAACCGCAAACCGAAGAGCCGGTGGATGACGGACAGTTCGACGAAGACGACGGTACGCTGGGCGCCGCCCTGGCGCAGCAGTGGCAATCCGCGCCCTGGTACGTCAGCTCGGTTGCCATCCACAGCCTCGTCTTCCTCATTTTGCTGCTGGTCCCGGTGGAGGAGCCCACCAAGAAGGCCCGGCGCATCGTGATCAGCACGGAGATCGTGGAGGAGGAAGAGAAGATCGAGGAACCGCCCGAGCCGGACATCATCGAGCGCGATCCCGAGGTGGTCACCGATCAGACGAATCCGACCCCCGCCCCCGTGGTGGTGACCACGGACTTTGAGATCGCAGACCACAACGAGACCGACAACGACATGGACATGGAGACTGCGCGCGGCGATCCGGACAACATCTCCACGTTCGACGATGTGGAGGGGAGCCCGGCGCTCATGGGCGTGGGCGCTTCGGGCGGCCGCGGCGGCGGCGGCGCCTTCGGCTTCCGCAACGGCGGGGGCCGGCGCAACTGCGTAGCCCGGGGCGGCGGGAGCCGCCGGACCGAGAGCGCGGTGAACTGGGCGCTGCGGTGGCTGGCCGAGCACCAGGAAGGCGACGGCCACTGGGACTGCGCCAAGTACGGCGGCAAGAAGCACGATGTGGCGGTGACCTCCCTGGCGCTGCTGGCGTTCCTGGGCGCGGGCAACTCCACGCGCTTCGGCAAGTACAAGACGAACGTGCAGAAGGCGGTCTACTGGCTCAAGGACCAGCAGAAGGCCAACGGCCGCATCGGCCCGCACCGGTACGAAGCGGGCATCGCGCTCATGGCCGCGGCCGAGGCCTTTGGCATGAGCGGCGGGGCCGACCTCAAGGAGTTCGCGCAGAAGGCGGTCAACTGGGCGGCCGAGAGCCAGTGCCCGGCAGGCGGCTGGAATTACGGACCGTCGACCGAGCGTGTGGACACCTCGGTCACCGGCTGGTGGGTCATGGGCATCAAGAGCGCCAAGACCGCGGGTCTGAACGTGCCGTACGAAGTGATCGAAAAGGCCCTCAAGTACATCCAGCAGGCCACGACCGATCCCAAGAACGACAAGGGCTATGGCGGCACGTGCCGGGTCTCCTACTCGAGCGAGGCCAAGGACGTGAAACAGGTGAAGCGCGGCGGCGGCAGCACGCGGATGACGGCCGTGGGCCTGACGTGCCTGCAGTTCCTCGGCCGGCCGCGGACGGACGAACAGGTGCTCGGCTGCGCCAACCAGGTAATCGGCGATGGATTTCCCGATGGGGCAAAGTTCGACTTCTACCGCTGGTACTACTCAGCCCTGGGCATCTTCCAGATGGGCATCCGCTCGGACTACTGGCGCAAGTGGAACGACCCCATGAAGAAGGCGCTGCTCTCCACGCAGGTCAAGCAGGGCACATTCAAGGAGAACAAGGGCTCGTGGAACTACGACACCGAGAAGTACGGCGACCGCTGGGGCCGCGTGGGCCAGACCGCGCTCGGCGCGCTCATGCTGGAAGTCTACTACCGCTACTACGACGTGCATGGCGGGAAGAAATAGTCGACGCATTTTGGTAGGTAGTTGGTGCCCTCCGATGCGCCCCGGCTCCCCGAGAGCCGGGGCGCGCCCTTTGGGCTTGTCCGGGGCGCTTGACCGCACCACCCGCCCCGGCGATAATGCGCACAGAGAGGAGTCCTCGTGCGCGCGCGTCTGATCCCGACCGCTATCCTGCTCGCCTCTGCCTGGTCCGCACAGCCGGCTGCGGGCGAGGCCGAGCCCCTGCGGTACCTCGTGGCCATGGATTTCGCGAGCCCCTTTGACAAGGGCAAGCTCGGTCGCCAGGTCGGGCGCATGTTTCGCATGAAATCGACGCGACGCGCGCTCTTCAGCGTGGACACCGAGATCGACTGGGAAGATCGGGCCGCACTCCTGGAGCGGCCCGCACTGGACGCCGACCCCGCAACGGTCGCAGCCCAGGCGAAGAAGGCCTTTGGCTGCGATGTGCTCGTCTGGGGGGCGATCGAGCGGCCCGAAGACCCGGGCCCCAAGATCGTCAAGCAGCACAAGGGCTACAAGACCACCCAGCGATCGGACAAGGGCCTGCGCCTGCTCCTGCACGTGCGGGCATTGGAGCTCGACGCACCAAAGACATTCGCGGTCGATCGATCGTACGAATGCGCCACGCCGTACGAACTCACCCGCAAGGTGGACGAAGTGCTCAAGCAGCTGACGGGCATGCCCACGCCAGCCGACCGGGAGGCCGCACACGTCAAACACCGCATGGCGCCCACAGGCCCCAATCTCTGCGCACACGGCGATTTCGATGTCTGGCCGGCCGCGGCTGCACGCGCAGCAGCGCCCTGGACGCTCCTCCCCGACTGGGACTGGCCCATGAAGGAGGGCATCCGGCTCGCGCGCCAGGGCACGGATGCGTGTCTGCAATACGATATCCCCAAGCCTGTAGCCGCGAGCACAGGGCTCTTCTGCTACAGCCCGTACATTCCCATTGACCCGGAGACGTACTACCAGGTCTCGTTTCGACTCAAGACCGACGGCCCCAAAGTCATCCTGTTCGTCAAAGCATACCGCGACCTGGAGGTCGAGGGCTACGAGGGAGTACAGACCCACCGGCAGGAGGTCTTCAAGCACCAGAAGCGGTTCCACGGCAAGGCGGGCGCATGGACGACCCTGACCACGGAGCCGTTCTTGCCTCGCAGCGTCAAGCCCGAGCACATGCCGCAGTTCCTGCGCGTGCAGCTCTACGCCTACTGGCCGCCCGGCCGGGTGGCGTTCGACGACGTGGTCGTGCGCGCGTGTGCGGAACGCGAAGCCCCGGCTGCAGCCACGCCAACCAGCGAGGCGGACGGCGATGCACCGGCACCTGCCGACCCCGCATCCGCCGCCGAGGTCGCGGCCGATGAGTAGGCCGGAGGCTCCCTCCGCCTTTGTGGCTTGTGTGGACACACCTCCAGGCACCTACTCCGCGGTCCTGACCCCGCGCGGGGTAGCGCGATTGGCCTTCCCTGGCGCGCGACGCGAGCGCACGCCCTGCGCGCGTGTCCAAGACGGCCCGGAGCACGTGCGCACGCTCGCCCGTAGGCTCGCGCGCGAACTCCGTGCCTACCACAGGCGCCGGCAGATGCGTTTCACAGTGCCCGTCGATCTGGCCGGCCACACCGCGTTCCGCTGCCGGGTCTGGCAAGCCATGCAGCGTATCCCCTATGGCACGACCGTGAGCTACGGCGAGCTGGCCGCGCGCGTGGGCTGCGGATCGGCGCGCGCCGTGGGTCAGGCCTGCGGGGCGAATCCCGTGCCCCTGCTCATCCCCTGCCACCGCGTGGTGGCTGCGGACGGCCGCTGCGGCGGCTGGAGCGGACGGCCGGGACTCAAGCAGAAACTGCTCGCGCTCGAGGGGGTGATGGTGCGGCCGTAATCCTCCTTCCGCGCCCCGCCTGCGCATCTATGCTGCAACCGCCTGGGAAGTAACGCATTGCGGCTTTCGTTCCGCCGCCTCTTGACACAGAGGGCCGGCTGCATAGAGTAGGCTCTTCAACCAGAATCGGAAACGCCTGCCTGCATGGAAAGGGTATCTCAATGGCTGCTTTCACCGTGACGCTGCCGTCGCTGGGCGAGGACGCCGACGACAAGGCCAAGGTCTCGTTCAACTACTACGACGTGGGCGACGACGTGGCTGAGGGCGACGACCTCGTGGAGATGGTCACGGACAAGGCCACGTTCAACGTGCCCTGCCCCAAGAGCGGCAAGATCAAGGAGCTGCTCGTGTCCGAGGACGACGAGGTCAAGGTCGGCGAGCCGATCTGTGTGCTTGAGGTGTGAAGGATACGGCCTGAGGCTTGAGGGCTGAGATCCCTTAACTCTCGGCCTCGTTCAATTCCGGGTAACACTCGGTGAGAGCGGTTTGTGGCACAGGCACTCCTGCCTGTGCAGCGCCTCAGGGAATCCGCCCCAGGCAAGAGTGCCTGGGCTACATACTGCTCCGTGTGCCATGTGTGACCCGGATCCGCGTGTTCTTGAACCAGGCCTAACTCTCAGCCCCCCACGAGCCGCACCCGCTCCGCACCTTTGCTGGCCGTGCCCTACTGCCTCTGGAACAACCGCGCCAACGGCGAGATGCGGGTGTGGATCCGGGAAGCATAGGCGGGCTGCTTCAGGTTCACGCCGACTGCGGCGCGCGGGCGTCCGCGAAGAGCGCGGCCGCGTTCTGCCAGTAGATCTTCTGCAGCACAGCCGCGGGCAACCCCAGCGGCCGGAGTTCCGGGCCGTTCGGGAAATCGGGAGGCACGGCGTCCGGATCCGCGATCATGCTGGGGGCGGGCGCGTCCGCCTCCCACATGAAGCGCTGCACGTGGAAGCGGCTCGTGAAGTAGTCGTCGCTGTCCCCGAACTGGGCCACCAGGTCGCTGCCGAACAGGATCCGGTCGGCAAAGCGGAGGAAGAACGCGCGCGCAGCCTCGCGCTGCCGGCTGAGTTCGCGCACGATCCACTTGGTGGCCGACGTATCCACGTAGTAGTTCGGATACGTCTCCATGAGGGCGGCCAGGCGTCCCAGGTCTTCCGGGCTCCCGCCCATGTGCGCGCCCACGAAGCGCATGGCGGGATGCTCGCGCAGCACGGCCTCGACCTGCGGGAAGTAGCTCTCCTTGCTCCCCACCTCCGCCGGATCGAAGCGTTCCGGCCACCAGAGCGAGGGCTCGGCGATGTGCGCCATGACCACGTACCCGAGCTCTGCCGCCCGCCGGAGCACGGGCTGGAGCCGTTCGTCGTCCAGAAAGCAAGCCGGCTTGCCGTGGACGGGCGTGACCTTGTACTTGACGCAGCCCGCTCCGCGCCCGCGCCAGTCCTCCAGGCGTTCGATCTCCTCGCGCGCCCAGGATGCGCCGCCCGGCGCGTCGCGCGTGGCCCACACGCACGGCACGAAGAAGTCGCCGAACGCGTCGTACAGGTCCTCGGGCTCCACTTCATGGAGCATCCCCAGCGCGCGGGACACCCCATAGGCGCGCGCGGCGCGCACGTAGGCGCGGTTGCGGGCCATCTCGCCCACGTGCATGTGCGCATCGAAGATCGGGCAGGGCGGAGCCGCGAGCGGCTGGGCGAGCGCGGAGGCATACGCGGGAATCAGGCTGGTGTGCATGCTGTGCCATTCCGGCCGCGTCTTCAAGCGGACGCGAAGGAACGAAGGCTGCCGCAGGGGAAAGGAATGACAGCCGTTATCCCATCACGATCGGCCCGGGCCCCTGGCCACCGCCGGGCTGGGCACCGGGCTGCCCCGGCAAGCCCGCACCGCCCATGCCCTGCCCCGGACGCGGGACCACGATTCGTCCGGACTCCTGGCGCTGGAGCTCGCGGACTTCGTCCACCATCTTCTCGACCCCCTGTTTGACCGCCTGCGGGAACTCCTTGAGTGCGTCCTCCAAGGTCGTGGCCTCGAGCGGGGCATTGATCGGAAGCGCTCCCATCTGCGACATGATGTGGGTTTGGGCTGTGAACTGCACGTCGCGCTTGTCGTCCACCGTTCCGTCAGCCTTGATGGGCGTGAGCTTGCGGATGGTCGCGATCTTGAGGTCCGTGATCATCTCCTCGCGAAAGAGATTGTTCGCATCCGCCCGGATGTCGTCGAGGTTCATGCTGGTCATGCTCGGGTCCTTTTGCTGGGGGCGGGGCTTTGCCCCGTCCGGCGATCGAAACAGCGGGGAGAGGCTTGCCCCACGCGATCGAGAAACCTGCGCGGGATGCATCCCCCCCCTACGCGCCCGTGCATGGTAATCGATGGCCGCGGAACCGGCAAGGAACTTTTGGTCCGCCCACCCGGGAACGGGCCCCTCCGCCTTGCCAAATGCGCTCCGATCGCCTACGATCGCGGGTCGGGGGAGCGTGCGACCACGGATCGCGCGTCCTTCCCAGCAGAGGAGACCCTGCGTGTTTTTGCCGACCGGCGACACCCCCAATCCCCGCAACTTCACGGCCTGGGTCAACTGGGCCCTGATCGCGGCCAACGTGCTCGTCTACCTGCTGATCACGTGGCCGCTCTCCGCACAGGCGCCGGATCCGAACGACCCGCTGCTGCGGGAGTACCTCGAGGCCGTCCGCCGCGCGCTCCCGCCCGGCGTGTCGACCCGTATCCAGGTCAGCGCCTACGATCTCTTCGTCTTCGCCCACGGGTACAAGCCGGCCGCGCCCGAGCTGTCCGACCTCTTCGCGTCCATGTTCCTCCACGGCGGACTGCTCCACCTCTTCGGCAACATGCTGTTTCTCTGGATCTACGGGGACAACGTGGAGCATCGCGTGGGAAGGGCGCTCTACCTCGTACTCTACCTGGCCACGGGCGCGGCTGCCACGCTCGCCTACGCGCTCTTCGAACAGGCGTCCCTGCTCCCGCTCGTCGGCGCTTCGGGCGCCATCTCCGGCGTGCTGGGGCTCTACTTTCTCATGTTTCCCCGCAACCTGGTCAAGGTCTTCCTCTTCATCTGGCCGTTCTTCTTCGATGTGGTGCTGCTCCCCGCGCGCGTGGTGCTCGGCTTCTACGTGCTCGTGGACAACCTGCTGCCCGTGCTGCTCGGCAGCCAGACAGGGGTCGCATACGGCGCGCACCTGGGCGGCTTCCTGGCCGGACTCGGCGTGGCGTGGGCGGGCGAACACGTCTCCTGGCAGTGGCCGTGGGCCGAACGGCTGGGCGCACCAACGCGGCCGCGGCCGGTGCCGCGTGCCGAAGCGCCACGCATGTCCCGCGGCAACGACGCGCTGGGCGAACTGCAGCGGGTCATCCAGGCGGGCGACGCCGAGGAAGCGCTCATGACCGCCGCCCAAATGCAGCGCGGCGAGCTCGGCGCGCTCGACGCGCGGTCCTGCGCTATGTTGGCCGACTGGATGGACGAGGCCGGGTACCCGGTGGCTGCTGCGCGGCTCCTGCGCCTGTGCGTGGCGCGCCAGCCGCGCGACCCGCACCTCGACGAGGTCCTGCTGCGCCTGGGCCTGCTGCGCCTGCGACAGGGCCAGCCCACGGCTGCGTTCCAGCACCTGCAGGCCGTGTTCGACCACGACCCCGATGCCGACGTGGCCGCCCGCGCGCGCGAGGCGCTCGAGCAGATCGACCTCTACCGCCGACGGCCGCGGGGGTGAAGCCGGCAAGAGAAACGCTGGTGGACAGAACACGGCCCGGAGCGTAGGCTAGAGCCAGACGGAGACACTGCTCATGGGGACGACCTACAGTCAATCGGGCGTGGTGCCGTATCTCGAGACCGACGAGGGGCTGCGCCTGGTGCTCGTCACGTCCAACAGCGGCCGGTGGATC
Source organism: uncultured Planctomycetaceae bacterium (assembly GCA_964496245.1). Classification (GTDB taxonomy): domain Bacteria; phylum Planctomycetota; class SZUA-567; order SZUA-567; family SZUA-567; genus CAZBZG01. The sequence goes on along the minus strand of CAZBZG010000231.1, from coordinate 357 downwards.
TTCCCCAAGGGCTTGACCGAGGACGACATGACACCGTGGGACTCGGCCGCGCAGGAGGCACTCGAAGAGGGCGGTCTCCTGGGCGCGGTCGATACCAAGCCGCTGGCCACCTACCAGTACGAGAAGTGGGGCGGCACCTGCAAGGTCGACATGTACCCCATGAAGGTGGACCGGCTGCTTGCGGAGTGGGACGAGTCCGACGTGCGCGAACGCGCGGTGGTCCCGATCGACCGGGCCGCCGACCTGATCGACCCCCGCCAGGCGCCGGTCCTCGATTCGGTGCGCAAAGCCCTGGGCTGAGCGAACCGCCCTGGGAGCGCCGAGCTCCAGCCCGGCCAGACGAGTTCGCAGCCGAGC
>CAZBZG010000230.1:0-7705 GCA_964496245.1 uncultured Planctomycetaceae bacterium | reverse complement strand
GAACGGCCTCCTTCTTTGATCCTTGTTCAGGTCAGAAAAGTGCAAAAGTCCACTTGAAAAGAGGCTTGAAAATCGGATGCGATGTCGTAATATGTTGACGGGGAATGATTTGCGGTTGCTTATTTCTTGGCGGCCGCCTAAAGAGTGGCTGCCAGCTGCCGATAACACAAGTGGAGGAACCTGGGGCAACGGAGCCTTGGGGCCTGAGACGAGGATGAAGCGCTCAGCATAGGATGGCAGGACCATGAAGGTTGGCGGACTTGGAGAATTCGAGCCCATCCGCAAGTCCACGCAGAAGGATGAGCCGGCCAACGCGCCCCAGTCCGGGCGGCGGGAAGGCGAATCGGTCTCCCGCCAGGATGCCGTGCAGATCTCGGAGAAGGCCAAGCTCTTGGGCAAGCTCCAGCAGGTGCCGGATGTGCGGCGTTCCAAGATCGAGAAGACCCTGTCCGAGCTCAACAACGGCAGCCTGATGACGCCGGAGGCCGTGAAGGAGAGCGTGGCCCGGATGCTGGAGAACCTGCTGTAGCAGGGATCCGCGGACGGTAGAGGTGACCGGCCGTCTGCAACCATTGCATGCACACGAACCAGCCGGACGCCGTCCGGCTGCTTGCGTTTCCGGCTACCCATCGGCGTCCAGCACGGGCTTGATCCGTTCGGTCAGTTTGGTGGCGAGCTCGATCCTGCCCCTGTCCGAGGGGTGGAGGAGGTCGCAATAGAGGCGCGGTCCGAGAACGATCTGTGGAAACGTGCGCCGAGCAATGGTAGGATGCCAACGCGATGCACGGGAGGCAAGGATGCCGGGAGGGGGGCGCGCCGCATGAGCTTGGTCACCTGGACAGCGCCACCGGGCCTGAAGCCCAACGATGCCTTTGCCGTACGGGTGCGGGAGACGGGTGGTCCCTGGCAGGACCTCTTCGTCTACGATCTGCCCGTAGGCCATTGCAAGTTCGGCGGCCCTTATGTTGCGGCCATGGTGACCTTTGATTTCTCGGACACCGTGGAGCTGGAGGTGCGCTGCAGCCGCCGGGTGGCCTCGCACGAGGTCCGTCCCGCTTCGTTCGGGATCACGGCCGCACTGCAGGAGGACACGCTCACCCTTCGGGCCGCGCAGGATGCAGACGTTCCGCGCAAGTTCGTGCTGCGCGTGAACGACGACTGGCACGAGGGCGTACTCCACGTCTTCACCAACCTGCCGGAGACGAGGGCGCCCGCGCCGGAGGACGTGGACCACTACTTTGGTCCGGGCGAACACCACCCGGGGACGCTCGACATCAGCGAGACCACGGGCACGACCGTCTACCTGGCGGGCGGGGCCGTGGTGTACGGCAGCATCCAGGCTGACAACACCAGGGGGGCTGTGATCTTCGGCCGGGGCATGCTTGCGGGCGGGCGGATTCGCTCCGCCCGCGGCGCAGTCAACGTCCGCCTGGACGGATTCATCATGACCGCGCGGACGTGGGCGATCGTGTTCGAGCGCAAGGAAGCGCTGGCGGGGGAAGGTCCGCGCGGGGTCTGTATCACGAATCTCGCGCTGGTCACGCACGCCCCGGACGCGGACCATTCCTGTCCGGACGGAATCCACCTCGATGCGGCAGCCGACTGCCAGGTACGAGGCTGCTTCGTCCGAGCCGCCGACGACCTGCTGAGTGTGGATGCGCGCTTCGGCCGTGCGGACATGCACGACATCACCTTCGAGGACATGGTCCTCTGGTGCGACCGGGCGCACTGCATGGTGGTGGGATACCGCGGCACGCCCGACAACCGGGAGACCATCACCGGCGTGACCTTCCGCAGAATCGAGGTGATCAACCAGTACGCAGAAGCTGCCATGCAGGTCTTCGGCGGGGACAATCTCGTCATCCGGGACATCCTGTTCGAGGACGTCCGCATCATGCCGCTTCAGGCGCCGCAGCGCGCCAAGCTGATGTCCATCGACATGCGCATGAGCCACTGGGCGCACAACGAGAACGGGCTGGCCACGCGCAACATCACCTTCCGCAACATCGCCTACGAAGGGGACGGGGAGATGGCGAGCGACTTCATCGGCAAGACACGGCGGCGCTGCATCGCGGACCTGCGGTTCGTCGACTGCACGCGGCAGGGACGGCGCGTACGCAGCATGGCGGGAGGCAACATCGTGGCGAACGACCGGGTCTTCTGCGTGGCTTTCTCGCCCGCACCCGCGGAAGGTCCCGCCGTCGTCAGGCTGGTGGCGCCCGTGGACCTGCCCGGCGACGTCCCCTACGCGAGCGCGGCTGCGCGAGGGCCGATCCGTCTGAACTTCCTTGCGCCGGAGGCCGTAGTCGTCGGCCAGCCGTACCGGGTGCACGGAATTCGCGCGATCGGGGAGACCGCGCAGCAGGGGGCACTCTGCTACACGCGCGCGGGGGAGGAGCGCGTGCAGCGCGTGTCGCTCGAGCCGGAGGGCGGGGGACGGTTCCAGGCGGTGCTCGGAAGCGATGTGACGAACGCGGCGTTCGCGTACTTCGTGGAGTTGGCCTGCGCGAGCGGAACGCGCCTGCGCGAGCCGCCAGACGGTACGCTCGTGGCCGTGGATCCTGTGGGCGATCCGCCCGGCCCGGTGCGCGACCTCCAGGTCCGCAGGACGACCGCTCAGGGGGTCCTCCTTGGCTGGGCGCCTGCGCCGGACTCCGCTCAGGTGGGTTGGTACGAGGTGGTGCGGTCGCGCACAGACGGCACGGAAGCGGTGCTCGCGCGCCTTGCGCCTGAGGAGCAGACCTTTGCGTGCGGCCGCGCAGACTTCGGGCAGGCCGGGCGGATCGGCGTGCGTGCGGTCGACACGGCAGGGCAGGCAGGGCCGGCGGCGTATGCCGCAAGCGCGCCGCGCAGAACCGAGTGTGCGCGGCCCGCCCCGGACGTCTTTCTCTCGGATCTGGATCCTCTCGAGGCGAGCACGGGCTGGGCGGCGGTGGAACGGGATCGGAACGGGATCCGCCGTCCCCTGCGCATGGCGGGTCGGACCTATGCGAAGGGGCTGGGCGTGCACAGCGAATCCGACTTGGTCTACGCAGTGCCCGCGGGCTGCCGGCAGTTCGTCGCGCAGGTCGGCATCGACAGCGTGCAGGAGAGCCAGGCCCGCTGCATCGCCCGGGTGTTCGTGGACGAGCGAATGGCGGACCAGTCCCCGTGCCTGGGGCCTGGCGAGGAGCCCTGGCAGGTCTCGGTGCCGATTCCGAGCGGGGCCGGGCGGATCCGCCTGCGGGTATCGGACGGGTACGACAACGTCCCCTATGCGGTGGTGGATTGGGCGAATGCAGGCTTCGTGTGTGAAAATCGGCCGTCCGCGTAGCAGACGGTCGGCGACGCGGACCGGATCCCGTGGATCCCGCTCCCGCTGTGCCGGGGCGTATTGCATGCGTCCGGACGTCGGGCTGCGGGTCGCGGGGCGTCTGCAATAGGCCCCGACGGCTCCGGGCAGACCTTCCGGCTTGACAGGCGGCGCAATGGGTTGTACACAGGCGGCATGGCCACAACGCCCAACGAGCATGTGAGCTTCGCGTCCCTGTTCTCGCCCGCCGAGGTCGTGTGCCACAGCGACGCAAAGACCCGGGACGCGGCCATCCTGGAGGTGCTGCGGCGGCTGGCGTACGAGCGCGGGATCGGCAACGTGGACGCCGCGTTTCAGGCCATCCGCGAGCGGGAGGAGGAGCACCCGACCCTAATCGGTCCGGGCATCGCCATGCCCCACGCCCGGCTGGATGCGATCGAGGACATGGTCGTGGGCGTGGCCACCTCCACGCAGGGGGTGCCGTTCGGCGAGGGCGACGACAAGCGGGCGCGCCTCATCATCGTGATGCTGGTGCCCAAGACGCGGCCGGGCGTCTATCTGCAGGCGGTGAGCAGCTTGGCCGCAATCTGCAAGAATCCCCAGACGGCCGAGCAGATCGCGGCGCTGGAGACGCCGGAGGAGGTCTGGCGGTTCTTCGAACGCGGGCACATGGAGCTGCCCGAGCACGTGTGCGCGGGCGACATCATGGAGTCGGTCACGGCCGCGCTCGAGGAGAACGATACGCTCGAGCACGCGATCGACCTGTTCGTGCGGCACGACTGCATCGACGTGCCCGTGGTGGACAAGGAGAACGTCCTCATCGGCGTGGTCACGGCCTACGAACTGCTCCGCGTGTGCCTCCCGGACTACATCCTGTGGATGGACGACCTGTCGCCCATCCTCAACTTCGAGCCGTTCGCCGAAATCCTCCGCAACGAGAGCATGACCTGGCTGGCGGAGATCATGACGCTGGAGTACGCGACCGTGTCCGTAAACGCGCCCGCCGTGGAGGTGGCCAAGGAGCTCACCCGCCACCACGTGCAGCACGCCTACGTGCTCAAGGGCAAGAAGCTGGTGGGCGTGGTCTCGCTCCAGGGGTTTCTGAACAAGGTCCTGCGGGAATAGCCATGGAAGTGGGCGACGGACAATCCGGGGTCTCGAGCATGCGGCTGCGCGTGCTGGGGCTGCTCTTCGGCACCGCGGCCATGGCGGGTCTGGGGTTGTTCGCCCGTCTCACGCAGGACCAGATCCTCTCCTCGTCCATCTTCATCATGATCGTGCTGGCCACGCTGCTGTTCTGGCGCTTCCGCTTGGCCATCGCCTTCGTGGGCATCGGCGCGCTCCTCGGCTGCCGGGTGATCACGATCGAACACTTCGTGCAGGACAGCGAGCTACCCATCATCCTCTTTCTCGTGGGCATGATGGTCTCGGTGGGCGTGCTCAAGGAACTGGGGCTCTTCACGTGGATCATCCAGACCGTGATCAGCGTGCACAGCCTGTCGGGCACGGTCTTCATCGGCATCCTGGTGTACCTGTCGGCCCTGATGGCGTGCGTGGTGGACGAGGTGACGTCCATCGTGTTCGTGGCCACCCTGGTCTTCCAGGTCTGCGACACGCTCAAGATCCGGCCGGCGCCGTTCGTCATGATCGCCATCCTGGCCACCAACATCGGATCGGCGGGCACCATGCTCGGCAATCCCGTGGGGATTCTGATCGGCAAGAAGGCCGGCTTCACGTTCGGGGACTTCATCCACTGGGCCTTCCCGGTCATGCTGGTGACGCTGACCGCGGCCTTCGGGGTGATCCTCGCCTGGTACCGCGAGGAGATCCGGCTGCTCGACACGCGTCTCCGGGAGCGGCGGGCCATGGGGCTGACCCTCGGGCCGCTCGTAGCGGTGCCCTACCGCAAGGGGCTGGCCATCCTGGTCGGCATGATCGCCTTCATCGCCAGCCACCATTTTTTGGAGCGCAAGCTGGAGCTGGACGACAACACCATCCTGATCGTGGCGCCTCTGGTGGTGGCGGGTTTTCTCATGATGTGGCGGCACCAGCGTGCGCGGCACTACATCGAGTCCGAGGTCGAGTGGTGGACGCTGCTCTTCTTCATGATGCTCTTCGCCGTGGCCGGCAGCCTCAAGCATTCGGGCGTGACCGCGCGCGTGGCTGCGGACTTCACGGCTGCGTTCGGCGAGGGGTCGAGCCTACTCGCGCCCGTGGTCCTGATCGTGTCCGCCCTGGGCTCGGCGTTCGTGGACAACATCGTGTTCGTGGCCGCCTTCATCCCGGTGGTGAACGAGTTCAACGCCAACCCGCTCTGGTGGGCGCTGCTCTTCGGCGCCTGTTTCGGCGGGAACATCACCATGATCGGCTCCACGGCCAACATCGTGGCGCTCGGCATGCTGGAGAAGCGCTACCGCAGGCAGTTCGGCTTCTTCGAGTGGCTCAAGATCGGCGCGGTGGTGGGCCTCGTCTCCTGCATCATCGCGTGGATCGGGATCCTCCTGCTCAGTCCGTACATGCCGGTGCGGGTGTAGCGCTCCAAGCCGCGAGGAAGACGAGCCATGATCGTCGACGCCGAAGGCCTGGCGCTTGTCGCCACGGTACCCGTGCGCGTGACGCTCGTGACGCATCTCCCGGACGAACGCTTTTGTGGCTGCTACGACAAGCAGGCGTTCGGTGCGGGCGGGCGGTTTGTGCTTGGCTACGGGGTGGACTTGCGCGAGCGGCAGCTGGGGCCAGAGGAAGCGGCGAAGCTCAGCCGGCGGTCCTGTGACGCTCCCGCATCATGGACTTGATGTCGATGCAGTCCTGGTCCGCATCCACGAAGCGGACTTCGCCCCCGTCGAGCACCCAGAGCCGGTTCTGGCCGGCATTCACGAACATGAAGTTGTGCCGCGCCACGTGAGCGGTGGCGAGGCCGGTCCTCACGGCCTTGCTGTAGATCTGCTGGCGCAGGGTCTGGAAAGCGTTCCAGGAAAGGTCCGGCGATGCGTCGCAAACGTCCTGGCGAAGTTCGCGGGGCACCGGGATGCCGTGATAGACGTCGGGAAAGCCTGGCGTAACGGTCATGCCGCGGGCGAGCAAATCCTCCAAATCTCGGTAGTGCTGGCTGCCGTACCAAATGTGATAGGCGAAGACCGTGACCGCGAGGCCGGCGCCCTGGCCGCGTTTGGCATAGAGCTCGGCGAGTTCGTCGAGCAGCCGCAGGATGGCCTCGGCATCCTGTTGCGTGGTCAGGGGGTAGTTCGGCATGAACCCGAGTTGCGGGGTGATTCCGTGGTCGAAGCACAGACCCACCTGCTCGCGCACGGACTGCAGGTAGGCCTGAGGGTCGCGGGTCTTCTGCATGGCCGTGAGCGCGGCGGCGGACGCCGCCTCCACGCCCAGGAAGATCCACTCGCACACGCCGGCCAGGGCCTCGTACATCTCGCGTTTCAAGAGATCGGTGCGCGTGTAGAACGAGCAGGTGATGTCGCGTGCGCGAAGCCCGCGGCAGAGGGCCGTGGATCGTTGCGCGTCGAAGCCAAAGAGCGGGTCCACGAAGGCCACGTGTCGCGGCCGGATGTAGCGGGCGAAGGTCTGCTCCAGGTCCTTGAGCACACGTTGAGGATCCCGCTTGCGGTATTCCGGATGCACGGAACGCTCAAAGCAGAAGTCGCACGCAAACGGGCAGCCCGACGTGGTGTAGTAGGGCACGAACTCGTAGGCTTCGTGATCGTGGAGCGGGGCGAGGGAGAGCTTGGGGAAGGCATCCAGAGGCACGGCTTCGGCCCGGTCCGTGACCACGAGCCGGCCCTCCTGCACAAATGCGATCCCGGGGATCTCGTGCTTGCGGACGATCGTCGATCCCTTCATGCGTTGGAGCAGGCCTTCGGTCGCCCGCTCGCCCGCCCCCACGGCCACCGCATCAAAGAGGTGGGCGTAGTGCTCGAGCACCAGCGGGTAGCAGGTCGATGGTGCGTAGCCGCCGAGGACGACGGGGACATTCGCCTCTTCCTTGACCGCTCGCGCCAGAGCCAGCGCGTGCACGATGTCGCGGTTGGCGTGGCAGGAGATGCCGACGAGCGTGTCGTCGGTGAGTAGCGGCATGAGTTCCGTCATGGCGCGGGACAGGAGCTTGTCTTCAGCCGCCTCGGTCAGGGGAAAGCCGAAGGACGTCTGCAGATCGATGACGTGCGTGTCGAGGTCGGGCATCCGTTTGGCCAGATAGCCGGCCATGGAGCAGAGCGCCACAGGCAGGTTGAGGGTGCCGGCCAGATCCCGGAACCGTCCGGCGGGGGCCAACAGGACGAGTCGTTTTGCTTGGGGCATGGATCCGATTCTGCTTGGGGCTTGTCGGTCGCTCAGGTCGACTCACGCGGCGGTGAGGTCGGCGTGTGCGCGCTTCAGGTCTTCGGTGATCGGCAGGTTCTC
>CAZBZG010000229.1:576-7713 GCA_964496245.1 uncultured Planctomycetaceae bacterium | reverse complement strand
TCTTTCAGTTCGACGAGCAGCGTTTGTCGATCATCATCCTGGCGCTCGACCGCTGGCAGGACCCGCACGCGGGCGAGCTGCTTCGCCGGGCCGTGGACCTGGCATGCCGCGAGCAGGCCTTGAGCCCGGACGGCCGGTACCTCTGCGAACGCATCGACGAACTGACTGCCAAGGCGCCCTGGTACTACTGCCGGATCGAAGCCGACCGCGCGGTGGTCCTGAGCCAGGCTGCGGACTGGCTGACCCGGCTCAGAGCCGAACCGGCGGAGGACGACGGATTCGAAGCGGGATACGAGGCTGCCGTGGCCGGCGGGTGGAGCGAACCCGAGCACGGCGCGGTCTTCCACCGTACGCCCACGCGGTTCGCGAGCTGGAGCTGGCTCGCGTGCGAGAACCCGCAGGGATTCTGCGTGCCGCCGGACGACGGCGACCTGGCCGAATGGCAGCGGAACCTGGGCGGCGAAGTCCACGGCCTCGGCAACCCCACGCGCTGCTGGCTCCAGGATCAGCACATCCAGGAGTTCGACGGCGGGTTCGTGACCGCGGGCCGCATCGTCGAACGCAGCGCGCCATGGGTTCATGAAGGGTGGCAGCCCGAGACGCTCGCCCGTCACGCGATCGTCTTTGCCGCCCTGCCCGATGCACACACGGCCGTGCGGCTCGAATACGCCACGACCGAAGCCGACCGGCGCACGTACCTCACCCGCTGCCTGGGCGTCAAGCGTGAAGTCCCGAACGATGTCTTCAACAAGAACCAACGCCGCTACGTGCACGCCGGCGGCGACGAGGAGTGGCCCCGGCACCTGGGCGACGAACGGATGACCGCGCTCGGCTCCCGCTGGGTGAGCATCGACGACCGGCTGGGGCTCGTAGGCGTCTTTGGCGCGAACGAATGGACCGTGCTCCAGCGCGGCCGGCGCATCGGCGGACACGCGGTGGGCAACATCCTGACCGACACCTTCTGCTGGCCCCTGGTCGATGGGTTCCAGGACCTCTACGGCGCACAGATCCTCCTCGACAGCGGCACCGTGCACCTGGCGTCGGTCGATGCCGCCGGAACGCGGGCGCTCAGCGAGCACGCGGACCTGGAGGCGCTGACCGTGGGTGCGGCCGAGTCCGGCTCCGGCGCAGCCGTGCGCGCCATGACCGTGCCCGGCCGGGACGGAGCGCTCTATCTGCTGGCCGCGAACTTCGGCGGGACGGACTGTGCGTGTGCCCTCTCGCCCGTAGCTGGCGGGCAGTGGCAGGACCTCGCGACCGGCGCTTCGGTCTCCGCAACCGGTGACGCGCTCGAGGTCACGCTCGCGGCCGGCAGCGCCGCTCTGTTCAAGCGGACCGCCGGCAGGTAGATGCATCCCCATGGACTACTACATCGACAGCCGCACCGGATCGAACGAGAACGCCGGCACCTCGGAAGACCAGGCCTGGCAGGATTTCAGCCCCGTCAACGACACGGACCTCGCGCCGGGCGACCGGCTGCTCCTCAAGCGCGGGTCGCACATCCGCCAGCAGCTGCGCGTGGGGGCCGTGGGCGAACCCGGGAACCGGATCACGATCACCGCCTACGGCTCCGGCCCGCGGCCGGTCGTGGAGGGCGACCCGCACCGCGCGTGCGAGGAGATCCACCAGCGCGGCAGCCTGGACCCGGCCGCGCTCTACACGCACGCGGGCGGCTGCTTCGAGCAGGTCCGGATCTACACCCGCCCCCGCACGGCCGACACCAGCCCCCATTCCCTGGGCGGCTCGCTCAAGGACCTGCGCCTCTACAATCGGCTGCTCTGCCCCAAAGAGATCGCGCGGCTGGCGTCGCCGTAGGATGCAGCCCGCCCCCGCTCAGAAGACCTTCATGAGCGTGAGGCAGGTGACGTGTCCCTCGGTCCGGTCGCGGGCGCCGAACTCCCACACGTGCCGGAGGCCGACCTGGATCTTGGTGGGCGGGTGGAAGTAGCTGATCTCGCCGCCGATGGCGAAGACCCGGTCGTGGACGTCCTTGTCCCAATTGACGTCCGAACCCTTGTCGTCCGTGACCTGCCACTGGCAGTAGCCGCTCACGCCCACGTCCAGCGTCTTCATGAAGGTCTTGCCGATGCCCCACTCGAAGTGGAGGTCGTCTCCGGGCCGCACCTCTCTTTCGTCCTTTTCGGAATGGATCTCGTAGCGGCCCAGGACCGAGGCGTGCCAGGTCTTGGCCTTGTCGAAGTAGTAGGTGCCGCCGAAGTCGAACATGTGGGTCCACATGTCCTTGCCGGGGGACGCGGGCTCGTCCTGGTCGTATTCGCCCGTGGGCATGAAGAGCTCGTACCCGACGGCAAGGTCGAATTTCGGCTTGTGCCAGGAGAGGATCACGGGCGCGAAGGTCGCATCCCCCAGGCCCACGTCCTCATCCTCCACGTTGGCCGTGCGGTTTTTGAGATCGGTCCTCTGCAGCACGCCCACGAGCTGCATGCCGTAGTCCGCGCCCAGGAACTTCTTGGGCGTGATCCAGATGAGCCGGGTCACCCAGGCGTTGACCTCGAGGTCGAGATCGAGGTTGGCGTCGTCGCCGTCCTTGTCCATCCAGTCGTCAGCATGATAGTAGACGAAATAGTTGCGCGAGTACCAGCCCGGCGGCGGCACGGTCCCGGCCTTCACACCCTCCACGCCGTTCACGTAGTGTCCGGTCTCGGCAGCGTCCGCGCGCGCAGTCGACAGCACCGTCACCAGCACCAAACCGCAAACCAACAGCATACGCCGTACCATCAGCGTCCCCCTCCCTGTTCTGGATGTCCATCCGTTTATGCGCCAGTTGTGTGGGGAATACGCATACCGGGTCTGCCGGGACAGCGCAAGGAAAAACTGTCGGCGACACGATCTCATTCCCGCGCCCAGGGAGTCACCCCGCCGGCCGCCAGCTTGTCGACGTTGGGCGTGCGCACCCCATACTCGGGCAGGAACGTGTCCGCGCGCTGGTGATCGGTCACGAGGACCCGGCCGTTCGGACGGTTCACGGAAGACTCCTGGTCGGCACCGGCAGCGATCAGGCGTAGCCCCACTCCGCGGCCGTCTTCTTGTCGTCCTCGGACGGGTGCAGGCCGTCCGGGTCGTTCAGCACAGCATCGGGCGGTGCGGGAACCCGTCCGGCCAGGAGCGGATCGTCGGTCGCTTCCATCCAGCGCTGAAGACGGGCGCGCATGTCGCTCATCACATCCGCGCAAGCTGGATCGTCAGCGCGGTTGTCAACCTCGTTCGGATCGAAGACGCAGTCGTAGAGCGCCTCGTTCGGCGGGTCGCGCCGCGTCCAGCCTGCGGCCAGCCACGCGCCCTTGCTGGGTCCGGCGTCGCAGTTGGGCAAGACCGGCTTGTCGCGGTCGTCGAAGCGCTTGATGTACTTGTACCGAGGCGTGCGCACGCAGCGTTGGGGCTCGTAGCAGGCGTGGTAGTTCACCTCGGCGTGGATCTCCTCCCGCACGCTCTCGGCCTCGCCCGTGACCAAGGGCTGCAAGCGCACGCCCTCCAGCCAGTCGGGCCGGTCCGCACCCGCGGCCTCGCAGATCGTGGGATAGAGGTCGACGTGGCTGACGAGCGCGTCGACGACCTGCCCACCCGTGAATCCGCCAGGCCCGCGCACGATCAGCAGGACGCCGATACCGCCGTCAGTCAAGTTGCACTTCATGCGCGGGAAGGCGATGCCGTGGTCAGTGGTGCAGACGACGAGCGTGCGCTCCATGAGACTGTTACGGCGCAGCGCATCGAAGACCAGCCCCATCTTCTCGTCGAGCGTCCGCGCGCCGGCCTTGTAGGCCGCCATGTCTCCGCGTGTTTCGGGGGTGTCGGGCATCGGCGCGGGCGGAGCCGTGGTCCGGACGTCCTCGGCCGGGCCGGGTTCGGGAAAGGCCCGATGCGTCTCCAGGAAGCCCACCGAGAGGAAGAAAGGCTCGGGCGGGTTCCCGTCGAGCCACGTCGAGGCCCGCAAGTGCGCTTCTCCGGTGCCGGCGCCTCCACCCCCAGCCAGGATCTCGTCATACCCGATCCGGTCCACGGCATCTCCGCGCGCGATGTGCTGCACGCCCGAGAGGGCGCTGTGGAAGCCGACCGTGCGCAGCGTATGCAGCAGGTGTCTGTTGTAGTCGTTGAGCGAGAACCCGCGGTGCGCCAACCCGAGCATGCCGTTCTGGTGCGGGTACTGGCCCGTGAGCAGGGCGGCCCGGCTGGCCGAGCAGGTCGGGTTGGCGCAGAAGCACTGGCGGAAGACTACGCCTTCTTCGGCCAGGCGCTGGAGGTTGGGCGTGGGCACGGGATGCCCGTAGGGCTGGATCCATCGGCCCGTGTCGTGCGAATGGATGTAGAGGATGTTGGGGCGGTCCATGCCATGTCCTTACCGACTGAAACGGACGTGCACCACGTCGCCGTCCTGCACCACGTAGTCCTTGCCTTCCACCCGGAGCTTGCCGGCCTTCTTGACGGCCGCCTCGGAGCCGAGTGCGTCCAGATCCTCGAAGCGCATGACCTCCATGCGGATGAAGCCGTCCTCCAGATCCGAATGGATCTTGCCCGCCGCCTGCGGAGCCTGCGTGCCCCGCTGGCAGGTCCAGACGTTGGCCTCCTTCTCGCCGCCTGTCAGGAAACTGACGAGTCCCAGGGTTTCGTATCCGGCGCGGATCAGCCGCTCCATGGAAGAGCGTTCCAGGCCGAGCTCGCGCAGGAACTCGGCCTGCTCGTCAGGAGAAAGTTCGGCGATCTCGGCTTCGTCGCGGCCGCAGACCAGGACCCATTGCGCGCCTTCGTCCCGGGCGTGATCGGCCAGGGCGCGCACAGGTGCTGTCTCCGCCTGGTCAGGGCTGCCCACATTGGCGATGTAGAGTACGGGCTTGACGGAGGCGAGGTGGCAGTCGGCCACACTCGCGCGTTGGGCGTCGGAGAGCGGCTGGCAGCGTGCGGGCGCACCTTCGTCCAGTCCCGCCTTGACCGCCTCGCAGTCCGCCAGGATGCGGCGGGCCTCGGCCTCACCGGCCTTGGCCTTCTTGGCCAAACGCTCGATCTTGTTCGCGAGCGTCTGGGCGTCAGCCACCATCAATTCGATGTCGATGGTCTCGATGTCGCGGACCGGATCGACCCCGACCCTGTCTTCCCCAGTCCCCGGCCGTTCGAAGCAGCGCACCACGTGGAAGAGCGCGTCCACGTCCTTGACGTGGCCGAGCAGCTTGCTGCCGCGGCCCTCGCCTGCCGTGGATCCGGCCTGGAGCCCCGGGATGTCGATCACCTCCACGGTGGTCGGCACCTGCTTCTGGGCGCCCGTGATCTCGGCAAGGCGGGCGAGACGCGCATCCGGTACCTCGATCACCGCGCGGTTGGCCTCCTGGGCCCCGTATCCGCTCGCACCCGCAGCAGTGATCGCATTGAAGATGCAGGTCTTCCCGCACCCGGGCAGGCCGACAAGGCCGCAGCGAAATCCCATAACAGGTCCTTCCTGAAGGCCCTCACTCTATCGACTCGCGCGGTTTTTTCAAGGGCGATTCCCGCAAAGGCCTTGACAGCAAGGCCTCTGGGACTATGCTGGTGCGGACACCGTATGTGACGTTGTGCGGCCCCGGGTCCACGAGAAGGCTGGGGCGTTGCGGGCCGCGAGAGGCGAGACTTGGAGCGAGGCATGGCGAACTGTTGCGAAATCTGCGGCAAGCGGACCACCTTTGGCATCAAGTATGCGCGGCGCGGCGCCCCCAAACGTCGTGGCGGGTCCGGCGCGAAGATCTCCGGCAAGACCAACCGGACCTTCCGGCCGAATCTGCAGCGGGTGCGCGCGCTGGTCAAGGGCTCGGTGCGGCGCATCACGGCCTGTACCGAATGCATCCGCAAGGGTCGCGTGCAGAAGGCGCCCCGCGGAGCGCGCAAGGCGCTCCTGGCAGAGGAACAGTAGGCACCCTCGGCACGCGCCACCCGGCGCCGTGGCGTGCGGCAGCACGTACCGTTGGCGCTGCAGCCCCACCGAGGATGTGGACGAAGGACTGCAGACCGCAGCCGGGTCGGCGTCCCCTCCTTCGCGCGCATGCGCAGGCCGCCCAAGGGATCTGCATGCATCTCATCCGGGTTCCCAGTCTCGCGGAGAACGTGGAACAGACCACTGTGGCGCGTTGGCTGGTGGCCGAAGGCGACCGCATCGAACCGGGCCAGGACGTCGTGGAAATGCTGACCGAGAAGGCCGAGTTCACGCTCGAGGCCGAGGTCGGCGGCACGGTTTCGGCGCGGCTCATGCCCGAGAAGAGCGTACTGCCCGTGGGGACCATCCTCTGCGTACTGGACGGCACCGAAGCCGACATCGCCTCGGCCCGCACTGAGAACGAGACGCTCATCGAGAAGCTGCTCACCACGGATACGGTGCAAGCGGAACTCGGTGGTTCGGCCCCGCGGCCGGCTTCGCGTACGCGCGCTACGCCCGCGGCCCGGCGGCTCGCCCGGGAGGCCGGCGTGGAGCTCGCGGCCGTGGCCGAGGCACTCGGCCTGTCGGAGGCGGTCAAAGAAGAGCACGTGCAGGCATACCTGGAGCGTCGCTGACCCGCTGCTGCCGCGGCGCGGGCGGGCTGTCGGGATTGCGCGAGATCCGATGACCAAGTTACTCTACATCCAGACATCTCCGCGCGGCGAACATTCCCGCTCCCTGGCGGTGGCCAGCACGTTCGTGACCGCCTATCAGCAAGCGCACCCTACCCTCGAACTCGATATCCTGGATCTCTCCACCGAAGAGCTCCCCCCCTTCGACCAGAATGCAGCCGAAGGCAAGATGGCGCGACTTCGCGGGGAAGAGGCGAGCTCTGCGGCCGAAACCGCGTTCGCCCACGTCGCAAACCTGATCGAGGCCTTCAGGTCGGCGGACTTCTACGTCTTCGCCGTCCCCATGTGGAACTTCGGCATCCCGTATACGCTCAAGCACTACCTCGACCTGATCATCCAGCCCACCTATACGTTCGCCGTGGGCAAGGACGGATACGAGGGACTGCTCACGGACCGCACGGCTTTTGTGGCGTATGCGCGCGGTGGGGAGTACGCCGAGGACGATCCCGCCGATTTCCAGAGGCCTTATCTCGAATGTGCGCTCCGCTTCATGGGCATTACCGAGATTCACTCCGTGGTGGTACAGCCGACCGTGGCTGGCAACCCCAACGC
>CAZBZG010000229.1:0-566 GCA_964496245.1 uncultured Planctomycetaceae bacterium | reverse complement strand
CAACGCCATGCGCGCACGGCTGGAAGAGGCCCAGGCCCGGGCACGGGAAATAGCGGCCAGCCTCTGAAGCGCCCCGGCGCACGGAGGCGGGCGCGGCCCGATCCCGCCGCCCGCCAGGGAGGCAGCGTGATTCTGGGCATCGGCGTAGACCTGGTGAACATCGGACGCATCCGCGCCATGCGCGAGCGCCACGGCGCGCGGTTCTGCGACCGCATCTTCCTGCCGGCCGAAGCCGAGTTCTGCCTGGCCCGTGCAAACAGCGACCAGCACTTCGCCGCACGCTTCGCCGCAAAGGAGGCCTTCATGAAGGCCCTGGGCACCGGCTGGGCCCGCGGGGTCGGTTTCCGCACGATCGAGGTCGTCCGTGCCGAAGCCGGGCCGCCTGCGCTCGTACTCCACGGCAAGGCTGACGCACACGCCGAGAAGCTCGGCCTCAAGAAAGCGCATCTCAGCCTGTCGCACACGGATCAGTACGCGGTGGCCCAGGTGGTGCTGGAGGGATGACGGGCGGGCGGAAATCCCCCGACAGGAACGTCACTTGGCGAACATGGCCTTGTACGTCTTGA
>CAZBZG010000228.1:0-7723 GCA_964496245.1 uncultured Planctomycetaceae bacterium | reverse complement strand
CAGCTGCGCACGCGGCAATGGAGCGGTTCCTTCGACTTCCAGGGTCCAGTCGGACGGAAGCGGCACGGCAAGCGACGCGTCGCCGCAGGGCACGGTCACCGGCATGCCGCAGCCTCGGGGGCGTCTACGGCGCAATCGAGCGTCCGGCTCACCGAACGCGCGAGCGAGAACGGCATGCGATGGCAGAACCAGTGGTAGAGGGGATGGCGCACGCCGCGCAGATGCCGGACCGCATCGATCACCTCCCCATCCTCGTACGCCTCCAGGGCCGCGTGCACCAGGCCGTTGTCCATGCGGCTGTGCCGGGCGGCCGAGTAGATCAGGAAGACCAGGTCCCGGGCCTTGAGCAGCGTCTCTGCGTGGCGCGCGTTGGGCACGTAGTCGAAGTCGAGCCACAGAGGCGCGCCGCGGTTCGGCAGCAGGAAGTTCTTCACCTGCGCATCCCCGTGCACTACGTGCGCGTGCGTGCGCCGCAGGGAGGCTGCAGCCGCGCGCACAGCCTGCAGTTTCTCCTCCTTGGAGACCGCATCCGAAGCGAGCAGGTCCATGCCGTTGGCGCCGTGGGCGTACTCGGTGAGCAGCGCGCCTTGCGGTTGCGCGGGCGCGGGACGAACCGCGGGCGTACGAGCGTGCGCCAGAGCCTGGAGGCAGGCCCGCTCCCGGGCGAGCCGCTCGGCGCAGCCCGCGTAGGCGACGCCCGAATCGCCCGCGCAGCGGAGCTGCAACACGCGGAGATTGTAGAGCAGGCCGCTCAGCCGCCGGAAGACCTTGAGCATGTAGGTCCGGCCCCGCGCTTCCAGGCAGGCCACGGTCGAGAGATACGTGCACGCCGTACGCCCGGGCACGGGCGTGCTGAGACGCCAGGACCGCTCCAGCCGGCGGGCGACCGGCTCCGCGCCGCGTTCCCCCGTCGTCTCAACAAGGGGCGCCGACGCTTCCCCTGCCGCGCGACCGCTCCAGGGCAGCAGACGCGCGAAGAAGCGCCGCACCCCCCACACCGTCTCGCCCAGGAGGAAACGCCAGATGAGCGGACGGGCGTGCACCATCTGCGCCGGATAGGCGAGCGTGCCCAGCATGGGAATCAAGCCCACGGCCAGAGCTGTGCCGTATCGGATGCCCTGACCGCGATGCCCCCACATGCGAGAAACCGTGTAGGCTGTACGCAGGCTGGGTGTGAGGAGGATTCCGAGCAGCGGCCACGGTGACGCGCTCAGCGCAGCCAGCGTACAGGCCGTCAGGCCCACGCTGCCGGGGGGCAGGATCATCTTGAGCACGAGATGCGCGCCAAAGCCGCAGATGTATTCGCGCGCCTCGCCGGCCGTGCCCGCCGCCTCCACCGCCTCGGCCTCGGCCGGGGTCACCCGGCCTGCCGCCACAGCCCTCTCGAGACGGACCCGGATGTGCTCCCGCGCAAGCCGCGCGCGCGCGCTCCCGTCGAGCAGGGCCCGCAGAAGCTCTGCAGCCGGCCAGCCGGTGCGTTCCGCCGATGCGCTGGGCCCTTCCGATTCGCCCACGTCCGAGTCCCCCACGCGGCCCTTGTTTGCGGTCTCCGGAGCTGTCTTCTACTCTAACCGAAAGGGTGGAACTGTTGCAAGGACAAAGGGTAATGCATTCTTGTCGCCGTTGGCCGGCTGTTTTTCCCGCAGGGTTTTCGTGGTTGACAGGCCCGCATGGGGACCGTAGCATATCCGCCCTCCGGTAGCTGGCCCGCTCGTAGACGCCGGGAGATCGGTAGACGGTTGCGGGTCGGCGTATGACCTGGTTCGTTCGAACACGGCTTTGATTTGGAAGGAGGATCTGTCGCATGCGCATCATCATCCAACCCGACTACAAGGACATGAGCCGATGGACCGCGTACTACATCGCCAGACGCATCAACGACTTCAAGCCCACGCAGACCAAACCCTTCGTCCTCGGCCTCCCCACCGGCTCCACGCCGGTCGGCACCTATGAGAACCTGGTGCGCATCTGCCAGCGCGGCAAGGTCAGCTTCAAGAACGTGGTCACGTTCAACATGGACGAGTACGTCAACATTCCCGAAGACCACCCCGAGAGCTATCACTCCTTCATGTGGGACAACCTCTTCGGCAAGGTCGACATCCAGAAGAAGAACGTCAACATCCTGGACGGAAACGCCAAGGATCTCGAAAAGGAATGTGCGGACTACGAAAAACGGATCGAGCGGGCCGGCGGCATCGAACTCTTCCTGGGCGGCATCGGCCCGGACGGCCACATCGCCTTCAACGAGCCGGGCTCGAGCCTGCGCAGCCGCACGCGCGTCAAGACACTGACCCAGGACACCATCGTGGCCAATTCGCGGTTTTTCGACGACGACATCAACAAGGTGCCCAAGACGGCGCTGACCGTTGGCGTGGGCACGGTCATGGACGCCCGGGAGGTCGTGATTCTCATCAACGGGCTCAAGAAAGCGCACGCCATGCAGAAGGTGGTCGAAGAGGGCGTGAACCACATGTGGACCGTCTCGTGCCTGCAGATGCATTCCGCGGGCGTGATCGTCTGTGACGACGAAGCCACGGCCGAGATGAAGGTCGGCACGGTCAACTACTTCAAGGACATCGAGAAGAAGAACCTGAAGCCCCCCAAGCTGTAGGGGCCGCGGCTGCGTTTCGCAGCCGGCCCATTCGCTGCTCTGCTTCGCAAGCAGGCGCTACATTCAAGCAGGGCGGGCACTCCCCGCCCTGCTTTCTTTGCACCGCATGAACGAGGCTGCCGGAGACCCCCCATGAGCAAGAAGAAAGCGAAGAAGAACGTGAAGAACAAGGCGAAAAAGACGGCGAAGAAGAAAGCCCCCCGCAAGAAGACGAAGAAGACCGGAGCGAAGAACAAGGACAAGAAGAAGACCGGCCGCAAGTCTTCCGGCAGCGCATCGCGCAAGAAGACCGCTCGCGCCTCGGCGCGCACGGCCAAGAACTTCCGCGCCCTCACCCGCAAAGAGATCCAGGAGCTCGAAGCCAACGGGTGTACGGCAACGAAATGGAAGGACGTCCGCGTCGCCGGAGGCTTCCGGCCGGACCGGGTGCGCGACGCCCACTTCTCCGGCAGCATCCGCCTCGGCGCGTTCGCCAAAAGCGTCGAATGCCCCGGCGGGGTCCAGCGCCCCACGGGCATCACGCACGCCACCCTCCACAACTGCCAGGTCGGCGACGACGTCCTCATCCGCAACGTGGGACAGTACATCGCCAACTACGACATTGAAGACGGCGCGGTCATCGACAACGTCGACTGCCTTGTGGTGGACGGCGAGAGCACCTTCGGCAACGGGACCGAGGTCGAGGCGGTCAATGAGGGGGGCGGGCGCGAGGTCATGATCTACGATCGGCTGAGCAGCCAGGTGGCCTACCTCCTCGCTCTCTACCGGCACCGCCCTGAGCTGGTGCGTCGGCTCGAAGCCATGATCACGGCTCACGTCAGCCAGGTGAAGAGCCGGCAAGGCACCGTGGGGACGGGCGCCCGCCTGGTGAACTGCGGAACGCTGGAGAACCTCCGCGTCGGACCCGGGGCCCTCGTGGACGGCGCCGTGCGCCTCCAGAACGGCACGATCAACAGCGACCCCGCGGATCCCGCCGTCGTGGGAGAAGGCGTGATCGCCGAGGACTTCATCACCACCGCCGGCAGCAAGGTCACCAGCGGCGCGCTCCTGACCGGCTGCTTCATCGGCCAGGGCGCCAAGGTGGGCCGGCAGTACTCGGCCGAGAACACGCTCCTCTTCGCCAATGCCGAGGCGTTCCACGGAGAAGGCGTGGCCGTCTTCGGCGGCCCCTACACCGTCACGCACCACAAGAGCACGCTCCTCATCGCCGGTCTCTTCAGCTTCTACAACGCGGGCAGCGGCTCCAACCAGAGCAACCACATGTACAAGCTCGGCCCCGTGCACCAAGGCATCGTCGAGCGCGGCAGCAAGACGGGCTCCTTCAGCTACCTGCTGTGGAGCTGCCGGCTCGGCGCCTTCAGCGTGGTGATCGGCAAGCACTACAGCAAGTTCGATACGACCGACCTGCCCTTCAGCTACATCATGGAGAACAAGGGACAGAGCGCGCTCATCCCGGCCATCAACCTCTTCACGGTGGGCACCCGCCGGGACGGGGCCAAGTGGCCCAAGCGCGACCGGCGCAAGACGGACGACAAGCTGGACTTGATCCATTTCGACGTGTTCAACCCCTATACGGTCAGCCGCATGATCGCGGGCCGCCGCCGCCTGCGCGAATTGGACGCCCAAGCCGATGCCGATGCCGACGTGGTACCGTTCCAAGGCGTGCAGCTCCCGCGCAAACGGCTCCAGCGCGGAGCCGAGTCCTACGATCTGGCCATCAAGGCCTACCTCGGCCAGAAGATCGCCGAACGACTCGAATCAGCCGGGAAGCACATCGACGACCTACGCGCCGTGCTCTCTACCGACAGCACCGGAACGGGACCCTGGGTGGACCTCTGCGGCCTGCTCGCACCGGCCCGGGCGGTCGAAGACCTGCTCAAGGCCATCACCAAGCGCAAAATCCAAACCCTGGACGCACTCGAGACGGCCCTCCATGACCTGTACCTCTCCTATGGGGACTTCGAGTGGAGTTTTGTCGTGACCACATGGTTGGCCGAGATCGGCAAGTCCGCCGCCCAGGTCACGCCCGCAGACGTAGCCCAGGCGCTGCGGGACTGGCAGGAGGCCACAGCGACCCTCAACGACCGGGTTCGGAAGGACGGGAGCAAGGAATTCGGCGACGACGTCAAGATCGGCTTTGGCATGGACGGCGATGCCGCCGCCAAGGAAGCGGACTTCGAGGCCGTGCGCGGAACGCTGAAGAACAATCCCTTTGCAAAGGAACTCGCGGAGGATACCCAAGACGTTGGGACGCGGGTGGGCAAGCTGTTGAGCGCCTTGGGCCAGCGATGAGACGCCGCCGCTCCGGTTTACCTTCGCGCCACGGCCGAGCGGCACAGGGCACCCGGATGACAGAGATGCAACCACGGAACGCCCAGCAGAACGCCAGCGGGGCGTCTCCCCTTGCCGAGCGGACCCGTCACCCACCGCAGCGGCATTGGCCGGGGGCTGGGTGCCCTGCCCGCCCTCGGGTGGGCATGGCACCACGCTGCATACAGGCGAAAGGCGCGGCACAGCCCCCGGAACCCGGCAACGGTCAAGACGCCTGCGAACCCCGAGCTCCAACTCGGTACAATGCCGGCCCCTCGTGCCTCAGGATGGCGGCCGCGGCCTTGCTCGCCTTGGCCTGCTCTGCCCGCCTGGCAGGGGCGGAGCCCCGGACCGTCACTGTCGCCCTCATGCCGCTCAGCGCGCGCGGCGGCCAGACGCCGGCACAGCTGCGGGCATTGCTGAACGAAGCGCTCGCGCGGGCTTTGACGGCGGCCGACCGACTCGTTCTCGCTCCGCGTGACAGGATCCCCACGCTTCTCGATGCCCTCGCGCTCGCACGGCACGGCACTCCCGACGTCAACGCCGCACAGCTGCTCGGCGCCGAGGTCTTCGTCCGGCCGATGGTGCTCTACAGGCAACCCGCGCCCCTGCTGCGCCTCGAGGCCGTGGAAGTCGCGACCGGAAACGTCCTCCTCGAGCGGCGCGTACCCGCGGACGGGGAGGACGGGGTGCGCGCGGTCGTGCAGACGTTCGCCAGCGCGCTGCCCGACGCACTTCCCTCCCACGCGCCCGCGCTGGCCATCGCCTGGCCGGCGTATCCGCTCGACTCCCATCCCTTCGACCGGCTCCATCTCATCCTTGACCGCCACCTCCGGCAATGCCTCCGGGGCTGGCAGAATGTGCGCATGGTGGATGCCGCGGCAGCCGCCTTCGCACGCGGCGGGAAGCATCTTGCGACCTACGGCCTGCCCGAGCCTTCCCGGCCCGGTTCGCCCGTGGACGAGGTCTGCTTCGTGAACTGGTGGCCCGCGTACGACCGCGAGCGATGCCCTGCCGCGGAAACGCCGCTCACCCTCCACTTCTTGCTAACGCGAGGAGAAGAGCGGCAGGTCTTCCAAGTCGAAGGAACGTTGGAGGACCTCGCCGGCCTCGAGGCCCAGGCGCTCGACCGCCTGCGCAAGGCCTTCGCCCGATGGGGACCCCAACCCCGAGCCGGCGAAGGACCGGCGAACACCGATCCCGCCCGCTTCTGGCACACCGCGCTGCAGACGTGGGAGGCCGCCTGGTTCCTGGACGACGACAAGGGCAACGACCCGGCGCGCGGCCAGAAGCTTCTGAACGCGGTTCTCAAGGAACGCCCGGGCGAACCCCATCTCGCAGCCTCCATCCACGACATTCTCTGCGACTGGGACTATGGCTACACCGCCCGGTCCAACAGCGTTCCCGAAGACCACCCCGCCATCCGCATGCGCCAGCGCTTCCTCACGGAGCATCCAGCGGATCCGTTCTGGCCCAGATTCGCCCGGGCCGAGATCGAATACGCGCTCGGAACGGAGGATCTCCTCCAGCCGTTGCCGGACGCGCAGACCAGACGCGCGGCCAGCCTGGCGCAACGCATTGCGCGAAAGGTGCTGGAAGACGGCTACGCCCTCGATCTCCACGGAATCGGAAAGGTTGCGGAAGCCCTGATTCGCGGAGAGCAACCCAGGACCGCCTGGCGGATGATGCGGAGCTTCTGCGCACAGCACAAGCCGGCGCAGATCTGGCAGGCCCTCTCGCGATTCGTGGTCCAGCTGCTCAAGACCGACGAACTCGATCTCGCTTACGAAGTCGCCCGCTACCAGCTCGAGACCATGCCGGATCATCCGCCGCGCTGGATCAAGGATCACGTGGCCAAACTGGACGATCCCAAGGAACAGGAGCGATGGCAGCCCCTGGTGGCTGCGGAGATCGCTCACAGCCAGCAGGAAAATGATCGGTGGAAATACGAGTACTCGCTGCCCTCCCCCGGCCCCCGCCAACCGCTCAAACCGATGCCCGGCATCCAGACGCATAGAATCCCGCGCGGCCGGATCGAGACCGTCTGCACGCGGCGCGGTCTCGCCCTTCTCATCCGGAACCACGACCGCTTCCTCCTGCATCGGCCGGATGCGGGCGCTCCCCTGTCGATCGAAGGACTCCGTGCTCGGCCGCAGGAATACGGCGATCCCCCCGAGTGCCGGCAGATGACGGTACTGACCGGCCAAGCCTACCTCGCGCTCGGCCTGCGGGGGCTGTGGCGCGTGGATCTCGCGACCGGCGCGGCTGCGCCGGTCGACGGTCTGCCGGACGCAGGCGAGGTGTACGCGGTGGCGGCCGCTGGCCACGACCTCGCAGTGGCCGGGGCGCACGCCGGCAAAGGATTCGTGGCGCGGCTCACGGTCCCCACCAAGACGTGGCGCTTCCAGACGCTCGAACGCGGCCCCGTCCTCGTCCTCGCGCCCCAGCCGAGCGGTTTCTGGGGCCTGTTCGCGCGCGACATCCACGAACAGCACATCCACCGCGACTGGCTGGACGCAAAGACCTTGACCGTGGTGCCCGGCGCCGCGCTCGCCCCGCGCGGAAAGGGACGTCTCCGCGTCGGCGACTGCAGCACTGCCTGCGTCCTCGTGCGAAGCAAGTCGACCGGTCCGTTCTGGTTGTGCAGCCGCACGGGCCAGTCGTGGACGCCCCATCAGGTCTTCTACGCGGCCCCCAGCACCTCTTCTGTGGAAGACTCCGGGAGCGGACTGCGCGTCCTGCTCGAAGAGACCGAGGACATCCGGCTCGTGCCGGAGTATGGCGGCGGGGCGATCATGGACC
>CAZBZG010000227.1:0-7770 GCA_964496245.1 uncultured Planctomycetaceae bacterium | reverse complement strand
CTCGATTGTCAAGCGGCTTTTCCGTATCGGGTGCGCCAACCGGATCTCGGCTTTCGGGTACGGGTCTGACGGTGGCTTTTGAGAATCGCCTTCCGGTGGTAGCGGGTGGAGCATGGGTAATACGGAGACACAATACAGGATGTGATGACGAGGTATACGCTGAAACGAGCTCGAATATATTCATCGGGATTGTGTTCCCAGATTGCCTCAGATTAGGGGGAACCTAGGTACACGGGGAATCTCGGGCCACCATACAGGCTTATCGCCTCCCCTTCTTCTTGGGCGGGCGCCCGCCCTTCTGCGGGCGCAGCACGCGCCCCAGCTTCCGTTCCAGCCGGTTCACGAAGCGTTCCGAGCCCCAAGGGCGACCCGTGCGTTCGTGTGCACTCAGTTCCTCCACATACGCAGCCGCGGGACCATGGACATCAAGAGCTATTGACAACGACATGGCCAAGGGGACACAGATGCCTCTCGTTCGGAGGGGCCTGCTTCCTTGGCCGGCGTAGCCGAAGGCGAAGACGGCTGCAGGACCGCGCTTCAGCATAGCGTTGCGGACGCGCAGGAGCCCTTCGACTTCGCTCAGGGCCAGGAGCCTGTCGAATGGCGCGTCCCTCCGACAGTCCCATTGATCGAATCGTGTTCAATCGTATCGTGTACGTACATGTTCAGGCCACAGCCACACCAGAGGCTTGGTGGAGGGGTAAGAGGCTCTGCTCCGCTGCGGGCAGTTGAGGCATGGCTATTCTTCTTCTGCCTGCTCTGGCGGCAGCAGAGGCTCGATGTACGCGACAAGTTGAGGCACGGATTGCGTCGCCGTGTCCCAGACGGTCTCAAGGTTGACCTTATTGTACGCATGGATGAGGAAGTCACGCATGCCCGCTATCTCTCTCCATGGAACGGCTGAGTGCGCTTCGCGGAAAGCATTTGGCAACCGCTTGGTCGCTTCACCGATGATCTCCAGTTGGCGGATTACGGCAGAGTGAGTGATGACGTCCTGCTCAAACTGCGCAGCTGTCATATCAGCTACGATAGTCTGGATGATTCGCGCCGCCTTCAGCATATCCCAGAGGTATGCCGTCTGGGCTCTGTCAGGCTGCATAGATCCGTTCCTTCGTCTGCAGGATCTCGCGGCGTCGAAACGGGTTGTCCAGGCACTTCTCCTCCGTCAAGTCCACCTTTCGATTCAAGATCTCGGAAAGCTCATCCTGCATCCGTACAAGGTCAAGCAGTGTCCTTCGGGATCCGGGGGCATACGTCACCAGCACGTCCACGTCACTGTCAGGCCGGAAGTCCTCCCGCAGCACAGACCCGAACAGGGAGAATTCCACGATCTTCCACCGCCGGCAGAAGGCCTTGATGTCCTCCATGGGGATGTCGATCTGCGCGGTCATGCTGAGCGCCTCTTGGATGCCTGTCGTGACCCTTTCCACCTCCCAACGCGCCCCTCATTCTACCGTGGGCCCACATCGGCGCAAGTGCTTTTCATTCTCTCAGAATGACCTCCACGCCCGGTCATACCCGCGCTTCAGATCGTCCTTGATCAGGCCCAGATAACTGTCAGGGGGGGACGGGCCGTTCGACGGGCTCACGGCCCTGAGCGAAGTCGAAGGGCTTGCGCGCGTGCGCACCTCCGCAGGCCATGCGTCGACCAACGGCAGGCCCCTCTCACCTCACTTCCGACACCGCGCAGGGTGCCACGGCTGGGTCGGCCAGCCGTGCTGCTTCTCCGTGACCCGCACGGCCGGGCAAGCCGGCCGTGGCACCGCGCAACGTTGGCGGTTCTGCGTGGGGGACACAGATCGACAACGATCTGGCCAAAACGCCACAGATGTTTCTGGTTCGGAGGGTCCTGCTTCCTTGGCTGGCGTAGCCGGAGGCGAAGACGGCTGCAGGACCTCGCTTCCTGTATAGCGTTGCGGACGCGCAGGAGCGCGTCTCTCCGACAGTCCCTTGGACCAAATCGCTTCCAATCGGATGGTTGGGATGCGGGTGGACGGGGGCCGGTCAGGAGCCTTGCCGCACCGCCTGGGTCGGCGTGATGCCCTTGGCGCGCTTGAAGACCTTGAGGAAGTAGTAGTAGTCCTCGAACCCCACCGCAGCCGCGGTCTCCTGGATGGTCGCTCCCTGGATCAGGCGTTCGAGCGCCGCGTCCATGCGCAGCTGCATGTGCCGGCGTTGCAGACTGACGCCAAAGGCATTGCGAAAGACGCGGTTGAGGTGCGCGTAGCTGTACCGGAACGCGCGCGCGAGTTCGGAGGAATCCACAGACGCGCAGCGGCGCGTGCGCAGGTACTGGAGGAGGTCGAGCGCGAGGCGCCGCTGCGGGTCGAGCCGGAGGCGCTCGCGCTGGGCCTGGACATGCATTTGGTCGAGCAGGACGGCAAGGGAGCGGTCGGCAGCAGCCGGGGAGAGCTGGCCGAGGTCGAGCGCTTGCTGGAGAAAGCGGTGGTGCGCGGCATGGTCGAACTCCGGCGGCATGCGGCCGAGCACGGGCAGCTGGACGAAATCAGCCGGCGTGTGTGCGCTCGCGGCAGAGGGCGCCAGCGGCGGCGCGGGTTCGCCCGCGGCAGAAAAGGTGAACCAGACCACGTCGTGCACGCCCTCGCGGGTGCCCCAGTGGCGGACCTCCGGAGGCATGAGGTAGTATGCACCCGGTCCGATGGTCCCCTGGTCGGGTCCGATGGCCACATGCATCTGCCCTCGGGTCAGGATGCCGAGCACCCACACGGACATGACCCGGTCGGAGTGGATCCGCACGTCCTGGGCAGCGCCTAGATGCTCTACGTGCGGGGCGCGGATGCGGTATTCGCAATAGCGCGCGCTCGTTTCTTCCATGACTTGGTGCAGATCCTCCATTGCGGGATCGGTCGTGAGCGGGTATTCTAACCGCAGAAGCGATGGAAATCCAGTGAGTTTCGGCCTGTCTGCTGAGGAGCGGCCATGACGCCCCGCGATCGTGTGTATGCGCAAATCCGACATGAAGAGAATTACCCGATCCCGTTCACGCTCGGCATCGATCCTGGCGTGGCCGAGCGCGTGGACGCGTACTACGGCGACCGGGCCTGGCGGGAGCGAATCGCGCCTGCCATCAAGGGCGTGGGTGTGGTGGATGCCGACCGGCATCAGAAGGTGGACGAGGTGCGCGAGCGCGATGCGTTCGGCACGGTCTGGCGGACCGATCTGAAGCCGCGGCATCACGAGCAGCCGGGCCTGGCCGAGCCGTCCTGGGACGGATACGAGTTCCCCTCTGCCGAGCAGTTCATCGATGAAACCAAACGGCAGAACGCACAGGAGGTGTGCAAGGCGTCTCGCGACACCTTTCTCGTGGCTGGATTCGGATGGGGGCTATTCGAGCGTTCGTGGACGATTCGCGGATTCGAGAACGCGCTCATGGACGTGGCTGCGGAGCCCGACTTCTACGAGGAGCTGCTCGAGCGCATCACCCAGCTCCACCTCGCCTTCATCCGCGAGAGCGTCAAGCTGCCCGTGGACGGGATCATGTTCTCAGACGACTGGGGCGACCAGCGATCGATCATCATCGGCGCCGAGCGCTGGCGCAGGATGCTGAAACCCCGGCTCGCGCGCATGTACGAGGCCGTGCACGCAGCCGGCAAGTTGACCCTGTCCCACTGCTGCGGCAACTGTTCGGAGGTGCTCCCGGATCTCATCGAGATCGGGCTGGACGTGCTCGAGAGCGTACAGCCGGAAGCCATGGACGTCTACGATCTCAAACGCCAATACGGGAAGAACATCACCTTCTGGGGCGGCCTGGGCTCCCAGTCCACCATCCCGTTCGGCACGCCCGAAGAGATCCACGCCACGGTCGCGCGCCTCTGCACGGAACTGGGCAAGGGCGGGGGCTACATCCTCGCACCCGCCAAACCCCTGATGCCGGAGACCCCCACCGAGAACGCGGTCGCGGTGATCGAGTCCTTCACGCAGCAGAAGACGTCGGCCGCGTCGGTGGCGTGAGCGCGGATGGCCTGAGGTCTTTGTGTAGGACATCGCACGCCGTGCTGTGCGGCGCTTGGCTGGTAGCGTGGCTTGGCTTTCGCGTTCGGCTCGGGTACGCGCCCATCATAACATCCTCCTCTCTTGACGTGGTGGGAGCCGAGCGATGCTGGGGTGAGCGAAGAAAAGATCGATCAAGCCTACGGCGGCTTCGTCATCGAAATCGGGGATCGCCACGCTTACGGCAGTTTCGGCGATTTCCAGAAACACATGCAATCGACGCGGGTGAAAGCGGAATGGAATGCCGACAATGCGGCACTTGATGTCAGCTGGAAAAACGGCGATGACCTTCTGGAACTCGGCTTCAAGCCGGCGTACCAGGTTTTGCGCGGAACATCGACCCCAATTGACCAGTGCTTCACGCACCGACGGGTCAATGGGAAATGGCCCTACCTGAGCGAAGGCGCTCTTGCCTGTCCCGTGGTCTGTCCGCATCATCGCCTGGAATGTCATCGGCACGGATCGTTGCCCTTCGTTTCGGTGCAATAGTTGGCGGGAATGATTACCGGATGTTTTCTGTGCCAGATCATCTCCACCTGTATGCCGTAAACCTCCCCGATCATCTCCGCGGTAAGCTCCTCGTTCCGTCCGTGGTAGGCAACCGTTCCATCTCTTAACAGTAGAAAGGTGTCGGCAAACCGCAAGGCGAGGTTCAGATCGTGCATTGTCATGACCGCCCCCACCCGGTGTTCGCGCACCAGGGACCGGATGATTTGAAGAACCTCGATCTGGTTGCAGATGTCAAGGCTGGCCGTTGGTTCGTCAAGAAGAAGAATGGAGGGCTGCTGCACCAGAGCGCGTGCGATGCAGACTTTCTGCAATTCCCCGCCGCTCAGTTCGTCCACATAACGCATGGCCAGTTCTTCAAGACCGATCTGCCGGATGGCGCGATCCACTAGCTCCAGGTCGCGAGGCGACACGCGCCTTCCAAGGTGGGGTTTGCGGCCCAACAGGATGGCGTCAAACACAGCCACCCGAGATGGTTGGCCGCGCTGCGCGACATAGCCCATGCGTCGCGCGACTTCTTCGGCGGAGAGATGCTGCAAATCGACGTTCTGGACCTGGATTGCGCCCTTCATGGGCGTGAGCATGGCGTGCACGGTTCGCAGAAGCGTCGTCTTCCCGCAGCCGTTCGGGCCTAGAATCGCCAAGATCTCACCGGAGCAGAGATTGAAATCGACCCCGTCGAGAACGGCTTTTCCATGATAGCCTGTTTGGAGTTCCGAAACCTTCAGGATCATGCACTGCGCCTCCGCAGAATCAGCCATAGGAAAACCGGCGCTCCGAGAAACGCAGTCAGAATCGAAACAGGAAGCGCTGATGGCGACAGCACGAGGCGCGCTGCCACGGAGCTGGCTAGCAGCAATACCGCGCCCGCCAAGGCACTGCCCGGCAGGAGGAACCTGTGGTCGTCGCCGATGATCCGGCGTACCATGTGCGGGCAGACCAACCCCACAAAGCCGATAACGCCGAGGAACGAGGTAATTGCCGCGGTGACCAGAATCGCGACGAGCATGCCTGCCAGCCGCACTCTGCCGACGTTTACGCCGAGAGCCCGCGCTGTTTCGTCGCCCGCGTCAAAGGCGTTGTAATCCCACTGCCGGGCCTGGAAGATACCGGCCCCCACCAATACACAGACCGCCACCAGGGCGATTTCGTGCCATCCCGCCCGTGTCACGTCGCCGAATGTCCAGAACAGCATGGCGGCCAGTTGCGCGTCATCGGCAAAGTACTGGAGCGCCATGGTTCCGGCCGTACAGAGGGAGCCCAGGGCCACGCCCGTCAGAACCATGATTTCGGGCGACGGGCCGCGAACACGTGCAACCGCGACGATGACCAGTCCGGCGGCTACGCTGCTCGCGAAGGCACTGGCAACCGTTATGTAGGGATTGGTCACCTGGATCAACATGCCTTCGCCGCCTCCAGGCGTTCCGGATCCAAAGAACATGACCGATACGGCGGCTCCCAAAGCCGCGGCATGAGCGATGCCCAGCGTAAAGGGCGAGCCCAGGGGATTGCGCAGAATCGACTGCATCACTGTTCCCGACATGGCCAGTCCCGCCCCAGCGAGGATCGCGGCCACGGCCTCGGGCAACCGGATGTTCCATAAGATCGCATTGGCTTGCGGATCCGAGGACTTCCCCGTCAAGACAAGCAGGATTTGTTCGAATGAGATCGGTACCGGGCCGACGGAGACGCTCCACAGAAAGATCGCAATGGCCAAAACAAACAAAACGGCGAGAAACACGCCTTTGCGCTTAATGTAGGATTGATATTGGGACGCGATATCTGCGCGGGGGCGTACGTGAGACATGATTTCGGCTATTTTCGGATCGCAATCGTCTCGAATGCCGGAAAGCCCATGCGCCGGTTCATATCCGACAAAGCGGGCTCGCCGAGCAGTGTGCGGTAGATATCATCGGCCCTGGTTTTGGGGTCTATGTCTTGAAAGCGTTCCGGATAAAGCGTTTTACCGATAAAATAGGCGTTGGCTAGAACGCTGCCGAAATTCTCGCCATATGAATTTTGCGGCAACAGTCCAAAGACGCGCCCCTCCCGGATCGCCCGCAATTCGCTGTACGCTCGATTCAGGTGGACGCCTGCTTCATCGGGCTTCGCGGCATTCAGGCGCAACATGGCCAGGTCCATGAACATGGCATCGGGATTCCAGGCCATGATCTGCTCCCTGGAAACCGTCATGGTATTGTGTCGCTGTTCGGTGGAGCTGATTCCGCCGGCAACGTTTACGGTATTTGTGAAAACAAAGGGTGCGTAATTGGGCGCGGTGTTTTCGAATCCCATTGCCCCGCGCATGGCGATTCCGCCCACGTAGCAACGCGGTTGCTGTTCAGGGCGCCGGTCGCTCGTGCGCCGATCCAACTCGGCAATCTGCTTGTCGAAAAACGCAATCACCTCCTCCGCCCGATCCGAACGATCCAATACGGTTCCCAGGATGCGCAACGCCTGGTTCAGACCTTTGCGACGATCCGTCAAATCGCCGTAGTCGAGCAGGAGTACCGGGATCCCCGTCTGCGCCTCCAGACGGTCTGGATCGTGCCCGGGCCGGGGATACGTTTTGAAGATGACTTGCGGACGGGGGGTGAGAGCGGCGATGAGCTCTGGATTGTCCTGCCCGCGAAACTCGCCGATCATGGGGAACGTCCCGTATTCCGGATGCGTGAGCGCATAGGGGCGGAGGTCGACCTGCGACCCCCGTTTCTCTATGCTGTCGACACCCACGACCAGATCGCTGGCACCGAGGTAGGTCAGCAACCGCAGGGAGCCCGGTCCGGAACAGATGACGCGGTTCACCTGCTTCGGAACAGTCACCCGTCTCCCCGCGGCATCGGTAAGGACGCGCGCCTCGCTGTGTTGCGGCGGGGAAAGAGAGGACTTTGCCGTAGTGTCTTGCGCCAGGTAAGTCAGTACGCCCCCGACAATCAGGCATACGGCGACCAAACCGCTTTTATGCGCGTGCTGCATACCGCTTAGAACTCCCATTTCAATCCGAACGATACGATCGCTCCCGGCGCGATCGTGTCAGCTGCTGAGTTTTTCCGGAGGATGACGTATTCTTTGTCGAGAATGTTCTCCGCATTCATATACAGCGTAGCCCCATTTTCAAAGCTGCGTGATACCGATGCGTTGACGGTAGAGTAGTCGCCTTCATAAAGCGTGTTTTCGCTGTCGAAATAGATCTTGGCATAATGATTCACGCCAAGGGAGACATCAAACAGCTTGGGATTTCGGTAATGGATA
>CAZBZG010000226.1:6314-7827 GCA_964496245.1 uncultured Planctomycetaceae bacterium | reverse complement strand
AGATCGCCCGGACCGAGAACCCCGATCTCGTGCTCCTCGACGTCATGATGCCCGGCATGGACGGGTTCGAGACCTGCCGCGCCCTCAAGGCGGACCCCGCGACCCGGCACATCCCCGTCGTCATGCTGACCGGCAACGCCCCGCTCAACGACGTGCTCAACAATCCCGGCGGCGAGGTCCCGGACGCCTACGTGGACAAGGGGATGGAGATGGATCAGCTCGTCCCCACGATTCGCTACCTGGTGCGTACGGCGCAGCGTTGACTACGGCCCGGTGCGACCGGAAGCCCGCCCTCGACTCCGGAAACGAAACAGCGGGTCAGCGCCACGCCGACCCGCTGCCTCGTCGTCCTTCCGCGGAGTCCCGCTCAGACCATCTCTTTCAGTCCCTTGAGCGGCCGCACCTTGACCTTGGTCGTAGCCGGCTTGGCCGGAATGTCCATGGTCTCCCCGGGCTTGAACGGATTGGGCACGCCCTTGCGCGCGGGTTTGGCCGGCACCTTCTTTTTCTGGACCTTGAGCAGTCCCGGCAGGACGAATTCACCGGGGCCGGACCGGCCGAGCGCCTTCTTGATATGCTTGGTCATCGACTCGAAGACGGCTGCCACGTCCTTCTTGCTCAGATCACAATCCTCGGCGATGGCCCCCATCAGCTGAGACTTGGTCATCGCCTTCGCTCCCTTGGCCTTGGCCATACTTCCCTCCTTTCGCAATCAAGAAAAACGAGAATCAAAAAGACAGAAGTCCCTTACGAAGGGGCATTCTGTACACAAAGACCCTGGACCATACGGGCTTGGTTCAGAACCGGGTCACACCTGAAGGGCGCAGTTTGTAGCACAGGCACTCCTGCCTGTGGAGCGCCTCACGGATTCCGCCCCAGGCAGGAGTGCCTGGGCTACATCTCGCCTCGTAGCGCGCGTGTCACCCAAACCGGCGCGCTTCTGAACCAGGCCACCATACGCACCCACCACGCGTCGCAACCGCTCGCATCCAGGCCCGGACAAGACCCCCGGGTGCGCGGGTGCGCTGTCGCTGCTCGTTTCGGTTCCTTCAACCCGCCTTTCAACTCGGACCGAATAATACGATTGCGCCCGACCAAGTCAAGCACGAAATGCCCGAGAAAACAGGCTTTTGGGAGATTCGAGGCTTTCGTGGCGAAGAAAGGGTTGCCTTGGGTGACATGGAAATGGTAGACTAGGATCTTGCCAGTCGAGGAATTGCCCTGCGCCGCCACAGCGGACTTCCAGAGAGGATTTCCCCCCATGAAGCACGGACGCATTCTCGCTTACTCCATGGCCTGTCTCGCATTGCTGGCAGCCAGCGGCGGCGCGAGGGCTGCCGACCACGCAGCCAAGCCGGTCCCGGCCGACCAGATCCTTCAGGCCGTGCCCCGCGACGCCCGGGAACCGGTGTGGGCGCCCGCTGAGCAACTCGCCGCTCTCGGCGCCGAGGCCAAGCCCAGACTCATGGCCGGCCTGCAGCACCAAAATCCCGGTGTCGTGCTCGCAGCCAGC
>CAZBZG010000226.1:0-6304 GCA_964496245.1 uncultured Planctomycetaceae bacterium | reverse complement strand
ACGCGCTTCTGCAGCTCGGGGAGCAGCGCCCGGCCGTGGACGCTCTTCTCGCGCTCGTGCGATCTCCAAAGAGCCCGATCCGCCGGCGTCAGGAGGCGGCCGCCCTCCTGGTCGAACACGGGGGAGCCCTGGGCATCGCACGCACGCGCATGCTCCTCGCCAAGGCCGACCGGCCCAAGGACCAACCCCTGCCCGAATCCGTCCAGGTCGCGTGTGCCCGGAGCCTCCTCAAGCTGACCCGGAACCCGACCGACGCGGGCCGTCTCTTCCGGATCCTGCGCGAAGGCGAGAGCGAGCGGGCGCGCAACGAAGCCGCACTGGCGCTCGCCGAAACCGGCCACTTCTCGGACGTGGTGGACCCCCTCGAGGCACTGGCCGGCCGGCCGGGGGACCTGGGGGCGCGCGCCACCGTCCTCCTCGAGCTGCACCGCAAGCAGGAGGCCCTTTCCAAATCGGACAAGCTGCCGGGCTACCTCTTGAACGAGGTCATCCTCGACATCCGCAAGTTCTACGCGCACGACGAACGGGACGAACACGAGGACGAACAGCTCGACCCCAAACACATGGCCGCCGTGGCCGCCCGCGCCCTGCTCAACTCGATCGATCCCTTCAGCGACTACCTGACCGAGGAGGACTGGAAGAACATGATCCAGGACCTCCATTCCAGTTACGGCGGGATCGGCGCTTGGGTGGGCATGCGCGACGGCCGGTTCACGATTCTCACCCCCATGTTCGGCAAGCCCGCCTACCGCGCCGGTCTGCGCAGCATGGACGTGGTGGAGAAGATCAACGGGGATGACATCAAGGACCTGCGACTCAACGAGATCATCCGGAAGCTCAAGGGAAAGCCCAACACCGAGGTCGTCGTCACGATCCGCCGGGCCGGATGGGCCAAGCCCAAGGATTTCAAGGTCATGCGCGATACCATCCAGATCCCGTCGGTGCTCGCGCAGAGGCTGCCCGGCAACATCGGCTACATCCGCCTGAACAACTTCGCAGAGGGCGACCCCCGGAAGGGGGTCGAGAGCACCGCCGAACTCCTGCGGGAAACGGTCGCCGCCTACCGGAAGGACGGCGTCAAGGGCATCATCCTGGACCTCACCAACAACCCCGGCGGACTGCTGGTCTCGGCCGTGGACGTGGCCAAGGTCTTTCTCGGCCACCGCAAGACCATTGTCAGCAAGCGCGGCAAGAGCCGCCTGACCGATCAGAAGACGTTTCTGGCCAATGCCGGCGACCCTCTCTACGGCGGACCGCTGATCGTCCTCATCAACCAGGGATCGGCCTCGGCCAGCGAGATCGTCTCGGGCGCCCTCAAGGATCACAACCGGGCGAAGCTCGTGGGCGAGCGCACGTTCGGAAAGGGCTCGATTCAGCAACCCATCCCGGCCTGGACGACCGGCGGACACATCAAGCTGACCGTCGGCTACTACTATCTGCCCAACGGCCAGTGCATCCACGGACCGTACCGGGACGAAGGCGGGATCGGCCCCCACGTCGTGGTGGAGGAACCCGAGCTGTCGCTGAACGAGTTCGACGTGCGCTGGAAGATTCGCGACGGCCACGAGATCGAGAAGTGGCTCGAAACACGCTTCCGGGAGCACGAAGCGACCCTGCGCAAGCTGCTGGACTTCGACGGCTACACCTCCGATGCCTATCCCGATTTCGATTCGCTCTACACCATGCTCAAGCAGAAGCATCCCGAAGCCGAGCTGACGAAGGACATCGTGCGCAAAGAGCTGCGCCATGCCTTGATCAGCTACCTGCGGCACAGCCTCGGCGAGAAGCGCTACGTCGATCCGCAGGAAAACCTGATCCTGCAGCACGGAATCCTGACGCTCGGGAAGGAGCTGCCGGAGGGGCTCCCCGACCTGCCCCTCTACAACGCACTGCGCGAACGACACGCAGAGGACGTCGAGAAACTGGCGGCGGCGGGGACCGAGAAGCAGCGGCCCGCGAACGCCGGCAGGGAAGCGAAGTAGACCCAGCCATGCACAATCCGAAGACGCTGCCCGCCTTTGACGAGGTGATGGCGTACCTCGACGCCTTCACCAACTACGAGCGGGTGACCGACTACCAAGCGGGACCGGCCACCCTCGGGACCGAACGGATCGAGGAGGCCCTCAAGCGCCTGGGCGATCCCCAGACCGCGTGCCCGGCGGTCCACATCGCCGGCAGCAAGGGCAAAGGCTCGACGGCCTATCTGTCGGCGAGCTTGCTGCAAGCGCTCGGCCACAAGGTCGGTCTCTTCACGTCGCCCCACGTGAATCACATCCGCGAACGGATCCAGATCAACGGGGAGCCCATCCGCGAGGCGTTCTTCTGCGAATGTTTCGCCGAGGTCCAGCCGGTCGTGGAGGCCATGCGCCAGCACCCGGTCCTCAAGCCGCCCACCTATTTCGAGATTCTGACCGCCATGGGGTTCGTGGCATTCGCCCGGGCCGGCGTCGAGCGGATGGTGGTGGAAGTGGGGCTGGGCGGACGCCTGGACGCGACCAACGTCCGCAACCTCCCCGCGCGGGCCAGCGCCATCACGACCATCAGCCGGGACCACGTGAAGCAGCTCGGTCACGACCTCGTGAGCATCGCCGGAGAGAAGGCCGGGATCCTGCGGCCCGGTACGCCCGTCGTGCTCTCCCCCCAGGAGGCCGGCGTGGACGCCTCCCTCCGGGAACGCGCCCGCGCGCTCGATTGCCCGGTCCGCTCCGTGGGGGAGGACGTGCGCGTGACCTTGCGCGAACCTCCGCCGGTCGATGCGCCCGAAGCGCCGCAGCGCGTGGACATCGAGACCTGGCGCGCCTGCCACCGCGACGTCCCGCTACCCCTGCTCGGCACGCATCAGCGCGACAACGCGGCTGCCGCCATGGGACTGGTCGAATCCCTGCTGGAGGCGGAGGGCGCCGGCCCGGTGGACACGGCCGCCATCCGCCGCGCCTGGCGGGAAGCCCACCTGCCGGGCCGCATCGAAGTGGTGGCGCGCCGCCCGTGGATCCTCCTGGACGGAGCCCACAACCCGGCCAGCGCCTGGGCCCTGGCCGAGACGATCGAGAGCCGTTTCGCGGCGACCGATCGGGCGCTGGTCTTCTCGGCAGCACGACACAAGGAAATCCCGACCATGCTGCGCGTGCTCGCGCCCCTGGCGAAGTGCATCGTGCTGACTACGATTCCCTCCCCGCGCTCGCTCGACCTGGAAGAGACGGGCGATCACATCGCGGACAACTATGACGCGGAGCTCCTCGTCGAGCCCACCCCCCTCACGGCCGTGGACAAGGCCCGCAGCCGAGTCG
This sequence comes from uncultured Planctomycetaceae bacterium, assembly GCA_964496245.1. GTDB lineage: Bacteria > Planctomycetota > SZUA-567 > SZUA-567 > SZUA-567 > CAZBZG01. The sequence continues at coordinate 3,017 of CAZBZG010000226.1, read as the reverse complement.
GATCGGACGGGCTCGTCTGCGTGACGGGCAGTCTCTACCTGGTGGGCGCGGTCCGGCAAGCGTTTGTGGCGTCGGACTGAGAGGGAGGCGCTGCGGGCAGGACTACTTGGACGGCGCCTTCCCCAGAGCCTTGTCCACATAGCTCTTCAACACGCGCACGCTGAAGGGCTTCTTGACGAACCGCATCTCCGGCGACAGGGTCCCGAGACTTCTCTCGTTGTAGGCGGAGATGAAGATCACCGGCATGTCACGCTTTTCGAAGACGTCGCGGATCCCCGACTTGATCATGTCCTTGTAGCCCGGCATCACCACGTCCGTGATCACCAGGTCGAAGGCGTTCTCCTCGAGCAGCGCGAGCACTTCGGGCCAGGTCGTAGCGATCTCAAGTTCGTGGTCCCGGAGAAGGCTGTGGAGGATGTCGCGGATCTTGCCGTCATCGTCCGCGATCAGAATCTTGGCCATGCCTCCTCCCCGTTCGGCTCGTCTCTGCACACGCGTGCGCCGTCCCGTTCCTTTGCAGCATAGCTGCCATCCGGATCCTGTCAACGCGATATTTTGACCGGGGAAACGTCGGCGCCCGCGCGAAAAGAGCCGAACGACGGTTCCAAACCTACCGGCCCTTGCGCCCGCGCACAAAGATGGAGCGGATTTCGAGTGGACCGGCGCGCGCCTGGATGGAAAGGGCCCCGGGGAGGGCCCGTTCTTCGCCGCCATACCCCCGGACATCGGTGAAGCGCTTGTTCTCGAAGACCAGCTTCCCGTTGAGCTCCACCCGGATGGAGGCCTTCTTCAACCGGACTTCAAGGCGGTTCCATTTGCCGGGCGCAAACGGGGCGGGGCGGACGAGGCACCGGCCATCCCCTTCGGGCCGGGTGTACTCGGTCTCGGGTTCCAGACCGGTCACCATGCCCGCGTTCTTTCCCACCAGCCATATGTGCGCCCCGGGCCAACCGCTCTCGGCATCGGCATGCACGGTCAGGGTGTGACCGCGCTGATTGGCTTCGCGCGGAAGCTCGGCCCGGTACTCCAGCAGGAGACGGAGCGTCCCGTACTGTTCCGGCCAGACGATCCGGCCCCACCCGCTGCTGTACAGGATGCCCTTCTTGGCGCACCAGGTGCCGGACTGAACCTGCCATCCGTCCAGGTCGATCTGGTTGAAGAGCGACCGGGTTCCCCGCGGGGGCTCGACCCATTCCTCCACGGCCGCGCGACAGCGGAGGCGGTAGTAGAGACGGGCGTATTCGGGCTCGTCGCGATTGAGCTGACTCAGAAGTTCGTACGCGCGAATGGCCGGCTCGAGATCATCCTTCTGTATCCATTCCCGCGACAGGCGTTTGATCTCGCGGGTGAGGCCGTGGCGGAGATCCGCCAGTTCATCGTCGACGGCCCCCAACGTCCGCGCCTTCTGCTTGGCCTGGTACACGATCTTCCGGTGGAGCACCGTCGGTTCCTCGGACTTGACCTGTTCGGCCGCCGCCTGGTAGTAGCCGAGCGCCCGATCCTTGTGGCCGAGCGCCTCCTGGGCCCGGGCCATCCCCCAGAGGACATGGGCGTCTTCCGGGTTCTTCTCGAGCTGCTGCTCAAAGAGCCGGACCGCCTTCTCGGGACGACCCGCTTCCAAGGCGGCCTCCCCCGCAGATGGCGCCTCGCCCGCCAGCGAAATCGGCACGCCGGCGGCGACCAGCGACATCAGCATGGTCAAGCCCATCCGACGCCACCGCTGATTTCGCATGGTTCGTCTCCCCTGCCCCGGAAGCAACCGATCAATAGCGCAGAATGCGCAGCTTCGGCTCCCGGATGTCCACGTAGCGCTCGTCCAACCCGCCGCTGGTCTGCAACCCCACGGTGCCCAGCGTACGGCGGTCATCCTCGCATTCGAAGATCGTCTGGTCATTGATCCGCAGCTTCAACTCGTTGCCGCGGCAGTCCATTTCCAGGAGGTACCATCGGTCATCGTTCAACCGGACCTTCTCGGGCGGACGCTGCCAGCCCAGGCCGCGCACCCGGTCCCAGCACGTGTAGCAGTTGGCGTCCACGGTGGGCGTGCTCTCCAGCACTTCCTTGGTCTCCCAGTTGATCCGCCGCCGCATGTAGATCCCGAAGGCGTAGAACGAACCCTCCCGCCCCGCACGCCCCAGCAGGCGGCAGCTCCCGCCCCAGGCCACGCGGACGCGGGCTTGGAAGACGAAGTCGCGAAACGGTGCGCGGTCGGCGAAGAGGTAGAAGGAGCCGCTCCGGGCCATACGGATGGTGGTGGGCGTCGTTTCCCATTGGCCCGAGTACACGTCCCATCCGTCGAGGTTCCCGTCCTTGTACAAGTGCCGCCAGCCCAGCCGGTCCTCGGCCGTTGCCGCCAGGACGGGGCCCACCTGTTGCTCGAGCCGCTCCGCGAGCTTGGCGGCCAGTTCGTCTCCGGGGGCGACCGTCAGGAGGGTCGCCGCGACCCGCAAGGCGCTGTACGGCCGGTCCTTCGACTCCAGGGTCCGGCTCCAGGTGAGCAGACGCCGGCGGGCGTCGAACGTGCACGTCTGGAGCTCTCCCATGGCGCCCTCGGCTTCGAGAAGCTTCTGCGTGACTTCGATCAGGAGCTCGTCCTCCTCGGGGGTGCGCTTGGCGCGACCCTGGAGGATCTCCTTGACCTTCCGGTAGAAGGCCGATGCCTTCTCCTTCTCCCCAAGCGCCTCATGGGCCCGGGCCGCGGCCAAAGCCGCCGGGTAGAACTGCGGATCGCTACCGAGGGAGCGCTCGAGGTAGGGCAGCGCATCCTTCTGCTTGCCCTCGGCGAGCATCGGCTTGACCATGTCGAAGAGGCTGCGCGCGAGCTCCTGGTCGCGCCCTTCCCCGGCCTCACCGACCGGGCCCCACACGAGCCACCCTGTACACAGCATGAGAGGCAGAAGCAACCGCTTCCGGAAACGCATCCTTCAGGCCCGGCAAGCCGGTAATATGGTCGGCGTGGGGATGGGTCAGGATCAGGTAGTCCGGTGTTACCTGCAGTTCACCGAGTTGTCGGATGA
>CAZBZG010000225.1:0-7896 GCA_964496245.1 uncultured Planctomycetaceae bacterium | reverse complement strand
ACGTCGCCGGGATACGCCTCCTCGACCGTCTCGCGCTCGGTGCCGAACAGTTTGGCGGCATTGGAGAGGCGCATCTTTTCGCCTGTTCGCGCGAGCGTCGCCGTCATGTCCCGCCGGAACTTCCCCGACACGACCCGGACAAATGCGATCTGGTCGCGGTGGCGCGGATTCATGTTCGACTGGATCTTGAAGACGAATCCGCTGAACGCGGAGTGGGTCGGTTCGACCATGAACGCCCCGCCGTGGCGCGGGGCGGGCGCGGAGGAGTGCTTCAGAAATCCGTCGAGCAGGAGTTGCACGCCGAAGTTGTTGATCGCGCTGCCGAAGTAGACCGGCGTGGTCTTGCCCGCCAGCACCTCGTTCGGGCAGAACTCCGCGCCGGCCCCGTCCAGCATCTCCACTTCCTCGCTGACCATCGCATAGGCGCGCTCGCTCAATCGGCTGCGAACAACGGCATCGGACAGATCGGTGATCGAGACGGGCGCGCGATACGCCCCGCCCGGAGTCCGCTCGAAAAGGTGGGCCATCCGCGTTCTCCGGTCCCAAACGCCCTTGAAGTCGATGCCCGTTCCCAGCGGCCAGTTCATGGGATAGGCTGCAATGCCGAGCACGCTCTCCAACTCGTCCACCAGCTCCAACGGCTCCCGCGTCGGGCGGTCCAGCTTGTTCATGAAGGTGAAGATCGGCACGCCCCGGTGGCGGCAGACCTCGAAGAGCTTGCGGGTCTGGTTCTCGATGCCCTTGCCCGCGTCGATCACCATCACCGCCGCGTCCACCGCGGTCAAAACCCTGTAGGTGTCCTCCGAGAAATCCTTGTGGCCGGGCGTGTCGAGCAAGTTGACCCGGCAGCCCTGATAGTCGAATTGCAGTACCGTCGAACTGACAGAGATGCCCCGCTTTTTCTCCAGTTCCATCCAGTCGGAGGTGGTCGCGCGCTGGTTTTTGCGCGCGGTCACCGTGCCTGCCAGCGCCAGAGCGCCGCCGTAGAGAAGGAACTTCTCTGTCAGCGTGGTCTTGCCGGCATCGGGATGGGAAACGATGGCGAAGGTGCGCCGCCTGGCGGCTTCCTGTCGAATGTTGCCCTGTGTCAAACGTTCACCTCCTGTCGCATTGCCGTTTCCGTGTCCGACAACTGATTGCGCGCAGTGCCACCGACCTTTCCGATAGCCTTAGGGTCCGCGATGGAATACGTGTGCCATCTCGGCGGCTACTCCGCGAGGAGTCATACCGCCCGGATTGACGGTTGTCACCACCAATTTGTCAGGGGGGAGTAACCGCGCCGCCGAGCACCAGGTGGCGAAAAGGAGCCTGTTTGCGGACAACGTTCATGATGCGCCTATTCTGCCAGAAACGTTGGGATTCGTCAAGTGCGAATGGAATCGCGGAACAGCCGAGACAGGGCGTCTTCCCCCCGTTCGATGCGGACTGCGATCAGAATCCGGCCTGGTTCAGAAATCCGCCGGGTTCGGTGACACGCGCGCTACGAGGCGGTTTGTAGCCCAGGCACTCCTGCCTGGGGCCGAATCCGTGAGGCGTTCCACAGGCAGGCGTGCCTGTGCTACAAACTGCACCCTTCATGTGTTGCCCGAATCTGAACCAGGCCCAGAATCCCGCGGACCGCACCATCTACAACGACGTCTGCGTCTTCTGGGAAGTGCAAGCGGCCCACCCGGCCGCCCCACCCGTTGGCCGCCCTCTCAGAACACCAGCCCCGCCACCCCCTCCACCAAGCCACGGAGCAGGACCAGGAGCGGAAAACTGAAGGCGGACGTGAGAATGACCACGCCCGTCAGCTCGGAGACACAGACATCGTAGCGCTCGGCAAAGACGGCGAGCGAAATCGCCGCCGGCACGCCGGTCTGCAGAAAGAGGAACTCCATCTCTCCTGCGGTGCCCGGCGGCATCAGGAGGAGGACCCCGGCGCCAGCGAGAGGGAGCGTGACGGCCCGCAGCAGGGCGTACGGCAACGCGCGCCTGAGCGCATCGACCGAGAGGCGGTCGTGCACGAACATGCCCAGCACCACCATGGCCACGACCGGCCCGCAGGCGCCGAGCTGTCCTGCCGTCTGTACCAGGAGCGCCGGCCGCACGTCGGTCGCTCTGCAGAGCGCGCCCAGGCCGATGCCGATCACGATCGGGCTCTTGAGCAGGCGCTTGAACGGCCCGAGCCGGTCGCCCGTTCCCGTAGCCGCTTCCAGGAGCAGCTTGCTGCCGAGCACCCCGCAGACGCCCAGGACAAAGGCTGCGAGCACGGGATTGCGCATCCGCTCCGGCGGATAGAGCCCCTGGAAGAACGCGAGCCCGAAGAAGGCGTTGCTGCCAAAGACCACGGACAGGCTGGCGAGCAGAAAGCGTTTGCGCTCGATCCACCCCAGGCCGTACAGGCAGGCGAACAGCCCCAGCAGGAGCGCTACGGCGGCCACCGAGAAGACGAGGATCCGCCTGTCCCCGGCTGCGAATGCCATGTCCGCGAACTTGGCAAAGAAGAGCGCCGGCAGGGCGAGAACGTAGACGAACGCAGCCAGCACGGGCGTGCCGGCCGCGCCCACCAGGCCGCTCCGCCTGGCCGCGTACCCGGTCAGCACGAGAAGCGCCAAAGCGCCCAGCGTCTGTGCCATGCGGTCACTCCGTGGCGCGGCTGCGCGCGCCAGCATCCGGCATCCGTTCTGCGGCTCACACGGCCGGAGCACCTACAGTAGAACCTCGGCGCCCACCCGTCAAGAGCCTGAGGGCGCCCCCCCTCGTGGCCGCCCGGCATCGCGCCGCACCCTCGACCGATGCGCACGCGCAGGAGCGCGTCCCTCCGATTCTGCCGTGCGCGTGCGGCAAACCGGCACCTCCGAAATGCCCTTGACACGGCGCGGGTGAGCGGCATAAAGGAAGCTTTCGGCAGCATGCAGGGCAACCGCAGCGTTCGTTGCCGCGCGCCGGCGACGCAACCGGTGCCGTCTTTCGTGCGGCCACCCGAGAGGAGGGAGATCAGCCCATGACGAGCGAGATCACGGCACAGGAACTGAGCACCGACACGTTCATCGAGGAGAAGGTCGCGGAGATCCGGTCGGCCGTTGGCGAGGGCACGGCCATCAACGCGCTCTCCGGAGGCGTGGATTCGTCGACCGTGACCCTGCTCGGCCACCGCGCACTCGTCGATCGGCTCAAGACGGTCTTTGTCGAAAACGGCATCATGCGCGAGGGCGAACCCCAGCGGGTGGCCGAAGTCTTCCAGAAGCTCGGCGTGGACGTCGAGATCGTGGATGCGCGGGACGAGTTCTTCGCGGCGCTCAAGGGCGTGGACGATCCGGAAGAGAAGCGCGAAGCCATCACGCAAACCTTCTACCGCGATATCTTCGGCCGCCTCGTCAAGGAGAGCGGGGCCAAGTTCCTCCTCCAGGGCACCATTCTCACCGACATCGACGAGACCGTGGCCGGCATCAAGCGCCAGCACAACGTCTTCGAGCAACTCGGCATCGACCCGCAAGAGGCCTTCGGCTACCAGATCCTCGAGCCCCTCATCCAGCTGCGCAAGGACGGCGTGCGCAAGGTGGGCGAAGCCCTGGGGCTGCCGGCCGAGATGTACCAGCGCATCCCCTTCCCCGGTCCGGCCCTGTCGGCGCGCGTGATCGGGGCGGTCACGCCCGAACGGATCGAGACGGTGCGCAAGGCCACGTCCATCGTCGAGCAGCTCCTCAAGGACACCGGCGCCTTCCAGTACATGGCGATCCTGCACGAGGACCGCGTAACCGGCATGCGCGACGACAAGCGCGAGTTCGGCCAGCAGATCGAGGTGCGCTGCTGGGAGAGCGTGGACGCGCGCACGGCCACGCCCACGGAGATCGCGTTCCCGACCCTGGAGAAACTGGCCCGGGCCATTGTGCGCGACGTCCCCGGCGTGGTGAGCGTGACCTACAACATCACGCCCAAGCCGCCCTCCACGCTCGAAGCCGTGTGAGGCGAGGTCCCTGAATCCTTTGCGGGCACGCGCACATCGCGCGTGCCCGCGTGCTTGCCGCCGCAGGCTTTTCCCCTTGCGCCGGCCTGGCACACGGCTAGGCTCTTCTGGTGCTGCACCCCGCGCACTGACAGAGGAGCCGCTCATGCCCAAACGCACCCGGAAGAAGTGGCCCGTGCTCACCACCTACGACCGCGATCACCTCGCCCGTGTGGCCCTGCCCCTCGGCGGCATCGGCACGGGCACGGTCTCCCTGGGCGGACGGGGCGACCTGCAGGACTGGGAGCTCATGAACCAGCCGGCCAAGGGCTTTGTGCCCTCTGCCAGCCGGAACGTCTGCCCGTTCTTCGCGCTCTATGCCAAACCGGCCGGCCGCAAGGCCATCACCCGCGCACTCGAAGGCCCCCTTCCGCTTTCCCTGTACGAAGGCGCAAGCGGCAGCATCGCCCCGAACCACGGCCTGCCCCGCTTCCACGACTGCTGCTTCGCGGCCGCTTATCCTTTCGGCCAGGTGCATCTCAAGGACAAGGACGTGCCGCTTTCGGTCACCCTTCAAGCCTTCAATCCGATGGTGCCGTGCGACGTCGAAGCGAGCGAGCTTCCCGTGGCCGTCCTGCGGTTCGTGCTCCAGAACCGAACCAATCGCGCCGTAACCGCTTCGGTCTGCGGGACGCTCCCCAACTTCATCGGGAACGACGGCTCGGTCACGGTCTGCGGCTGGGGCGGGAATCCCCAGACCGTGGGGAGCAAGCGGAACCGAAACGCCTTCCGGGAAGGCAACGCCGTGCGCGGGCTCTTCCTCTCCAGCGACGGAGTGGCCCCCAAGCATCAGGCCTGGGGCACGATCGCGCTCACCACCACGGCCCGCAAGACCCTCAGCCACCGCGTGGCCTGGGCCGAATCCGGGTGGGGCGGAACCCTGCTCGACTTCTGGGACGACTTCAGCGCAGACGGCAAGTTGGACGAGCGGGAGCCCCACGGCGAGGACACGCCCATCGCATCCCTGGCCGTGCGGGTACGGGTGCCGGCCAAGGGCCGACGCGAGATCCCCTTCCTGCTCGCGTGGCACTTCCCCAACCGCGTCACCTGGACGCCCAAGTCCAAGCCGTCCGAGGCGGGCGTCTACGCGGACGAAGACAACATCGGCAACCACTACACGACCCGCCACCCGGACGCATGGGCTGTGGCCGAAGACGTGGCCGGCCGGCTGGACGATCTGGAAGACCGGACGCTCGCCTTTGTGGATACGTTTGGCAAGACCGATCTACCCGCGGAAGTCAAGGAAGCCGCGCTCTACAACTTGAGCACGCTCCGCAGCCAGACCTGCTTCCGCACGCCCGACGGCCGGCTCTACGGGTGGGAGGGCTGCTGCGACCACCGGGGCTGCTGCCTGGGCTCGTGCACCCACGTCTGGAACTACGACCAGGCCACGCCCTTCCTCTTCGGCGAACTGGCCCGGACCATGCGGGAGGTGGAGTTCGCCCACGCCACGGACGCCGCAGGCTGCATGAGCTTTCGCGTGCATCTGCCCCTGGCGCGCGCGCAAAACCACGGCAAGGCTGCGGCCGACGGGCAACTGGGCTGCATCGTCAAGCTCTTCCGCGAGTGGCAGCTCTCAGGAGACGAGGCCTTCCTCCGCCGGCTCTGGCCGCACGCGCGGCGCGCACTCGCATTCTGCTGGATCGACGGCGGCTGGGACGGTGACCAAGACGGCGTCATGGAGGGCTGCCAGCACAACACCATGGACGTGGAGTACTACGGACCCAATCCGCAGATGCAGGGCTGGTATCTGGCCGCTCTGCGCGCGGCCGAGGAGATGGCGCGGTTCCTGGACGAGACCGACTTCGCAGAGACCTGCCGCGCGCTCTTCGACAAGGGCAGCGCCTGGATGGACGCGCACCTCTTCAACGGCGACTACTACGAACACGAGATCCGCCCGCCTCGCTCCGAGGCCGACGTCGCCCCCGCCCTGCGCGTGGGCATGGGCGGCAAGGACGTGACGAATCCCGCGTTCCAGCTCGGCAAGGGGTGCCTCGTGGATCAGCTCGTGGGGCAGATGCTCGCCCGCGTCTGCGGCCTGGGCGACCTGCACAAGCCCAAGCACATCCGCAAGACCCTGAAGGCCATCGCCAGGCACAACCGGCGCACCGACTTCTTCAGCCACTTCAACTGCATGCGCTCCTACGTGCTGGGCGACGAGACCGCGCTGCTCATGGCGAGCTACCCGGGCGAGCGGCCGGCCAACCCCTTCCCCTACTTCACCGAGGTCATGACCGGCTTCGAATACACGGCCGCCCTCGGCATGCTCTACGAAGGCATGGAGGAGGAGGGACTCCGCTGCATCCAGGACGTGCGCGCCCGGTACGAGGGCGCCAAGCGCAACCCGTTCGACGAGGCCGAGTGCGGCCACCACTACGCCCGCGCCATGGCGAGCTGGGGCGCGGTGCTCGCGCTCTCGGGCTTCCATTTCTCGGCCGTGGACGGGTGCATGACCTTTGCCGCCAAGCGCGGCCGCCACTTCTGGTCCACGGGCGACGCCTGGGGCACGTGCCGCATCCGCCCTGCGAAGAAGCAGACCACGGTCGCGCTCACCGTGCACGGCGGCACGCTCACGCTCCGCCGGCTCGTGCTCACGGGCCTGGGCGAACGAACCTTCGACCCGCCCGTTTCGTTCACAGCCGGCGATGCGTCGACGTGGAAGATCAAGCAATAGGCCCCCGTTCAAAGGATCCCGCATGCCCCCCAACATCATCCTGACCATGTGCGACGACCTCGGTTACGGCGATACCGGATTCGCCGGCCATCCCGTGCTTCGCACGCCGCACCTGGACGCCATGGCTGCGGCGGGTGCGCGGTTCACGCGGTTCTGCGCGGGCGGACCGGTCTGCTCGCCCACCCGCGGCACCTGCCTCACCGGCCGGCACTACTTCCGTTACGGGGTCACGCACGCCAACCAGGGCTGCCTGCCCCGGCAGGAATGGAGTCTCGGCCGCCTGCTCAAGGACCGCGGCTACGCCACCGGCCACTTCGGCAAGTGGCACCTCGGCACGCTCACCACCACCGAACCCGAGAGCAACCGCGGCGGACCCGATCACCCCGAACATTACTCCCCGCCCTGGGAGCACGGCTTCGACACCTGCTTCTCCACGGAGGCGCGCGTGCCCACCTGGGATCCCATGGTCACGCCCGAGGGGGAGCCCTCCTGCAGGTCCGCGCCGGGCGAGCCGTTCAATACGTACTACCGGGACGCTACGGGACGGCGCGTCACGGACGATCTCGCGGGCGACGATGCGCGCGTGATCATGGACCGCGTGCTTCCCTTCATCCGCGACGCCGTGCAGCAGGGCAAGCCCTTCTTCGCGGTCGTCTGGTTCCATACGCCCCATACGCCCGTGGTGGCCGGCCCCGACTACCGCGCCATGTATGCAGCCTACTCCGAGGGCGAGCAGCACTACTATGGCTGCGTGACCGCCATGGACGAGCAGGTGGGCCGGCTCAACGTCGAGCTGGCGCGCCTGGGCGTGGCCGAACATACGTGCCACTGGTTCTGCTCGGACAACGGCCCCGAGGGCCGGGACGGGCTGACCGACCGCAACCGCGGGTCCACCGGCGGCCTGCGCGGCCGCAAGCGCAGCCTCTTCAACGGCGGCGTCATGGTGCCCGCCCTGGTGCAGTGGCCCGCTGCCGTGCAGCCGGGAGCGGTCGTGACCGCGCCCTGCAGCACGCTCGATTATCTGCCCACGATCCTCGCCGGCGTGAACACCCCGCTCCCCACGGGCCGGGTCCTGGACGGGGTGAACCTGCTCCCGCTCCTGCGCGGGGAGACGACCGAGCGCGGACGGCCCATTCCCTACCGCTTTCTGGACGGCCGCGAGGGCATGTTCGGCAGCCCCACGTTCGCCCTGCTGGGCGACCGGTTCAAGTACTTCACCAACTTCACGGAGGAC
>CAZBZG010000224.1:0-7899 GCA_964496245.1 uncultured Planctomycetaceae bacterium | reverse complement strand
AGTGCCTGTGCTACAAACTGCACCCTTCATGTGTTACCCGAATCTGAACCAGGCCAAATACGAAAGCAGGTGCCGTCGGCCGCGGGCCGTCCCTCCCGGATTCATGGGGCCGCGGCCGGCAACGCCAGCTCTTCGACCCCGTCAGGCCCGCAGGCGAAGCAGCGCGGCCGACCGGCGGCAGTCACCGATCCCGCGCAGTACTGCGTGCAGCCGGCGAAAAGCTGGCGCGTGAAGGCCTGGTGGAGGTGTCCGCAGAAATAGGCTCGCACACCGCCCTTCTGCAGAAGCGCCCGCAGCTCGTCCGCGCCCCGCAGCGCGTAGGGGCGGGGAATCGGACGCCCGGAGGGCAGGCCGAAAGGATAGTGGCCCGCGGCAACCCGCCCCGCCTCTGGCCGCGAATCGGTCGCGAAGCGCTCGGACAGGCATCGCCGAACGTCGTCGGATACTTCGCCCCACGCCTCGAAGACGGAGGTGGGCCGACCCTGGTCGAGCAATACGATCTCGATACCGCCGAGGCGCACGATCCCGCAGGCATCCGGCCGGCGCTCCAGCCGCAGGGCCTCCCGGGCCCGCGCAAAGGCTTCGTGCGAAGCGCTGTCCCGGCCGTAATGCTCATGGTTTCCGCTCACGAGCAGCACGGGGACGCCCTGCGCCGAAAAGCGCTCCAGCTGCTTGCGCGCCTCGTCGATCTCCTCGGCCAAGCCGGTCTGTCCCAAGTCGCCGGTCACCAGCACCACGTCCGGAGCCGCCGCAAGCAAAACGTCGACAGCCCGCGCGAACCGCGCGGGCTGGTGGCAGCGGGACCGGCGCAGCAGCCAGTTGAGGCGCCCCAGGATGCGCTTCGGGTTGGCCGCCGCCCACGGAAGCGGCCGCGCGAGGTGGGGATCGGAGAGATGCGCGAGACGAACCGGCCGGGCCATGGCCTCCTGCCTGCCTCCCCGGAAGCGGGACGGGGCGCGGAGCGGTCGCCCCTATTCGCCCAGCCGCCGGCGGAGTTCGTTGGCCCGCTCCTGGGCCTTGGTCCGGTAGGGGCCGGCCTCGTAGGTTTCGATGGTCTTCTCCCAGTACCGCAGAGCATCCTCGAACCGGCCCTGCTTCTCGTGGATCTCGGCGAGATACCAGAAGGCTTCCTTGGGCACCACCTGCCGGGCCTCCTCCACCGCACGCTCCAGGTACGTCTTGGCCTTGTCGAGCTCGTTGAGCCGATAGTGGCTTACGCCCAGGTGGAAGGCCTCCCGGTACGTGGCATGGCCGACGTTGTAGCTCTGCTGGAAGGCCTGGATAGCCTGCCGGTAGTACTCAGCGCGCTTTGCATCGCTGCCCCGCTTCAGGGCCAGCCGTTCGAAATCCTCGGCCAGCGCCTGGAAGTAGAGCGCGGCCCCGAGCCGGTCGTACCCCCGCTTCTCGTCGGGCTCGAGCCGGGTCACGCGATGAAAGGCCTTGCAGGCCTCGGCGATCAGAGCATCCCGTCGCTCCCGCAGGGTGATCGCCTGCGGGTCCGAAGGCTCCGCCTGCGCGCGGCGTTTGTACTGAGCGCCAACCGCCCGGGCCTCCCGGTCGCAGGCGTTCCCCAGCGTGATCCAGTAGTCGGCCTGATCCGGGTTGAGACGAACGGCTTCGCGCGCTTCGGCCGCGGCAGCCGGGAACTCGCCCTCGGCGAACAGGATCTTCGCCAGCAAGCCTCGCGCGCCGTCGTTGGCCGGATCGAGGCGAATGGCCTGGCGGCAACTCCGCAGGGCCTCCCGGGACCGGCCGTTCCGGAAATGATCCTCGGCCCGCTCGACCAGCGCCGCGGCGCGCTGGCGCACGTCACCGGTCTCCACCGGCGCGGGGGCGGGCTCGGGCGTGGTTTCCGGAACCCTGGCCAAAGGCTCTTCAGTCGGTTCCTTGGCGGGCGCCTTGGCAGGCTCCTTGGCGGGGTCCTTCCGTGGTGCAGGCTCCTCGGCCGGCGGCTCGGTCTCGCCCTCGTCCGGCGGGGGTGGCACGGGAAACAACCCCTTGCGGGGCTGCTCGGAAGGCTTGGGCGTGCCCTCGTCGAGCCAGGTCTGGTCGATCTCTCTCCTGTCCTCGGACTTGGGCAAAGACGGCGGTGCGGGGGTCTCCTTGGCCCCTTCCTCAGGACGCTCGTCCGGCAGGCGCGGCACCTCGATCCTGCCGACAGCCCCCTCTTCCGCGTCGGGCTGAGGCAACTCCTCGGCAGCCGGCCAGACCGCTGCGCCGCCCTCCTCTGCTGTGGAGGCATCGTCGCGCGGGAAAACGTCGCCGGGTCGATCCTTCGAAATCTTCGGTCCACGCGGCTCCTCGGTTTCGCTGCCATCCTCGTCCACGGCCTCGACCGGGCCCTCGTCGGCCTCGCGCCGTTCTTCGATCCGCTCGAACACGACCTCGGGCGGCACGCTGTCGATCTTGAACGCGAGCGACTGCGCTTCGCCCCGGTTGCCGAGGCTGTCGGCCACCGAGACCTTGAGAAGGCACCCGTTGGCCTCGTCCCGCGGCACCTTCCACCGGTAGGGTCCGTTCACCGGCAGATTCTCGGCGATGCGCTCCCACTTCTTGCCCCCGTCGGGGGAGTAGTACAGGACCGCTGATTTCTCCTCGATGTTCGCATCGGTCGCCTGCCACCGGATGACCTCGACCTGCCCCCCGCGCAGGGTGTTCTTGCCTCCGGGCAGACGCGGCGAGAAGGAGACCTGCGGCGGCTCGTTGTCGAACACGATGGCAAAGGGCGGCGGATCGCCGGCCTTGGGCACCCTGCTGGTGTTGCCCGCCTTGTCGGTCGCGACCAGCATGACGCCCACCGCGCCGGCCACGGGGCTGTCGAACCGCATCGGGCTCTCCGCATCGTCATCCAGCCCGTACTCGTGCCACTGTTCTCCGCTGTCCACGGTGTAGAAGAGCCGGACCTTCTCGATCCCGGTCCCGCCCGGGTTGTCCTGGGCCGCATAGTCGATGTCCACGGCCAGCTTGCCCGAGATCGCCGGGCCGGTGACGGCCACGGTGGGGGCGGTCTTGTCCATGAGCACCTGATGGGGACAGGTGCGGATCCGACGGTTGCCCGCCCGGTCCCGGGCCACCAGCCGGAAGGAGAGCTTGGCCCCCCGCACCGTGGGCGCGGGCAGGGTCGTCTCGCCCGAGCCGTGCAAGCGGTCCTTGAGCGGCAACCAGGTCCTGCCAGCGTCGGACGAATACTCGATCGAAACGGGGCGGGCGGCCGGATGCTTGTCCTGGGTCTCCCAGGCGAACGTGATGCCCCCCGGCTGCAGGAGAGCGGTCTTGTCGGGCTTGATCCATTTGGCTGCGGGCGGCGTGCGGTCGACCACGACCACCATCTCCGGCCGGGTGTCTCGGGCGGGCGGGCGTTCGCGGTTGCCCACGTGATCGGTGCCCACGCTCATGAAGCCGTAGACGCCTTCACCCGGCACCTTGATCATCATGGGGCTGCGCGCGTCCGGGTCCTCCCCGTACAGCTTCCACGTACGGCCCATGTCGGTCGTCATGTAGAACTCGACCTTCGTGGGGCCGCTCGAGCCGATGTCGCGCACCGTGTACTCGATGCTGAACCGCGTGCACCAGACGACCGGTGCGTTTGGAGGAACCTCCAGGTCGTCTTGAGCAGCCCCCAAGGCGGACGCACACCACGCCAACCCGATGAGTAATGGCCCCACCCTGCGCATCATCTGGACTCTCCTTCGCCCGTTGGACACCACCTATCGATGCCGCAGCTGTTCCGCGTCTCGCCAGCCATCTCAGAAGGGAGCCGCGGCCGCACGGGCAGCCCCAAGGCACCAGGGCACGGCCCGTTCCGAAAACCGACACCGGCCCGTCACGCCGGATGTTCTCACGTGGAGCCGTTAACAGCTTCTCCCGGTTCAAGATACAAGCATATTCCCCCGGCCTGAACAGCGCAAGTGTTTTTTGCGAATTGCCCCTGCGCGTTGGGCGGAGGATTGCCCCTTGTCACGATCTCGGCCCGGCGGTAGGATCGTCCGCAACCGACGCCCCGGGCCGCCTTCGGCTGCCGGGGCCCCGGTTCAGCCGACCGCAGTATCGCGCGGGCCGCCTGTAAATCGGATGGAGGAGGAACGAGACATGCATGCGATCCCAGTTCTCCAGATCGGCATGGGCCCGCTAGGCCAGAGGATCACCCAGTTCCTGCGGGAGCGGCCGGGACTCCGGCTCGTAGGAGCGGTGGATATCGACCCCGGCAAGATCGGAACGGATGCGGGCACGCTCGCCGGCGGCCCGCCGCTGGGCGTGCCCGTTGCGGACACGCTGACCGAAGCGCTCAAGACGTGCGAACCCCAGGTGGTCCTGCTGACCACGGTTTCGAGCATCCGGTCGGTCGCCCCGCAGATCAAAGCGGTCGTCGCGCAGGGACTTCCCGTGGTTTCGACCTGCGAAGAACTCTCCTACCCGTGGGACGCAGCCCCCGAAACCGCCGGCGCCATCGACCGAGCCGCCCGCGCCCACGGCGTGGCCGTGCTCGGCACGGGGGTGAACCCCGGCTTTCTCATGGATCTCCTGCCCATCTGCCTGACTGCGGTCTGCCAGCGCGTGGATCGGATCGAGGTCGAGCGCATCCAGAACGCGGCCACGCGACGGGGACCTTTCCAGAAGAAGATCGGCGCGGGCCTGGACCTCGCGGCCTTCGAACGCCGGAAGCATGAGGGCACGCTCCGGCACGTCGGACTGACCGAATCCATGCAGATGATCGCGCACCGCATGGGCTGGCCCCTCGAGAGCACGAGCGACGTGATCACGCCGGTCGTGGCCCAGCAGCGCATCGAAACCGACGCGTTGGCGATCGCACCCGGCCAGGCCGCGGGTGTCGAGCAGGTCGGTACGGCCATGTGCGCAGGCCGCGAGTGCATCCGCCTCGTCTTTCGCGCCGCCGTGGGAGAACCCGACCCGCACGACAGCGTGTCCATCAACGGCGTGCCGTCGTTCCGCTCCGTCATCCCCGGCGGCATCCATGGCGACACGGCGACCTGCGCCATCACGCTCAACGCCATCGGACAGATTCGCACGGCGGCGCCAGGCCTGCGGACCATGGCCGACCTGCCGCCGGTCTCCTTCTTCGCCGACCTCGATGCGCAGGCCGCCGCGCCGGACACGAGGTGACCGTACGGGAGCCGATCACCGCCCTGCGACAGGACGACCGGAACGCGCACAGGAGAGGGGCATGGCTGGACCACTCGAAGACGTGAACGCGCTCGTGACGAGCGTGGGGGAACTGCTCGACATCGACAAGCAGTACCCCCGTCAGAACATGATCTCGCGCTTTCTCGTGCCGGACAAGATCATCCGATTCCGGGCTTCGCTGAAACGCGACGACGGCGCCATCGACTCCTACAGCTGCTACCGCATCCAGCACAGCGACGTGCTCGGCTGCTACAAGGGCGGAGTGCGCTTCCATCCGTCCGTGCAGCTGGAAGAGGTGCAGGCCCTGGCCATCTGGATGACCCTGAAGACGGCGCTTGTGGGCATCCCCTTCGGCGGCGCCAAGGGCGGGGTCTGCGTCTCTCCCCGCGATCTGTCCGTGCACGAACTCGAACGGCTCGTACGGAAGTACACGCACCGCCTGGTGAACGACATCGGCCCCTCCAACGACATCCCCGCCCCGGACATCGGCACTTCCGAACGGGAGATGGCCTGGATCTACGACGAGTACCGCAAGCATCGCGAGAACGCCAGCGGCTGCGTGACCGGGAAACCGGTGGACCTCGGCGGCTCCCGCGGCCGGAGAGCCGCCACCGGCACGGGTGTGGCCTTCACCATGTTCGAGGCCATGCGCGACCTCGACCTTGAGAATCCGACGGTCGCCATCCAGGGATTCGGCAATGTCGGGAGCCACGCGGCTCTGGCCTGCCACCGCAAGGGGCTCCGCGTCGTCGGGGTGGGCGATGCGCGCGGCGGCATCTACAACGCGGACGGTCTCGATATCCCCGCATTGGTCGAGCATGCCCTCGTCAACCGCACGGTGGCCCGCTTTCCCGCCGGCGAGCCGCTCGAGGACGTGATCACGTGCGCGTGCGACGTGCTGATGCCGTGCGCCATCGAATCCGTGATCAACCCGCACAACGCCGAGAGGATTCAGGCCCGCCTGATCGTCGAAGGGGCCAACGGCCCGACCATGCTGGCAGCCGATTCCGTGCTGGCATCCCGGGACATCCACGTCGTGCCCGACATCCTGGCGAATGCCGGCGGCGTCATCGTCAGCTACTACGAGTGGGTCCAGAACCGGGAGGGCTTCTACTGGGAAGAGGCCGACGTCAACGAGCGACTACACAAGAAGATCACCGAGGCCTACGCACGCGTGAGGGCAGAGGCAACCGAACGGAAGATCTCGTTGCGGCAGGCCGCCTACGGCATCGCGCTCGAGAAGATCATCCGCGCCATGCACCTCCGGGGATCCCAGTAACGGACGGCGGCGCCCGCTTCAGGACCCGGCCCGTTCCCGGTAGCACACGACCTCCTGACGGACCGTGTCGGCGTTGAGCACCAGGCGGCCGCCCATCTCCTGAGACCAGTCGATCACGCGGATCACGTCCTTCCACTCCTCTTCTTCGGGCAGGAGATCCAGCAGACGGTTCGGCTGGCGTTCCAGGAACGCGCCGTTCAGCTGGAAGCCCTCCCGTTCGGGGAAGAGAACGAGGTAGAGGATGTCCAGCTCCACCAGTTCGTTGAAGAAATGCGTTCCCAGACTGACGTCCGGGATCAGGTCGTCCCGCATGGCCACGATCTCGCAGATGGCCTCGGCCGTGTGGATCTCGGTGAAGCTGACGGGCACCCCCAGGGCCGGCGTCGAGGTCCCCCATCGGCCGGGGCCCAGCATGAGCGTCACCCGATTGGACGCCTCCTCGGCCTGCGCCAGGCGCCCCAGCGTCCGGGCCACGGCGTGCCGATCGTAGGTCGCCAAGTCGCCGTATCGGGACGGGACCACGTAGACGATGCGTTCGACGGTCAGGACCCGGCTCTGACCGATGATCGGACCCCGACTCCGAAGGATCAGGTCCTCAGGCGCGATCTCGTCCGGCGCCGCCGTGCGCGTGCCCAACCCCTTGACCTGCAGCGGCCGACACTGCAACAGGTTGATCTTGTACTGTCCCGCTTCGAAGAAATTCAGCGTATATTCCACGTCCACGGGCACGCGGTAGACGTCTTGCAGCGTATGGAGCATCTCCCGCATGTCCCCCACGAACGGGGTCTCGGTCAAAAGTCGATCAAAGGTCAGCACCCAGGGAAACACGCCCTTGATGTTGGCTTCGGCCGCGCGGCGTTCCATCTCCGCATCCCGCGTGGCGAACATCTCCAGCGGCACGCCTTCGATGTCCCGCGCCACCTCCTCGAAGGGACGAGAGATTTCCTGGTTGGCCTCCAGGTCCAGGATGTCGACTTTGTGCTGCGAATACTCGCGTACCGCGTCCCCATCCGTTTCCGGCCGGCGGTCGGGAGCGTTCAAGGCCACCACCCGCGTGTAGTCGTCTTCCAAGAGATCGACGGCGCGCGTCCCCAGGCCGAAGACGATGCGTGCCACCCCGGCATGCGGATCAATGTGTTTGTCCCAGGCGTACGGATTGAAGGAGAGCCCCACACCCGCCGCCTGCGGGAAGAACTGGGAGTCGTAGGCCGCCCCGGAGACGCGCTGGATCAGAAGGCCCATCTGTTCGTCCGCCGTCAGCAGACCGCGCATGGCCCGGTACCGGAGGGCCTCCTCGCGCATGGTGCTGGCGTAGACCGTGCGCACGGCGGACAGGAAGTCCTGCATGCGCTTCTCGGGCGATCCCTGGTTGGCGCAGAAGACGCTGTCGTACTTGCCGGCAAAGGCGTTGCCGAACGCATCCTCCAGCAGGCTGCTCGACCGCACGATGATCGGCGACTGGCCGAAGTAGTCGAGCA
>CAZBZG010000223.1:0-7943 GCA_964496245.1 uncultured Planctomycetaceae bacterium | reverse complement strand
GCGGAGCACGTCCGGCGTTGCACAGGCAAGAGTGCCTGTGCTACAAACCGCGCCCAGCGCGTGTTATCCCAATCTGAACCAGGCCCGATTCTCCCGCTTGCGCCCGGGGAGGCTTCCGGCTAGGATGGGCGCGAACCAGGGCCCGCTGCAGCTGGGCCGCGAACGCACGCGAGGAGCCAGACCATGCCGGACGCGCGCACGGACTACGACTTTGCCGCCATCGAGCGCAAGTGGCAGGCCCGCTGGGACGAAGCCGGTCTGTTCCGGGCGGACGAAGCGAGCGACAAGCCCAAGTACTACGTGCTCACCATGTACCCCTACCCCAGCGGGGTGCTCCACATGGGCCACGTCATCAACTACACCATCGGCGACGTGGTGGTGCGTTACAAGATTCTCCGCGGCTTCAACGTGCTCTCGCCCATGGGCTGGGATTCCTTCGGCCTGCCGGCGGAGAACGCGGCCATCCGCACGGGCGAACACCCCCACGCGTTCACCGAAGCCAACATCGCGCGCATGACCGAGCAGATGCACCGCGCGGGCTGGGGCTACGACTGGCGGCGGGAGGTCGCCACGTCCCGGCCCGACTACTACAAATGGACGCAGTGGCTGTTTCTCAAGTTCTACGAACAGGGCCTGGCCGTCAAGAAGACCGCGCCCGTGAACTGGTGCGACTCCTGCCAGACCGTGCTCGCCAACGAACAGGTGCTGAGCGGCGCGTGCGAGCGCTGCGGCTCCCAGGTCGCGCAGAAGGACATGAGCCAGTGGTTTTTGGCCATGAGCCGATACGCCGAGCGGCTGCTCGCCAACCACGAGGAGCTGCGGGGCAAGTGGCCGGATGCCGTGCTCGCCATGCAGGCCGAGTGGATCGGCAAGAGCCGCGGCGCGCGCGTAGACTTCACCGTCCAGGAGACGGGCGAACCCTTGCCCATCTTTACCACGCGGCCCGACACGTTGTGGGGCGTGACCTTCATGAGCCTGGCGCCCGAGCACCCGCTCGTGGAACAGCTGGTCAAAGGCACGGAGCGCGAAGACGAGATCCTGGGGGCGGTGCGCGAGATGCGCGCCGCCGGCACGGCCGAGCGCGAGCAGGCCGACCGCGAGAAAGTCGGCGTGTTCACGGGCTTCCACGTGGTCAACCCCGTGAACGGCGAGGCCGTGCCCCTGTGGGTGGCGAACTTCGCGCTCATGAGCTACGGCACGGGCGCGGTCATGGCCGTGCCCGCGCACGACCAGCGCGACTTCGAATTCGCGCGCGCCTACGACCTCGCCATCCGCGTAGTCATCGAGCCGGACGGCCAGACCCTCGACCCGGCCACCATGGATACGGCGTACGTGGACCCCGGCGTGATGAAGGACTCCGGCCCGTTCGACGGCCGCAGGAACGACGAAGCCATGGCCGACATCATCGCGTGGCTCGAGGAGCAGGGACTGGGCGAAGGCACGGTCAACTACCGCCTGCGCGACTGGCTGATTTCTCGCCAGCGCTACTGGGGCGCGCCCATCCCCATGGTCACCTGCGACGCCTGCGGCATTGTGCCCGTGCCAGAAGACGATCTGCCCGTGGCGCTTCCCACCGACGTGGTCTTCGAGGCGGGCGCGGGCAATCCGCTCGCCCGTAGCGACTCGTTCGTGCGCTGCATATGCCCCAAGTGCGGCCGGGCTGCGCGGCGCGAGACCGACACCATGGACACCTTCGTGGACTCGTCCTGGTACTTCCTGCGCTACTGCGACGCGCAGAACGACCGGGCTGCGTTCGCGCCCGAAAAGGTCCGGCACTGGATGCCGGTCGACCAGTACATCGGCGGCATCGAGCACGCCACCATGCACCTCATCTATGCGCGGTTCTTCACCATGGTGCTCCACGACCTGGGGCTGGTCGATTTCGACGAGCCGTTCGCGCGCCTCTTCTGCCAGGGCATGGTCTGCAAGACCGCCTATTACTGCGCCCGGTGCAAGTGGATCCCCGAAGACCAGGTCCAGGGCGGCACCAAGAAGGGCGACGCCCTGGAAGGCGGGGCCTGCGCCACGTGCGGCTCTGCGGTGAAGTCCGAGATGACCAAGATCAGCAAGTCCAAGCTCAACATCGTGGACCCCGACCAGATGATGAACACGTATGGTGCGGACACGGTCCGGCTCTACATGCTCTCCGACGCGCCGCCCGACCGCATGCAGATCTGGAGCGAGGAAGGCATCCAGGGCGCATGGCGCACGCTCAACCGCATCTGGACGCTCGTGCACGACAACCTGGACAAGGCGGCCCCGCCCGGCACCGAGCTTCCCACGCAGCTCAACAAGAAGAACCGCGACCTGCGGCGCAAGATGCACCAGTGCATCCAGAAGGTGACCGAGGCCATCGAGGGGGGCTTCCAGTTCAACACGGCCGTCGCGCGGTGCAACGAGCTGCTGAACACGGTGCGCGGGTTCAAGAAGCCCATCAACCCCGTGGTGCTCCGCGAAGTGCTCGAGACCGTGGTCCGCATCCTCTCGCCCATCGTGCCTCATTTTGCCGAGGAGTGCTGGGAGCGGCTGGGCCACGGCGAGAGCGTGTTTGCCGCGGGCTGGCCCGAGGCCGATCCGGAGATCGCCAAGGAGGAGACGGTCGAGATTCCGGTGCAGGTGAACGGCAAGGTGCGCAGCCGTCTCCAGGTCAAGGCGGACGCCTCCCAGGAGGAGCTCGAAAACCTGGCCCTGGCCGACGAGACCGTGAAGACGTATACTGAGGGCAAGGAGATCGCCAAGGTGATCGTGGTGCCGGGGCGGCTGGTGAACGTGGCGGTCAAGGGGTAGCGCATGCGGATTCGTGCCTGGATGCTGGCAGTTGTGCTGGCCGCAGGGCTGGCCGCCGTGGCCTCCGGGGTTGCTGCAGCCGAGGACGCGCCCGCCCATGCGGAGGCGCGCGCCGAGGATCTGCAGGAAGCTGCCGAGGACCTGCTGCCGGCCGAGGTGCTCCCGGGAGCGCAGGACGCCGACTACCGCGCGCACGTGAGCCGTAGCGAGCAGATCTCGGCCGGGCTGGCCACGCTCACCGGGGAAGCGGTGAATCCCCTTTTCGGCGTGACCGCGCGCAGCGTCTTCGTCTACTGGCGCACGCCCTCCAAGCAGCGGCCGGACCTCGGGTGGTACTACCAGCCCAAGGTCTGGGTGCCGCTCGTGCTGATCCTGCTGCTCATGGTCTTCAAGGGCACGATCTGCGAAGCCGTTCCCTTTCTCAAAAAGCCGCTGGATGCGCTGGGCGACCTGGTGAGCAAGGCGGGCGCAGCCTTCAGCATGCCGCTCGTGCTCGCCATGTTCGCCGACAGCTTCAGCCTGCCCGCGGGCGAGGCCCTGGAGACCGCCTGGCACTGGCTCTCTCCCATGTCCTGCGCGTACGCGGCCGAGGCCGGCGGCGGCGCAGGGGAGACCTTCTTCCAGGTGCTCGGCTGGGTCGTCAGCCTGACCCTCGGCACCGCGGTCTACGTGATCGTGTGGCTCGCGTTCAACACGATCGACGTGTTGATCCTGATCAGCCCGTTTCCGGCGGTGGACGCGGTCTTGAAGTCCTTTCGCCTGGCCGTGATCGCCCTGATCTGGGGGCTCAAGGAGTGGAGTCCCTTCGCGGCCGTGGTGCTGTCCGTGCTCCTCACGCTCGCGTGCGCGCTGATCGCGGGCTGGTCGTTGCGGCTCTCGGTCTTCGGGTTCATCTACTCCACGGACATCCTGCTCCTTCGCAGCGCCCGCCTGAAGACGGTGGGCGAGCGCGTGCGCGCGTTCAGCAACCACGGCCTGGCGAAGCACATGCCGATCCGCAGCTACGGCAGCCTGACCCGGTCCGAGGACGGCACGCTCGTCTTCACCTACCGACCGTGGCTGGTGCTGCCGCGGAAGACCTATCCGCTGTCCGAACCGCCCGACCGCCTGAGCGCGGGCGAAGGGCTGATCAACCCGTACGTGGTCCGGTTCGAGACAGCGCCGTCGGAAAGCGATACAGGTGACGGCCGCTTCACCACCCTCCTCCGCCTGCCGCCGCGGTACCAGCATCACGAAGCAGCGGTGGCCGTCGCGCTCGGCCTCTCGGGCGTGCGCGACACCTCGGTCCTCCGCGGCTTCCGCGCGCTCGGCCGGCACCTCGCCGCATGGTGGAACGGAGAGGCGGCTATGCCGGTGGCGTGAGCGGGCACTGCGATCGAAATCGGGATCAGGATCGCAATCGGGGTCGAATGGCGGCATCGCGCGATCCCGATTTCGATGAAGACGCGGCGATTGCGGGCCTCGGTAGGTCAAGACGCGGGGAGGCGCGCAACACGGAAGCGCCCCTACCGCACCGCCCCGAAGTACCCCTCCAGTTCCTTGGGATGCTGGCTCTCGCGCAAGGCGATCTCGCGGTGGACGAGGCCCTTGATCACGTGCTGGTAGAGGCTCATGTTGAGCGACTGGAAGCCCTGGCGCGCGAAGACCTCGAACTGCTTGGGGATGCGGTCGTCCTCGTCGTCCATGATGCACTGCCGGATCACGTCGTTCACGAAGAGCAGCTCGATGGCCGCCACGCGGGGGCGCTCGGCCTGCGCGCCGGCCACGAGTTTTTGCGCGATGATGGCGCGCAGGGTGTTGCCCAACAGCTGGCGGAGGTTCTGGTGGCGGTTGAACGGGAAGAAGTTGAGCAGGCGCGTGATCGCGTCCACGCTGTTGGATGCGTGGAGCGTGCCGAGCACCAGGTGGCCGGTCTCGCTGGCGGCGAGCGCGGTCTCGACCGTCTCCATGTCCCGCAGTTCGCCGATCAGGATCACGTCGGGGTCCTGGCGCAGGCCGTCGCGCAGGCCGCTCAGGAAGTCGGGCGTGTCCAGGCCGATCTCGCGCTGGGTCACGATCGACATCCGGTCCGCGTGCAAAAACTCGATCGGATCTTCGATCGTGAGCACGTGCCCCCGCCGCGTCTGATTGATCAGGTCTACGAGCACGGCGAGCGTGGTGGTCTTGCCCGAGCCCGTGGGGCCGGTCGCCATGACCATGCCGTCCTTGCACGCGGCGATGTGCTTGAGCGCGGGGGGGAGGAGGAGTTCTTCGAGCGTGGGAATGCGGCTGTTCACGCGGCGCACGCACGCGCTCAGGCTGCCCCGTTGCTTGAAGGCGTTGATGCGGAAGCGCCCCAGCCCCTCCAGGTTGAACGAGAAGTCGATGCTCGACCGCTCCTGGAGCTGTTCGATCTGCGCGGGGCTCAGCACCTCGTAGAGGAGCGCCTGGATCTGGTCCTCCCTGAACGCCGGCGCCTGCGTGCCGCGCGTCTCGCCGCGGATGCGAAAGACAGGCGGCGCCTGGACCTTGAGGTGGAGGTCGCTCGCCTCGAGCGCTTCCATCTTGGCGAGGAGCTTGGCCAGGCCGGGCGCCTCCAGGCGGCGGTTCGGTTCGGGCGCGGGCGCCTGGTCGGAGACATTGGCGAGCGCATTCAGGACCGCCTCGGCCGAGGCCGGGCGCGCTTCCGGATCCTTGGCCATGAGCTGGACCGCGAGGTCGGCCACGTGGCGCGGGAGCGTGGGCACGGCCTCTTTCGGCGTGGGCACCGGCGCTGCGGCGTGCGCCCGCAGCACCGCGTCCCGGTCCGCGCCGGTGAAGGGCGGATGGCCGCAGAGCATGCGGAAGAACAGGCAGCCGAGCGCGTAGATGTCCGCGCGCGCGTCGCCCTGGCGCGGGTCTTCGGCCTGCTCCGGAGCCAGGTACTGGGCGGCCTCGACCGAGAGATCCTCGAACGCGGCCGCGTCGTCGCTGCGCACCACTGCGGCCAGGGCGAAGACCGAGGCCTTGACCGTGCCGGTCTTGTCGAGCAGCGTGTTGAAGGGGTTGATCCCGCAGGGGTGGAGGCCGCGGGCGTGCACGACCTGGAGGGCCTGGGCCAGCTGCGAGAGGATCTCGCTCGCGCGCTCGATGGAGAATGCGCCCTCGCAATCGAGTACTTCCTCCAGGCGCGGACCGTCCACGTACTCGGTCGCCAGGAAGTACCGGTCATGCGCCCGGCCCACGTCCCGGATCTGCAGGATGTTGGGATGCTGGATCTCGATTCGCTGGCGCACCTGCGCCAAGAACGCCTCCGCGTCCCTGGCCGCGACCCGGCAGAAGGCGGGCTTGAGCAGCTTGAGGGCCACGGGCGTGCCGAGCTCCCCGTGATAGGCGAGGTAGACGTCCACCCGGTCGCCCGTGCCGAGCCGCTTCTCCACGCAATAGCCGCCGAAGTCTTTCCCGACGAAGAGATCCTCTCCGTCCGTTTCCGCTCCAGGCGATTCGCCCGCGGCAGAGGCGCTCTCCGGAGCGGGCGCTTCGAAGGAGACCGTGCGCTTCCGGCCGGCCGGCGGGATTTGCGGGGTACGGATCTCGGCAGGCGCGGGCACCGGAATCTCCTCCCCGCAGTTCTTGCACTTCACGGTTTCCGACGCGTCCGGCGGGATCCGCATCTCTGCCTGGCACGCGGGGCACTGCACGGTCCGGTCCACGAAACGCCCTCCTGCTCGTCAATACCCGCTCGTTCCTGGGCTGCGTCCAGGTGCGGGCATTCTACCGTGGTTCGGGAGGGCTGTCAGCGGTTTTTTGGGTGGAAGCAGAGGGTGCTTTGTGTGCTTTCATCTTCGGAGGGGTTCGCACGCATCTTGTCTGGTGGTGGGTGGCATGCCCACCCCGCGGTGGGCATGGGGCAAGCCGCGCATGCCCACCCAAGGGTGGGCATGGCGCCCGGCCGGCCAACGTACGCACGCGCCCGGCTCTTTTCCCTTTGACAGGCACTCAACCCGCTGCTACGATTCCGCCATCCAGGTCCGGCGGCGGCAGGGGCAGGGCCGGTGCGCGGAGGCGGACCTGGCCGAAGGGCTGGACCGGCGCCCGGGGCGCCCCGTTTGCACGAAAGGAAACGCCATGGTCACGCTCGAGGAACTGCTCCACATTCTCATGGAGAAGAAGGGGTCCGATCTGCACGTGACCGCCGGCAGCCCGCCGCGGATCCGGTCGGACGGGGCGTTGCGTCCGGTGGAGAACATGCCCGTGCTCGCCCCTGACGAGACCCAGAAGGTCATTTACTCGATCCTCGACAACGACCAGATCGCCAAGTTCGAGCGCGAGAAAGAGCTCGACATGTCCTTCGGCATCCAGAACATCGGCCGGTTCCGGGTCAACGTCTTCTACCAGCGCGGGGCGATCGGCACGGCCATCCGGGTGATCCCCTACGACATCCTGCGGTTCGAGGACCTGGGCCTGCCCCGCACGGTCTGCGAACGGCTCTGCGCGCTCTCCAAGGGCCTGATCCTCGTGACCGGCGCCACGGGTTCGGGCAAATCCACGACGCTCGCGTCCATGATCAACCATTGCAACGAGACGCGCGAAGAACACATCATGACCATCGAGGACCCCATCGAGTTCGTGCACAAGAACAAGAAATGCCTCATCAATCAGCGCGAGGTGGGGCCGGACACGCAAAGTTTCGCCAACGCGCTCAAGCACGTGCTCCGGCAGGACCCGGACATCGTGCTGATCGGCGAGATGCGGGACATGGAGACCATCGAGCTCGGCCTGACCCTGGCCGAGACCGGCCACCTCACGTTCGCCACCCTGCACACGTCCGACTGTACCCAGACCATCAACCGCGTCATCGACGTCTTCCCTTCGAGCCAGCAGTCCCAGATCCGCACCCAGCTCTCCTTCGTGCTCGAGGGCGTCTTCTGCCAGCAGCTCCTGCGCCTGGCCCAGGGCAAGGGCCGGTGCATGGCCGCCGAGATCATGCTTCCCACCGCGGGCATCCGCGCCAACATCCGCGACGACAAGATCCACCAGATCTACTCGGCCATCCAGACCGGCGGCAAGGAAGGCATGATGACCATGAACATGAGCCTCTACAACCTCTACGCGCAGGGCAAGGTCACCAAGGAGACGGTCTTCCAGCGCTCGACCAAGCCCGACGAGCTCGAGGACATCTTCCGGCAGGCGGCCCG
>CAZBZG010000222.1:0-8019 GCA_964496245.1 uncultured Planctomycetaceae bacterium | reverse complement strand
TCTAAACGGTTCACGAATGTGGTACTCCCTCACGAGCACGACAGAGATCCGCACCTCATCCTATCCGCTCCCGGTTGATCCTGCAAGCGGATTCTCGAGAATCCACGCGCGCGCATCAATTCTCGGACATCGCCTCCGACAGCGACTCACAAACGTCGATCAGAGTCAACAGCCCGACCACCTCGAGCCCGCGGCGCAGTACGCGGTCGGGCGCCACCAGGCGAATGCTCCCCCCGCGGTTGCTCACCTCCATATACGCTTGCAGGAGCGCGCCGATGGAACGGCTGTTCATGTAGCGCACCGCGCGGCAATCGACGACCACGCTGCGCACGCCGCTGTCGACCGTGTCACGCAATGCTGCGCAGAACCGGTCGCAAGCGCGTCCATTGACCATCTCCTCGGGCGTGATGACAGTCGGGCGCGTCACGACGTGGCCTCCTCGCTGCCCGTCCCCTCTACAGCCGGAGCAAAGGGCAACCAGGCGGAGAAGACGGCTCCGCCCTCGCGCGAAGGCTGAATATCGATTCGCCCCCCATGGCGTCGAGCAATCCGGTAGGCCGCATAAAGGCTCGCCCGCGTCTGGCGCGTCGGATTGTCGTCCTCCAGCCCCGCCAGCATCTCCTCGATCTTTTCCTCCGAGAGCTCCGGACCGTTGTCGCTCACCTGAATCAGCGCCCCGCCATTCGCCTCCCGCGTCTCCACCATCAGCCGCCCTCCCGCGTCCACGCGGTTGAGACCGCACGCAATGAGCTCGCTGGCCAGTTGGCCCATACGGCGGGCATCCCCGCGCATGGGACGGATGTCGCTGAAGACCGCGTCCAAATCCACGCCGCGACTGATGGCGCCCGGGAAGAATGAGGCCACCGCATCTTCCACCACGGCGTTGAGCGCCAGATTGCCGACCTGAAGACGCATGTCGTCCACATCCAACCGAGCGATGAGAAGAAGCTCCTCGATGCGTGCCTCGATCTTGGCCAGGTTCCTCGAGAGGATGTCGAGCAGACGCTGAATCCCGGGCGTCGCCGTATCCTTCAACTGCCCTTCGAGAATGTCGTGGACGAGCTTGATGGTGGTCACAGGCGTGCGCAGATCGTGGCTGGTGATGTCCAGGAACCGATTCTTCATGTCGAGCACGTGCGCCAACTGGGAGGTGAGACACTGCAGCTCGGCGTTGCGCGCGGCCAGTTCCCGGCGCAGCCGCAGGACCTCGAGGAGGATACGCACCTTGTCCGCCAACTCGTCGGCCGTCTCGGGCCGGCGCAGCACTTCGTGCGCCCCCCACTGCCGCATGTCATCCGCCCTCTCCTCGCTTCCCGCCAGAACGATCACAGGCAGGTGGAGAGGAGCCCCCTCTTCTTCGAGCCCACGCAGAAAGCGCGTGCAAGCCTCCACACCGATCGAACTGTCCAGCAGGATCATCTCCGGCGAATCCCGTCGGGCCGCGGCCAGGGCGCTCTCGGGGTCGGACGCCTTGGTGACCCTGTGCCCCTGCCGCTCAAGGCGCGCGGCCAGGTTGCCGTCGGCCTCGGCTCCCTCGACGATCAGAATGCCGGTGGTCACCTCTCCCTCCGATGCCGTTCCCGCTTGCTCAATGGCTTGTGCCCCGATCACGCGGTCCCGCCATGCCCGCCTGTCAGTGTCGCCCGAACCGGCGCTCCAATTCCGCCCACGTCAAGGTGAGCGTCGTGGGTCGGCCATGCGGACAGGTCAGAGGCTGCCGGGACTCCGCGAAGCGATCCATCAAGGCCGTGACTTCGGCCGGTGCCAGCTGTTGCCCGGCCAGCACCGCACTCCGGCAGGCCAGGCTCGCGAGGACGTGCTGCCGGATCGAGCGCATTCCGCGGCGTCCGCTCTCCAGGTCGACAAATACGTCGCGAATCACCTGTTCCGCCTTCGCGGTGGGCAGGATCTCGGGCACAGCATGCACCGACAGGCTCCGCTCACCAACGGCCTCGACCTCGAATCCTGCCTCACGGAGCACCGGCAGGGCTTCGGCGAAGCGCACACCATCAGCGGGCGACAGCTCGATCACCACGGGCGCCAACAACTTCTGGGACAGAATCGGGCGCTCGCGATCTTGCAGCTTCTCGTAATTCCATCGTTCGTGGAGAGCGTGCTGATCGACCAGCTTCACGCCTTCCTCGCATTCCACGATGAGATACCGACGCCCTACCTGGCCGACCACGGTATGGCCCCGCAGCCCCTTCAGGGCCAAACGACTTTGCGCCGGCGCCGGATCGGACAATTGCGCCGGCGCATCGGGCGCGGACGCGCGCGAAGGCACCCGCTCCCGCACGTATGCCGCGTGTTGTGCCGATGCCCCGGCGACATAGGCACCGGCTGCTTCAGCCACACCACTCGTCTGGTCCGTGCCCCCCCCGACCGCCGCCGCCCCCCGGGATCCGCCACTCAACGGCTGGGCCCCGCTAGCCCCCGGGACCTCACACCGAAGACCCGTCCCTGCAGCGTCCACCTCCTGCGAACCGCGTTCGGCCTGCAGCGCCGCATCCACGGCCCTGCGCACGCTTCCGGTGACGCGTCGCTCATCCTCGAACCGTACCTCCTCCTTGGTCGGATGGACGTTCACGTCCACGCGCGACGGATCAACGCGCAGGTAGAGAAACGCCACCGGATAGCGGCGCGCCGGCAGTTGCCCTTCGAAGGCGTCGCGTACCACGCGACGCAGCCCGGCGTGCTGGATCCACCGGCCGTTCAGGAAGGTATAAACATACTTCGAGTTGGGCCGGCTCTCCGGCGGCCGCGCCACGAATCCCGAGACCGTCAGGCCTTCCGTCTCCCGCTTTACCGCCAGCAGCTGGCCCCCTACCGCCGGTCCGAAGAGCGCCGCGATCCGCTCCGCAGCGTCACCCTGGGCCGGCACGGCGAATGTCCGTTTGCCGTTATTCGTCAGCGTGAAGGATACCTGCGGATGCCCCAGGGCAATGCGCATCAGCGCTTCGTTCGCCGCTGTGGTTTCAGCAGCCGCGCGCTTGAGAAACTTCAATCGGACCGGTGTATTGTAGAAGAGATCCCGCACCTCCACCGAGGTTCCCGCACGGCAGGCACAGGGTTCCGTCCGGCTGCAGGCGCCCCCCTCGACCTTCAAGCGGTGGCCGGCATCCGATCCCCCGGGACACGACACCAGCGTCAGGCGGCTGACCGAGGCAATGCTCGGCAGAGCCTCGCCCCGGAAGCCGAGCGTGCGAACCGCGAAAATGTCTTCGGCATCCTCGATCTTGCTGGTGGCGTGGCGCTCCATCGCGAGAGTCAGATCGCTCTCGTGCATCCCGCACCCGTTGTCCGCCACGCGAATGAGCTCGCGTCCCCCGCCCTCGAGATCCACGTGCACCTGATCGGCGCCCGCATCCAGTGCGTTCTCGACCAGCTCCTTGATCACCGAAGCGGGACGTTCCACGACCTCCCCGGCGGCGATCTTGTTTTGCACCGCTTTGGAGAGCACATGAATGCGCCCCGCGACCACCCCAACGTTCTGGTCCATACCCTCTCCAGGCCCCAGACCTCGATGGCGATGCAGCGCATGGTACCACATTCGCCCATCAACTTGAAGCGGAAACCAAAGATGGCACTGGATCAGCGGCATCAGCCGGTGGTTCGCGGCCGGTCCCGATGCGCTGTTCAACAAGAACCCCCCGCCAGCGGCGGGGGGCCAGATGATGCGATCGGCACCCAGAGGTACGCAGGTCACTCAAAGATCTGGCCTGCCTCTTCGACCGAATCCACGATTTCAAAGATCTGGCTGAGTCCCAGCAGATCGAAGACCTCCCGCACATTGGGCGTGGGATTGACCAGCACGATGTTCCCCCCGCTCTCCTGCGCGGTCGTCAGAGAACCGATGAAGACGCCGGCGCCGGCTGACGAGATATATTCCACGCCCGACAGGTCGGCAACGATCTTGAAAGTGTCCTCGTCGAAACAGTTGCTGATCGTCTCATCCAGCTGTTCGAAGGTGTGCGCATCCAGGAAACCGGAAAGCGACAGCACCTGCATCCCTTCTCCCAGCGCACGAGACTCTATGTCGAGCTTCTTGGCGTCCGGCATTATCTTCCACCTCCCTGACTCTGACCATATTTAACCATGCGCAGCTCATTTCGCAAGCCCTGCACAAAGGTGTACTTCACCTCGTCCATGATCTGGCGCATCAGAAAGATCCCGAGCCCCTTCTTCTTCCCTTCGCGGATGTGCGTGTCGATATCCGGCACATGCACCGTCGAAGGGTTGAACTCTTTCCCCGAATCGCTGATGAGCACCGAAAAACGATGATCATCCACATCCAGGCAAATACGGATGTCGCCCACATCCGAGCCGTCTTCATACGCGTGCTCCATGATATTGGAGATCGCTTCATCCACAGCCAGCACAATGCGGCCGACCTCGGGGGGCTCGAACGGACCTTGGCTGGCCGCTTCCTCCACGAGCTCGCGGATCCGTGCCAGCTGACGCGTATCGTTCGGGGCCACCAGCTCCTTGTGCACGCGTCCAGGCATGCCTCTCCTTTACAATACGCGAAACGTCACAATGGTGATATCGTCATGCTGCTCTGCCTTGCCGCGGTGCGAGTCAAGATCGCCGAGCAGCAACCGAACGAATTCCTCGCTGGAGCGTTCCCGGTTGACCTTGCAGAATTCGAAGAACCGCTCATTCCCATATTCCTCATTCCGGCTGTTCATGGCCTCCACCACGCCGTCCGTGTAGAGGACCACCCGATCCCCGGACCCCAAACTGAGCAACTGCTCCTTGATGGTCCGTTGGAAGATAGGGCCCTTGTCGAATCCGAGGGCGATGCCGCTCGGATTGACGAGCTCCAGTTCACCGCTTCCGCGCACGACGACCATGGGATTGTGGCCCGCGGACGCGCACAGGAGGCTCTTGGTTTTTGCGTCCAGGACCACATAGAAGGCAGTGACGAACATGCCCCGCTTGATGTCCTGGGCCACGATCTGGTTTGTCTTCGAAAGCGTGCTCTGGGCGGACGTATTGCCGGCCGCAATGAACCGAAGCACCGTCCGCGTCGTCGCCATCTGGATGGCCCCCGGCACCGATTTTCCGGAGACATCCGCCACAATGATTCCAAGATGCACCTTTGTGCCGATGGGATAGAAATCATAGTAGTCGCCCCCCACTTCGCGGGCGGCTTTGTAGTGGGCATGCATATCGAAGCCGCCCACAGTGGGCACGGCCTTGGGAAGGAGCCGCGCCTGGATCTGCCGCGCCATGTCCAGCTCGTTCTCAAAGCGTTCGGCCTCTCGCTCCATTTCGCGCGCCGCCAGGAGCTTGCGCGTCATCTCGTTGAATTCAACCGCAATCTGACCGATTTCGTCCTGGCTGTGAGCTCGCGTCTTGTGCTCCAGATTCCCGCGGGAGACGATCTCCATGTCCTGGATCAGCATGCGCGCCGGCCGGGTCACGGTCGTGGCGATGACCACACAGACCACCGCAGCGAGCACCATGGCCACCAGACCGATGCCGAACATGAGCATGGTGAGGGCCGACTGCTCGGACTCGATCACGCCGCCGCGCAGCGCCAAAATGGCCTTGCCCACGAGGAGGCCATTGTTGTTCCGGATGGGGGCGTCGAATCGAAACGCCTTAAGCATGCCCTCTCCTCTCTGCACCACCGCGGGAACGACTACGATGTTTTCGAGCGGAACAAGGTTTTTTCCGATCGTCACCTCGGGGCGGACCGACGGAATCCAGTCGTCGCCCTGGATGCGGACGGATCCCTCGTGTTCGTGTGTGCAGGCCACAAAACTGTCATCCGTCCGCAGAATATATGCCAACAGGACTTCATTGGCCTGGTTGGGATTCGCATAGAACGTCAGGCCTCGCAGCACCGCCGCCTTGTAGAGCGCCTTGCGGGCCACATCATCGGGCAAGTCGTCGTTGGACGCCCCTTCGGTCAGCTGGGACCACCGTTCCGCGGACACCCAGCCCCCGTTGACCGGCCAGCTACGCCCGAAGTCTTCGCGATCCTTCAGAATGCGCCGTCCTAGGTCCGCAAGAGCCTTGACGTGCGAGGCGCCATTCTTCTTGATCTCGTTGAGATGGATCTCCTGCATGCGCGTACGGATGACCAGGCCCCAGACCACGATCACCAGGCCGATCATCAAGCACACAGGGACGGTGAACTCGACCGCAAGACTGATGCGCGTCTGCCGTTTGCGTTTGCCCTTAGAGGTCGTGCCGGCTCCCTCCCCCCGGCGCCCCGACCCGGCGCCCCGCCTGCCCTTCTCAGCCCCCCCGCCTTCGGTGTCCCTGGCGGATCTCGCCTCCGCCCGCGTGCCACCCACCGACTTCATCTTGACCGAGGTGCTGCTCCCCTTCCGCGGTTTGGCGGAACGCAGACCGCTTGCGCCTGCCGCCTTCCGCGCCGGGCTGCCGGCCTTCGCCTTGGCCGCGGGCTTCTTGGTCCCGCGCGGCATGGGCCCAGGTCCTTCGGAAGGCGAGGGGCGTCGTCCCTTGTCTGCACTGCGCCCCGCCCCGCTCGCCTCACCCTGGCCTCGGATGCGCGTCGAGGAACGCCGGCGCCGGCTCTCACTCACAACGCTCTCCAGTAGAGCTTCAAGAGCTCAACCCGCTCACGACAAAGCAAATACGTGAACACAGCCGAAACGAAGACACAGACACGCCACCCCGCCTCCGGCTTGCAAAGCAAGAAGCAACGGGCCTCTCAGGCGCAACAAACAGCGCCTATATCATAACCATCCCGTTCGCACAGGCAAGCACGAATTGTGGCACCCGGTTCAAATTTTGTTCCTTTCACGCGCACGACGCCATCCACCTCTGGCGCCTCACACCGCGTGCGTCCCTGGACCAACCCCGGCCCGAGCTGCTCATCCACGAGCACCTCCACGCATCGACCCAGGCGCCCGTCCAGCCAACGGAACGCCACCTGCTGCTGCGCCTCGGCCACCGCAGCAAAGCGCCTTTGGGCTTCCGCAGCCGGCACCTGCGCGCTGTACTGCGCAGCGGGCGTCCCGGTCTCTCGCGAATAGGCGAATACACCCAGGTTCTGGAAATGCCCGGCCTCGACGAATGCCAGGAGCTCGCAGAACGCCTCCTCCGTCTCGCCCGGAAAGCCCACCAGCACAGTGGTGCGGAGCACGAAATCACGGTTCCGCCGGCGCAGCCGCTCAAGAAGCCGCTCCAGGTCGTGCCGGTCATACCCGCGCCCCATGGCTTCGAGCACGCGGTTGTTCACATGCTGGATGGGCAGATCGAGGTACCCGCAGAGGCGTGCCTCCCTGCCCAGCAGGCCGATCGCATCGTCGTCCAGGTGTCCCGGATGGGCATACAGAACGCGAATACGCGGGATCTGCGTCTCGCCGAGCAGCCGTTCGAGCAGACATGCCAGTCCGCCCTCCCCCGTCCGGTCGGCACCGTACTGTGCCGTGTCCTGTGCCACCAGCACCAGTTCGCGCACTCCGGCTTGCTCGAGCGTCCGGGCTTCGTGTACCACGGCGTCGGCCGGCCGGCTATGCAACGGCCCGCGGATCGACGGAATGGTGCAATACGCACAGCGATTGTCGCACCCCTCGGCGAGGCGCAGATACGCGTAAGCCGGCCCGGTGAGCAGAAGACGCGGCCCCTCGTAGACTGCCGGGCGGTGGCCGAGACCGTCGACCACAACGGCTCCGTCGCGCCCGCCGGCGTTGGACCGCCCCCCGCGGGCGACCAACTCGCCCGCGATCTGGCCCAAGCGTCCATAGGCTTGAAATCCGACGAGTCCGTCGAGTTCGGCGAATCGCTCGGCCAGGGCCACGCCCAGCCGCTCCACCAGACACCCCATGACGGCAACGCAGGGCCGGCCGTCCGGGCCCTTGCGGGCGAGCAGTTCCTCGATCACGTCAAAGGATTCCTGCCGTGCATCCTGGACAAACGCGCACGCATTGATCAGCACGAGATCCGCATGGCCGGGGTCCGGCGTGAGCTCCCATCCCTGCCCCAGCAGTTCGCCCAGACAGGTTTCCGAATCCACCGTGTTCTTGGGGCATCCAAGAC
>CAZBZG010000221.1:0-8057 GCA_964496245.1 uncultured Planctomycetaceae bacterium | reverse complement strand
CCGGTTTCGGCGGTTTCAAGGCGAAGAGCCGGTGCTCCTGCAGCTGCGGTGGGACCAGCATGTCCCGACCGCCGAGCATTCCCGCATCCCGGCTGGCCGCGAGATCCTTCTGCGGCGCGCGCCGCTCCCCTTCCGTGGCACGCGCCGCGGTGAGTTCTTCCTGGATGGGCCGCGGCCGGCTGAGCAGAAAATTGGCCCCCACGTACACGACGAGTACGGCGAAGGCCAGGAACACCCCGCGCTCGAGGTCGAGCCAGCTCGTGGTCTGTGCAGCCATGCAAGCGCTCCTACTCGCCAGTCTCTCTGCCCGGTGGCACGAAGCCCCGAACCACGTCCCTATCGAACCGCAACGGCCGGCCGTTCACGGTCAGCAGCAGGACCCGGCAGACAACCCGTTCAAGCGCTCCAACCCCCTTGCGCATGACAGAATCCACTCCACGCTGCGCACGCTTCAGACGGCCACGCCCCGGCGCGCTTCGGCCGGATGTCGTGTACACGCCTCTCCTTCCATTGTCCACCATGCCGACCCGCGATTCAAGCGCCAACCCCCTGCTTTCTCAAACTCAGTGCGGAATGATCTGGGGTTTGGGCTTGGACTGCTGGGGCTCCGTGTCCTCGACCTCCTCTTCTTCGAAGAGCGTCATGGCCGCGAGAATCAATTCGACCCGGTAGTAGTGGGTGTACCACCTCTCGCCACGGGTCGCCGAAAGCTTCCGCTTCGCCAGTTTGCTCACGCGGCTCTCTGGTTTGCTGATGACGTTCAACCGCTGCACGATGTGGAACGATTCCTCGGCGCTGCAGAGGTCCAGCAGCTTCATGAGGCCCCGGAGCGTAATCAGGAGTTCAAGCTCGACCGGGTACTCCATGACGAACTTCTCCCGCTGGGTCCCCGTCTTGACGGGGGGCCGCGGCTGGATCCGCAGGATACCGAGCAGGTGTTGGATGGTGATGCCGCGGGCCTCGTCCTTCTCCTCGTAGACCTGCATGAGGGTGTCGACGACTCGTCGCACCACCGCCATCTGCTGGAGCCAGATGAGATCCCGCTCTTGCGATTCGTTCAGATCGTTGGGCATGGTGAACCCGAGCGTCGAGGCCTGTTCGCTCAACTCGATGCGGCGCTGGCGCTTGGTCTCCACCTCGAGCGCGACGTAATCCTTGAGCTTGTCGAGCTGGTCCCGCACGAAGAGCTGGCGGCGGCGCTTCTCTTTCTCGGGGATGAGGGGCTCCTCGAACTCGAAGCGGAGCTGCTCGCCGAGCGTCTCCAGCTCTTTCGTCAACGCCTGGTTCGCCTTTTCGTACGCGGTCTGGAGAATCGCGACCTTCGGGCCCTCCTCGGGGCAGAGCTTCTCCCGCTGGTCCTCGAGCTCCTCCTCGTAGGCCTTGCGCTTGCTGCTGACCTCGTGGGCGTAGCCCCGGAGCACGAAGAGCCAGATCAGAAAAAGCGCCGCCAGAAAGGTGCCGGCCACGATGAAGATCTGCTTGTGCTGTTCCCACAAGGACATGGCTAAGGCTCCGAGGTAATCCAGCACTGCATGACGAACTTCAGGGGCACGCCCTGGGGAGGCGGCGCTTTGCGCCCCGCGACCTCGTAGGCCGCCGCAACCTCCTCCGCGTTCTCCTCGAGCGGCTCCTGCCGCATGATCTGGACCCGCGAGAAGAACTCCAGGCCCTCCAGCTTGTCGGCCAACACGCGCAGGCGATGCCGCGCCTCGATCTCGTCCCGCGCCCCCACCACGTATCCGCGGAGCACGATGTAGCGCGACTTCTGGAAAGAATCGGTCGCCCGCTGTGCCCGCGGCCCGGGCGGCCCGGCCTCAGCCTCAGCCCCCGCCTCCCCATCTTCCTCGATCCGGCCGGCCGTCTCCACCTGCGTGAAGAAGATGTGCGCAGGAATGTGCTCCTTCAGAAGACCGAGACACGTGAGCAGGTCGTCGCCGGACGCCTTCCGGACCTGAAGGGTCCGCAGCCGGCGGTACAGACGATCGTTCTCGGACTGCAACGTCTGGAGCTCCTCGTGCTCACGCTTGGCTGTTTCCAGATGCTTCTTCCAGGCGGCATTGCGTTCGCCGTGGTAGACCGCCCCCCGCCGCGCGCCCAGGAAGAGGAGCACGAGAAGCACGGTGGCCAGGGCACCCGCATAGTAGCTGTAGACCTCCCGCGACCAGAACCGCCTGCGCTCCTTGATCTTCGGCGGGAGCAGCGAGAGCGAGAAGCCGCCCGTGAGCTGCCCCAGGGCCATGCCCACGGCGCCGGCGAAGTGGTGCGCGCTCTCCCCGGCGAGCGCGGCCTCGGCCGATGCCTTGACCGGACGGACGGCCTGCGCCAGGTCGAGCGGTTCGACTCTGCACCCGAAGCTCTCCTGCAGAGCATCCGCGAGGCCCCTCAGGCGGCTGCCGCCGCCGGTCACCACGACCTTGTCGAGAACGAATTCCTCGATCTTGAACTGTCCGTAGAAGTACCGGAGCGAGCTCTGCACCGCGCTCGTCAGCATGCCCGTAGCTGCGCGGCAGGCCTGGCTCGCGTTGCAGGCCTCCTCACCAGCGCCGTCCTCCTCCTGCCGGGGAATGATGGCCGCCTGGTTGCGCTTGTACTCTTCGGCCTCCGGTCCGAGCAGCCCCAGTTTCTTCTGGATGCTCGTGGTGAACTGGTGCCCCCCGCAGCTGAGCGCCCGGGCGAACAGCAGGCTGTCGCCCTCCTGCAGAGTCAGGTAGGTTTCTTTTGCGCCGATGTCCAGGAGCAGGCTGACCTCACCCTCCACGCATTGGGGGTTGCGCCGGAAGAGATTGAAGGCGCCCAGGCACTGCAGGTCCACGTCGTCGGCACGCCGCACGGCCCGCCGGCACACCTGCAGTCGTTCCTCGATGACCGGCGTCTGGGCGAGCCCCAGGAACATGGGGAACTGCGTCTCGTCGAAGCCCGGCAGGCTGAGGATCCGGTAGTCGTAGGCGACGTTCGACGCCGCCTGGCCGGCACCCACCTGCTCCTCGACCTCGAAGCCCATGACAAGCGAGAGCTTCCACGGCGGCACGATCGGCACGCCCAGATACCGGACCATGGTGCCGCGGCCGGACAGGCCCACCACGGTGTACCCGACGGGGATGCCGTTCTTCTTGACCACCCGGCGGATGGCGGCCGCGAGTTCGGATGTGTAATCGGGGTCGTTCTGGTCGAGTTCGGCCACGGAGGTGAGGCCCGCCCCGAGC
The DNA here is from genome assembly GCA_964496245.1 of uncultured Planctomycetaceae bacterium. Classification (GTDB taxonomy): domain Bacteria; phylum Planctomycetota; class SZUA-567; order SZUA-567; family SZUA-567; genus CAZBZG01. The sequence continues at coordinate 4,854 of CAZBZG010000221.1, read as the reverse complement.
AATTCTGCGCCGCCTTTGCGCACGCGCATGGTGGCGACCCGGACCGAGTCGGCGCCGATATCGATGGCCGTGGCACGGTTCGGGGCCATGGGCTATCTCCCGGCAGGGTCTCCCAGCCAGTCGTTGAGCACCTCCACCGACGCGCCCCGGCCCTGGACGGTTTCGTGTTCGCGCTGCCGGCCCTCGGCCCGCGTGACGCGGTCGTCGTAGAGCGAATTCCTGGGCGTGAGCAAGCGGGCGGTGACGAAGATCAGCAGGCAGGAGCGGTCGCGGCTCTTGTTTTTCGAGCGAAACAGATTGCCCAGGATCGGCAACTTGTCGAGCACGGGGACGCTCCTGCGCGTATGGGTATCCGTGTCCAGGAAGAGGCCGCCCACCACGAGGGTATGGTTGTCTTCCACCGTTGCATCCACGGTGATCGTCTGCGTGTTCATGATGGGGACCGGGATCTCAACGGGCTCTGCCGTGCCCTCGGGGGTCGTGACCACAACCCGCTTCGGCTCGTTGCCTACGCGCGTCGTGATCCGCGGAATGACCTTGAGCGTGATCGTTCGCATGTCGGTTCCCACACGCGGCTTGACATCGAGCCGAAAGCCCTCCTCTTCCTCCTTGGGATCGGTGGGCACCACCGTGTGACTGCTCTGAGACGTGCTGTCCGTCGTCACTTCGTTGAAGACGACTTCGACGTCCTGATACCAGATGAATTTGTCGGTCAGGTCGATCGTGGCCCACCGGTCGTTCTGCGCGATCACGCGCGGAGCGACCAAGACCTTGGACCCCGTCTTGCGGCGCAGCGCCTGCATGGCCACGCTGAGCTGGTGATCGTTGAGTATGCTCGCAACGCTCGTGGTGAAGGCATCGGCAGCGACCTGGAGGTTGGCGTCCGTTTGCCCCAGCCGCACCTTGTTGTCGCGCCAGGCCTCGTCGGTCAGGTTGCCGTCGGCATCCCTGTCCGGCATGTGATTGGGGCTCGGCGTCAGGTTCCAGTCGAAACCGAGCTGATCCAGGTCGTCCTCCTCCACCCGGACGAACCGCGCCACGATCAGCACCTGGGGCGTGGGCACGTCGAGCATGGCGACCATCTCGCGCACGTCCTGGATGATGTCCGGGGTGCTCGAGATGATGAGCCGGCTCAGCTTCTTGTCGATCATCCACTTGGTCTCGTCGGGCCAGCCCGGCCAGTTCTCCGCCATCCACGTCAGCACCTCTTCGATGTGGGTGCCTTCGTCTTCTTCGACGCCTCCCCCGCCGCCGCCCTCGCTTCCGGCACCGCGTTGGCCCTGCCCGGCCTCGGTCATGCCGATGCTGATGGGGATGACCACGGGCTTCATGAGCGCGCGCGCAGCGTCCGCATTGTCCGCGCCGTAGACCCAGACCGTGCCCTTGTCCACGGTGTACCCGATGTCGAGCGTCCGGCTCAGGTATTTGAGGATGTCTTCGAGCGTCAGGTTGCGCGCGTGGATGGTCACGCTCTTGCCGGCCACGTCGTCGGGCTTGTAGACGATATTCACCCCGGTCGTCTTGAAGAGGAGTTGGAGCACGTAGTTCAGATCCGCTTCGATCAGGTTGATCTCCGGGATCACGCCGCCGAGCAGACGCTCCTGGGCCTCCCGGTCGGTCAGCGTGTCCGCGAAGGGCATGTCCGCCTCGCCGATGTCGGGACGCGGCAGTTCCGGGCCAAAGGGCTCGGGCAACCCCTCTTCGGTGGCGGCCTCCAGCAGCGCGTTGTCGCGGATGCGGCGTTCGGTGTCGAGCTTGTCCGTTTCTTCCTGGAGCCGAAGCTGCCCGGCCCGGCGCTTGAGCTGCCGCGCGGCCTTGTTGCCCGGATGGATGGCCAGGACCTCGTCGCACAGATCGATGCACGCCTGGAGACGCTTGAGTTCGAACATGAGCCGCGCCTGGAGGAGCTTGCGCTCCGCTACATCCAGCGTGCGTTCCCGCTCTTCACGGAGATCGTCCTTGGTGGGCGCCGCCTCCATGGCCTTGGGCGGCAACACGAGCGAGGGTTCGATCTCCGCCTCGGCCGCGCGCGCCGCGCGCGCAGGCCCCCACGCCGCAGCTCCCCAGAGCAGCACGGCTCCCAGGAGCGCGAGCTGCTTGCGCGGGCCTGTCTGCCGGCATCCCCCCATCGCGCACACCTCCTCTCCGCGCCGCCCAGCTGTCTGCCGGCGGCCCTGACAACCCTATTAGACGCAATCAAAGCCGACCTGGGCGCAAAAATCAAGGAATTTCGGTGGGGTTTTGTCCGCATTCCATCCACATGCAATCCGCGATTCATGCACGACTTACGTCTGATCTCCACCGTTGTCTTTGCCATGAAGCGAGAGACACTGTTCACTGGAAATCACCATCATCGCACATCGTCGTGCATCTGAAAATGGTGTTTCACCACAAAGGGCGCGAAGAATATGAAACCGGAGCATGACAGGGAGGGTATCACAGGGGGGCGCTCATACGCCTTCGTGGACTTCGTGCCCTTCGTGGTATTCTGCCACAAACGTCTGGTGCCAAACCATTTGGCATCGTATTGGCCAGGAAGACCGAACCGTCTCAAGCGAGATGGTGTCACCCAGAACGCCGCCGACTTCTGAACCATGCCTCCATTCCATGATACGTGGTCTGTCGCGCGGAACGCCTGCCAGCCCGCGGTGGCCCGGCGGACGCCGAGGCTATGCCCTTGCGATCCTGGGCACGAATCCGTATCATAAGTGGTTGGGCACCGCGGACGTGATGCGGAAGATGGCAGGATTTCGCGGGATTTCGGGGACAGGGCCCCTCCGCAACGAGGGCGTAGCAAAGGAGCGCATCATGCAGCAGAAGAAGAGCATGGGAATCTTGTTGGCCGTGATCGGGATCGTGCTTCTGATCGTCGCCGTACTCGCCGACACCCTCGGGCTCGGGGCGCAGCCGGGATTCGGCTACAAGCAGATCGCCGGCACCCTGGTGGGCGCCATCGTGCTCCTCTGCGGTCTGGTCCTGCTCGGCGCCAAGCAGTCCGAACCCGCTGGCGCGGACCAGAACGCAGCCGGCAAGGAGCAGGCTAGCTGAGCGCGTGAGCGGCTTGCATGCACCACCGTCCAACCGCAGGGGCGGGCCCGGGACCCGCCCCCTGCGAAGCCTCAGCCCCCGGCCGGGCTGAGCGCCACCAAGAAAACAACACAACCAACTGAACCGAAAGCGGTTACGGCATCTCCGTCACAGGAGGGACTGGGACACGTTTTATGGATGAAACCGGGAAGGACCAGAGCACACTGGAGACAGACCGCAAAAGCGGGCACAAAGGAGCGAGACCATGGTCGACACGAACAGCATCCCCCACTTCCGCAATCGGGTGAAGAGCAGGACCCGTCCGGCGCGCGTGCGCGACAGCGTGCGTTTGGCCGCCGTGCACATCCACGAGCGCCGGCTCCACCAATACGTACATCGCACCCGCTGGATGCAGCCGGTCGACCACGGCGTGCTGGCCTGGCTGAAGTCCAGAATCCTGTCCGTGCTCGGACGCAGCACGCTCAACTGACCCGCCCACCTCCGATCTCCCGCACCGCCCCTCGCATCCGGTGCGGGAGATCGCCACTTCGCCGTCGGACAGTATCCCCAAGCGCGCCCGGCCCTCCCGCAGACAAGGCGGCCGCCGGTCACTGCCCGAACCGCGGGAACGTCAACCCGCCCCACGGAAACACGGCCACGCGCGCACGGCCGGTGTGTTTGCGCCGGGCCGCCTCCAGGGCCTCCTCCCAGGCGGCGAAGAAACGCATGGTCGGCATGCGCTTCATGGCCGCTGGGGCCAGGTCTGGCGCAAAGACGAAGAGATCCCGCGAAGCGGCGATCTCCAGGCCCAGGGGCACCAGGAAGTCGTCGGCTCGGCAGGTTTCACGGTTCAGCCAATCGCTCAAGGCGATCAAGGGACGCGGCCCGCACACGCGCAAGAGCAGGCGGAGCAATCGCGCCGAGGGCGCGCGCGCGGGCAGATGGTAGTCGCCGACCCCCTCCACGCACCGCATGGCGAGCACCAGGGTCCCGCCCGGCCGGACCGCCAGCGCGTGGTTGCCCACCGCCTTGACGGCCTGGCGGAGATTCATCTCGTACGGATGGGACGAGACCACGGCCACGTCCGCGGGCGCAGCCAGGTGTACGCCGTAGAGCTCGGTCGCGCGCCGCGCGCCAGCCCGGTGCGCGGCCCGGGGATCGCCCGCGACCACCTCCACCAGCTCTCCCTGCGGCGTGGGCACGGCATTGACCAGGAAGACCTCGCCCCGGAGCAGGCCGCACGCCTCTTCCAGATCGGCGCGCATGGGACTGGCCTCGGGCGAAAAACCGGTCTGGGCCACGTCCGCGAGCGTGGTCACGAGCCGGTGATTGGCCCGGATGGTCTCCGCGGCCGCGCATCCCGGCAGGAGTGCTTTCAAGCCCCCCGTACAGCCAGCCAGAGCGTGGGGAAAGATGCTGCCGAGACAGACGATGAAGTCCGCGGTGACCACGGCTTCGTCCAGGACCACGGGCGTGCCTGCGCGGGTGCGACCGAGCAGCGCGATCCGCCCGGGATCCCGGTTGGCGCTCGGCCGCCACAACAGGCTGTCTGCACACGCCGGGCCCAGCTTGCGCCTGGCAGCGGCCTCGGACGGCGGCGCGTGAAGTCCGAGCGCCATGACTACCTGGATCGTCTCCCGCGAGGCGCCACACCCCTCGAGCGCCGCCAGCACCACGGGCAGCATCTGGTCCACGGGCGTGTTCCGCTGGGGATCGTCGACCACCACGACCACGCGTTGGCCGGTGAGATCCCGGGTCGCCAAGGGTTCGGTGCCCACGGGCGCGGCCAGTGCCTGCTCCACCGCGCGCGCAACCAGCTGCGCACGC
>CAZBZG010000220.1:3988-8072 GCA_964496245.1 uncultured Planctomycetaceae bacterium | reverse complement strand
CCGGACCTCGGCCCGGATCAGTTTGCCGCCTTCTTTGGCACAGAGCTTCATTTCAACGAGGATTCGCCGAACACGAACTGGGTGGAGCCCATCGTGGACGACTGGGCCGCTTCACTGCCGCTAAAGTTCTCGACCGAGAATCCGACGTGGCAGAAGGCGTGCGCCTGGAGCCGGATGCTCCACGAATACAGCCGCGGCCGGTACGTGGTGGGCATGAGCGACCTGCATTCGAACGCGGACGCCCTGCTCGCGCTGCGTGGGGCCGAGCGGCTGTGCATGGACTTCCTCGACTGCCCCGACCAGGTCGCGCGCGCCATGCAGGACGTGCGCGCCGCGTACGCGCCGGTCTACGAGGGGCTCTACGAGGCCGGCGGCATGAGCCGTGCCACCGGCTCCGTGGGCTGGATCCCCTTTTGGTGCGAGGACCGGTACGCGACCATTCAGTGCGACTTCATCTGCATGGTCAGTCCCGAGGTGAGCCGGCGGTTCATCATCCCGGCGCTCGAAGAGGAGGCCGACTTCCTCGACCACTGCATCTACCACCTGGACGGGCCCGGCGCGCTCGTGCACCTCGACGACATTCTGGCGATCCGCAGCATCGACGCGATCCAGTGGGTTTCGGGCGCGGGGCAGAAGTCCATGCACCTCTGGACCGACGTGCTCCAGCGCTGCCGCAACGCGGGCAAGGGGCTCGTCCTCTATCCGCCGGACCTGGACGCGGTCAAAGAGCTCCACCGCCTGCTCGGTCCCGAAGGCATTGTCTACCAGGTGGGCGGCACACGCGAACAGGTCGAGGACATGCTGACATGGCTCGAGCGGAACACGTGAGGGTCACGCGCGATGCTGTGGCCCGGCGGGCCGGGGTGAGCACGGCCACGGTCAGCCGGGTCTACAACGCGCCCGAACGCGTCTCGCCCGGCAAGATCCAGCAGGTGCGCCAGGCGGCCGCAGCGCTCGGGTACGTACCGGACAAGAGCGCGAGCGCGCTGCGGCGCAGGGGCACGGGCCGGATCACGCTCCTCGAGCGCCAGGGCCGGGCCGCCCACCGGGACGACCGCATCTACAAGTGGTTCTATTCGGATATGATCCGTGGCATCCGCACCGCGCTCGAGACGTCCATGTACCAGCTGAACCTGGCGACGTTCCGCACGCCGGACGACGCAGATGCCTTCGCCGGACCCGTGCTCGGCGACGGGGTCCTGCTCCACGAAGCGGACGAGACCGTGCTCGCCCGCCTGTGCCGCAGGGACGTGCCCTACGTCTGCTGCGGACAGATCGAACCCCCGGCCGGAGTGCAGGCCTGCTATACGGGCAACCGCCGGGGCGGCCGGGCGGCCGCGCGCGCCTTCCGCCGCACGGGCCACAAGCACCCGGCCCACATCACCGGATGCCTAGCGTCCATGAACGTCTGCCAGCTGCGGTGGGAGGGATTTTGCGACGGATTCGCGGGCACCGACGTGCGCCTGGTCGACGGCGGACCGCACGGACTGGGCGTGCGCGGCGGACGGGCGTCCGTAGGCAAGCTCATCCCGGACATCCGGAACGGCCGCATCGACTGCATCTTCGTGGTGAACGATCTCACGGCCGTGGGCGTGGCCTACGGCCTGCTCGACGCCGGGCTGCGCATCCCGGAGGACGTGTCCATCATCGGCTACGACAACCTTCCGTTCCTGGAGACCCTTCCCGTCAAGCTCGCCACCATCGACATCTCCTACGAAGCGGTCTACCGCCGCGCCACCGAGCGCCTGCTCGCACACCTCCGCGTGCCCACGGTCATCCGGGAGACCATCGAGCCGGTCTATGTGCCGGGCGCGTCGGTGGGGCAACGGTAGGGCATGCGGCTGCGGGCCGGGGTGCCGGATGGTGCCGGGATACGGGAAGCCGGGCGCGCGACAGGACAATCTGTAAATCGTATATCCATCCCTGTGCCTGGGCCATGGCGCTTTGGCGCCGAGCATGTATCCTGTAGGGACCGGAGGGGCCTCGGAGCTCGCTCCCTTGTTGGACCACCTGGAGAATGTCCATGGGCTACGAAGCTGGCTGGGCTGCACTCAACCTGGAGCGACCGGACGTCATTCCGCGCACCGAATACTCCGTGCAGAGTCATTACGAGCTGATCAATGCGGCCACGGGCACGCAGGTGGACCTGAGCAGCCGGGAACCGGACCTCGTTGCCGCGCGCAAGAAGCTGCTGTCGGCGTGGGACTTTTCGTTCCGCTGGTCCGTCTTGGTCAGCCGGCAGTTCCTGGGCGAGTGGGTGACCAGTATGGGCCACGCCGAGTACATGAAAGGCGGCGTGGACCGGAACGACCAGATTCACTGCCCGTTCGAGACCCCGGAGGACGCGCTGGCGTTCGACCCCCTCACGCAGCTGCCGCAGGTCGAGCACGGGGACCTGGTGCGGCGTTTCGAGGAGCAGTACCGCAAGAATTGCGATTTCTATGGTGACGCGGTCAACATGACCGGCACCTACATCACCATGGTCAGCGGCTTCATCGACATCTTCGGTTGGGACATGCTCCTCATGGTTGCCGGCCTCGATCCCGAGCAGTTCGGCTGGATCGCGCAGCGCTACGAACAGTGGATCCGGCCGTTCTTCGAGGCCCTGGCCGACAGCGACGTGCCCGTGGTCATGGTGCACGACGACATTGTCTGGAGCAGCGGGCCCTTCCTGCACCCGGACTGGTACCGGGCGTTCGTCTTTCCCGCTTACAAGCGCCTCTGGCAGCCGCTCGTGGACGCGGGCAAGATCATCGTGTTCACGAGCGACGGCACCTACGACATGTTCTTCGACGACATCCTGGCTTGCGGTGCGCGCACGCTGGTGGTGGAGCCGGGCAACGACATGGCCTCGTTCGTGGAACGCCACGGCAGGACCCACGGCTACATCGGGGACGTGGACACGCGCGTGCTGCTGACGGGCAGCCGGGAAGCGATCCGCGCCGAGGTCGAACGCTCCATGACGACCGGCCGGGACTGCCCCGGCTTCTTCCAGGCCGTGGGCAACCACATCCCCTCCAATACGCCGGTGGAGAGCGGGCTCTACTACAACGAGGTCTACATGGAGCTGCGCGATCGCACGGCCCTGCCAAGCCATTCGCTGGAGTCGTAGCGCTTGGTCGTTAGGCTGGAGATCCTGCTAAGCTTGTTCGATCCTTATCGTCTTCCTTTGTCCAAGTCCCAGAAACCGCGAGGTGAGAGGATCTTTGCGCCGGCAAAGGCTCCGATCACCAGGAGATCTTTGTCTCCAGTGATGATGGAGTCAACCTGGCCTGGTTCAACGAGACCTAGAATCATCAGGTCATGGGGATCTCTACATATCCCGACCTCTACCTCTGCTGGCTCAAGAATGCTTGCGCTGCTGCGGAGGATCTGAGTGTATTCGGTGATGACCGGCGGAGGCAGTTGAAGCTTGTCACGGAGTTTCTCTTCGATCTCAGTCAAGATGCCTTCGCAAAACACGATTTTGTGCTGCTCGAGACAAAGCTCCAACACGGCTTCGCACAAACCGCGGGTTGCTGCCGCCGCGATCGCGACGTTGGCGTCAATCACAACGATCATGAAAGGGCCTTGAACACATCCTCGTCTGTCAGCAACCCCTGCGCTTCCGCAAACGGGAGTATCTTCTTGCGGACAGCCCGGAAGCGTTCAACTGCGACATATCGCCGCAGAGATTCCCGCACAATCTCGCTGACAGCCCGATTCTCGCTTCGGCTGATCTCGTCCAGGGCCGCCTTCATGGCTTCAGGCAATCGTATTGTAAGGGTTGTCATAGCAGATCCTCCCGTAAGACAATGTATTACGGGCGTCCCTGTTTGTCAAGGAGGATTTGTTTTGGATCGGTCTCGTAGATCATCGACGACATCGTCGTGAAGCCGCCACGAATCGCCCTTCCGGGGTCAGTATCATGCCGGGGCGGGCACAGGCAAGTCATTTCCTGTGTTCAGGTTGGGGGATCGGCGTCGCGTAGGCCCGCAAGACGCTGTACTAAGCCGCGAGCAGCGAAACGGCGAGCGGCACGGTGACCAGGGAGCCGAGCGTGGTCACCACGGCCGCGCCTGAGGCGAACTCGGGGCATCCCCCG
>CAZBZG010000220.1:0-3978 GCA_964496245.1 uncultured Planctomycetaceae bacterium | reverse complement strand
CGGCACGGGCATGAGCGCGACCACCAGGGCGACGTTGCGCACGTCGGCCGAGAGCGGCAGCGCGTACAGGCCCAGGATCGAGAGGCCGGGAATCACGAACAGGCGGAGCAGGCTGAGGTACGCGAGGTCCCGCAAGTGCTGCCGCGGCGAGGCGCTGTAGAGGCGGGCGCCGATCAGGATCAGGATGACCGGCATGGCGGCGTGGCTCAGGGATTCGACGATGCCGAGCACGAGGTCCGGAATGAGCGACTGGAGCCCGGCCACCGCGATGACCAGGGCGGCCACCAGAGTGATGACGTTGGGCGAGAGGGCGTTGTTCTTGACCGCCTCGGCGCTGCCCCCGCCCAGGAGCGTGATGCCGATGGTCCACAGGCCGATCATGGAGCCGATGTTGAGGAAGAGCAGGTTGGCCACGGCCGTAGTGCCCCAGACGTGGCCCACGATCAGGATGGGCAGGAACGCGTAGTTGTTGACCGCGCAGAAAAAGTGGAAGGTGCGGGCCACGTCCGGCGAATCCGCGGCCAGCCCCCGCCGCGCGGGGAAGCCGATGAGGGCGCCAAGGGCCACGAGCAGGAAGCCGATGACCGGCAGCGGCCAGAGCTCGTGGAGCTTCTCGGTCTGGAAGTCGCGGATGATCACGTCGAGCACCAGAAACGGGAAGAGGATGTCCACGGCGAACCGCGACCAGCGGGGCAGGTCCTCCTCCCGGATGTAGTCGTATCGCCGTGTCAGCCAGCCCACGGCAAACAGGCCGAAGAGCTCGATGATGGCGAGGAGTACGGTCGTGGTCATGGGGTACGCATCCAGAGAGGGCAGGGCGGCGGCAGGCGCGCCGTAGGGCGCTCGTCAACCGGCCGGCGGGCGTTGCGCGTCCGCGGGTCCGTCGCCCTGCTTGATCAGGGGCGTGGGCTGGCGGTTGTAGACTTTGGAGTAGGGCGCCACCGAGTGGGTCAGCCAGACATTGCCGCCGATCACCGACCCCTTGCCGATGGTGATGTCGCCGAGAATGCTGGCGCCGCTGTAGATGGTGACGTCGTCTTCCACGTTGGGGTGGCGTTTGATCCCCTTGATGGGATTCCCGTCCTCGTCCTTGGGAAAGCTGAGCGCTCCGAGCGTGACGCCCTGGTAGAGCTTGACGTTGCGGCCGATCACGCAAGTCTCGCCGATCACCACGCCGGTGCCGTGATCGATGAAGAAGGCTTCTCCGATGCGGGCGCCCGGATGGATGTCGATGCCGGTCTGCGTGTGGGCGACTTCGGACAGCATGCGCGGGATGAGGGGCACGCCTTCGGCGTAGAGGATGTGGGCGACCCGGTGGGCGGTGATGGCCTTGAAACAGGGGTAGCTGAGGACCACCTCCATGGCGGACTGGGCCGCCGGGTCCCCTTCGTAGGCCGCCAGGATGTCCTGCTGCAGCGTGCGCTGGATCTCCGGCAGCGCCTCGATCATCCGTCCGGTCAAAGCATCGGCCCTCTTTTCTGTGTCGGATGCGTTTGCGCATCCGGTTTCGTAGGCGAGCGTGCGGCGGATCTGTTCCCGCATGGTGGAGGCGATGCGGTTGAGCTGCTCGGTGAGCACGGCTTCGATCGAATGGGTTTCGATGGCCGCGTGCGCGCGGCAGCCGGGAAACAGGATGGTTTCGAGACCCTCGAGCGCGGCGGCGACAGCCTTTTGCTGGACCACGCGGAGGTTCTTGTTCAGCGGATCGGCGATGGGGCAGACTTCACACCGGCCGACGCCCTTGAGCAGGGCCGGGAGCGTCTGGCGGACAGATGTCTCGAGCGACACGATGGTTCCTCCTGCGCGTAGGCCGGACGGCGAACGTGCGGCCGCTGGGCTACGGGTCGGGCTGCGTGTGATCGCTCCCCTCGAACAGCGCGGTCGAGAGGTAGCGTTCGCCTGCGTCCGGGAGCAGCACGACCATGGTCTTGCCGCGAAAAACGTCCTCGCGCGCGAGCCGCACGGCCACGGCTGCGGCTGCGCCCGAGGAAATGCCGCACAAAATCCCCTCCTCGCGCATCAGGCGGCGGGCGAACGTCAACGCGTCCGCGTCCTCCACGGTCTCGACGCGGTCGATCAGGGCCAGATCGAGGATCTCGGGGATGAACCCGGCGCCGATGCCCTGGATGCCGTGCGGACCGGGCGCGAGGTCCTGCTGGTTCAGCGTCTGGGTGATGACCGGGCTCGCCGCCGGCTCGACCGCGACCGAGGTGAGGGCCTTGGCGCGCGTCTGCTTGATGTAGCGGCTGACGCCGGTGATGGTGCCGCCCGTGCCCACGCCCGCCACGAACGCGTCCACCGCGCCGTCCGTATCCTCCCAGATCTCAGGGCCCGTGGTCTTCTCGTGGATGGCCGGGTTGGCCGGGTTCGTGAACTGCTGGGGCATGAACGTGTGTTCGGGGTCGCTCGCCACGAGGTCCTCGGCCTTCTGGATCGCGCCGGACATGCCCTGCTCGCCCGGGGTGAGTACCACGTTGGCGCCGAGGGCAGCGAGCACGCGGCGGCGCTCCACGCTCATGGTCTCGGGCATGGTCAGGGTCAGCTTGTATCCGCGCGCCGCGCACGCGTAGGCCAGGCCGATGCCGGTGTTGCCGCTGGTCGGCTCCACGATCATGGTGTCGGGCTTCAACACGCCGCGCTTCTCCGCGTCCCAGATCATGGACGCGCCGATGCGGCACTTGACCGAGTACGCGGGGTTGCGCCCCTCGAGCTTGGCGAGCACCGTGGCGGCGGCGCCCGCGGTGATGCGATTCAGTCTGACCAGCGGGGTGTTGCCGATGGCGTGCAGCTGGTCCTCGTAGATCCCGGGCATGGGGTCTCCTTCGTGGCGACATCATGCCCGCGCCCGGGGTGGTTTGTCAAGCGCGGGCGACTATTCGATGGTGATCGCTTCCACCGGGCACGGCTCGGCTGCCGCGCGGCAGGCGGCCTCGGCCGCATGCGGGACGGGATCGGCCTTGCCGTCGTCCTGCATCTCCAAGACCTCCGGACACGCCTCCGGGCAGAGGCCGCACCCCACGCAGTCGTCCGGATCGATGCTGGCTTTCATGGTTTCTCCTGCCCGTCGGGTCTCCGCGAGCGAATGTCCGGTCTTTTTGCGCGCCGCCTATCCGAGAAGGGCGGCGAGATCCTCTTCCTGCGTGGTGACCGGCTGGATGTGGAACTGGTCGACCAGCACCTGGAGTACGGCCGGCGTCACGAACGCGGGTAGGCTCGGCCCCAGCCGGATGTCCTGGATGCCCAGATGGAGCAGCGTGAGCAGGATGGCCACTGCCTTCTGCTCGTACCAGGAGAGCACGAGGGAGAGGGGCAGATCGTTCACCCCGCAGTCGAAGGCGTCAGCCAGCGCAAGCGCGATCTGAATGGCTGAATACGCGTCGTTGCACTGGCCCACGTCGAGCAGGCGCGGGAGGCCGCCGATGGTGCCGAAGTCGGGCTTGTTGAAGCGGTACTTGCCGCAGGCGAGGGTGAGGATGACGCAGTCGTCCGGGACCTGCTGGGCGAACGCGGTGTAGTAGTTGCGGCCCGGCTTGGCGCCGTCGCATCCGCCCACCAGGAAAAAGTGCCGGATCTGGCCGGCCTTGACCGCCTCGACGACCTTGTCGGCCACGCCCAGCACGGCATTGCGCGCGAATCCCACGGGAATGGTCTCTGTGGGCCCGTCCTCGCTGAAGCCCGGCGCGGTCAGGGCTGCCTCGATCACGGGCGTGAAGTCCTTGCGCCCGTCCGCGTCCGCCTGGATGTGCTGCACGCCCGGCCAGGCCACGAGTCCGGTGGTAAAGATGCGGTCGGTGTAGCCTTCGCGCGGCTTTTGAATGCAGTTGGTGGTCATCAGGATCGCGCCGGGGAAGGCGTCGAACTCCTTCTGCTGGTCCTGCCAGGCGCCGCCGTAGTTGCCGGCGAGGTGCGCGTGCTTCTTGAGCTCCGGGTAGGCGTGGCAGGGCAGCATCTCCCCGTGCGTGTAGACCTGGATGCCCT
>CAZBZG010000219.1:0-8081 GCA_964496245.1 uncultured Planctomycetaceae bacterium | reverse complement strand
ATGCGGAGTGGGTATGCGATCAAAAACGGCGCCAGCCGTTTCGGAGGGTCCGGCTCCTGCCGGACCGCGCCGCATGTACGGCGTCCCGCATCCGTGGACGCGCAGCCGCCGTCGCCTACGGCTATGGCGGGCCAGGGAAGCGCGTCCCGCCGTTTGCGCGCCCTTGACGCGGCGCGGTCGTCGCCGTACCATCACCAACCATGACCGGATGCACCTGCCGCTCTCTTGCCTACGGAAGGGGCTGACATGCCGAAATCGAACGACACGCCGGAGGCGCCGCGCAAGGTCTTTCGGATCAAGGTCACACTACTCGGCCTCACGCCCGCCATCTGGCGGCGAATCGAGGTGGATGCGGATACGCGGCTGGACGTCTTCCACGCGATCCTGCAGGCCGCCATGGGCTGGGAGCGCGCGCACCTGCACATGTTCCGCAAGGGCAAGCAGCTCTTTGGCGAGCCCGGTGGCGAAGCACCGCTCTTCGGCCCGCCCGTGCAGGACGAGAGCAAGGTCCTGCTCTCGGACGTGCTCACGCGCGCGCGCAGCAAGATGATCTACGACTACGACTTCGGCGACTCCTGGGAGCACGAGGTGCGCGTGGAGAAGACGCTCGAGCCCGAACCGGGCAAGCTGTACCCGGTGTGCACGGCCGGCAAAAACGCCTGCCCGCCCGAGGACTCGGGCGGGGTGATCGGGTATGCCGATCTCCTGGACGCCCTGGAGAACGGGGACGATGCCGACGACGATGCGCGACTCGAATGGCTGGGGTCGGACTTCGATCCGACCGCATTCGACATGGAGGAGGCCAACCAGCGGATGCAGAATCTCTGGCAGCCGGAAGCCTTCGGTCCGGTCGAGATTTTCGGCAGCCCTGTTACGCGCGAAGGCCTACGCGAGCTCCTGAGGAACATGGCCCATGACGATCCCGTGCAGATCACGGGCGCGCTGGAAGCCATCGGCCTCTCGGCCGAGGGTCCTGGCGGCGACCTGGCGTGGCTGGCCGCCTATGACCTGGACAGGGGCGTGGCCGAGGGCGCCGCAGTCCTGCTCTTCAATGCCTTCCAGGGCGATTTCGTTCCCGAAAAGACGCAGGAGACGTTCGATAAAAGCGCACGCCGCGCCCTGCGCCAGGCCCTGGAAGACAAGAACGTACCCGACGAGCGGAAGGTACCGCTCGCGCCCCTGCTCAAGATGGCCGGCGGCGCGATCACGCCCGGGCAAATGGAGACGTTCTTCGACGATTTCCAGGCTGTATCCGACCGACTCCGCGACCAGATCGCCGACACCATCACCGATACGCCCCAGTCCCTGGAGGAGACGCTGGAAACCTTCGGCGTGCTGACCGGCGAGGACGAACCGCCCCAAGAGGAGGCCCTGTTCGCTGCCGTGGCTGCAGCCGCCGATCTTCTGCCCAAAGCGCCGCGCGCCGGGGTCGGCATCTTCTGCGCTGCCACCGCCATGGCAGCCGAATGTGGGCATTCGCTGGAGCCCTATGCCGACCTGCTCGAGCCCCTGTCCGAACACCTGGCCACGTCCAACGCCTGGCCGCTCGCCCGGCTTGCGGACTGGCCCGGCGCCGAACCCCTGCGCGAGCCCATCCGCAGCACGCTCGCCCAGCGCGGCATCGGACCGGACACCCGGCTGCCTCTCCTGCTCGAGCGCCCCTTCGCCCACGGGCTGGTCACAGCCGTGGACGGGCAGGGCTCGCGCAGCCTCGCCCTCTTCTTCCGAACGCCCGAAGGCGAACTCGACGCCGTCAACCTGCTCCTCAACGACGAACAAGGAATCCGCGATCTCTGGACGGTCTACGAGGAGGGAGCCGAGGCCGCCGAGCAGTTCCGGGCCCAGCGGCTCCCCCTGGTCTCCTGCGACCTGGACCTCGCGCGCGCGCTTCTGGCCGACGCCATGGCACGCCACCTGCAAAACGGGGGCGTCCTGCCCGGCCGCCTGTTCCTGGCCCGGCCCTACTTTGGCGAAGCCCCGCTCGCGCCCCAACTGCGCACACCCAACCTCGGCGCGTACATGCTGGAAACGATCACGCCCGCTCCTGCGCTGGCCGAAGAGTCGGAGGCCCTGGCCGAAGACAGCCCGTTCGGCGATCTCTGGTTCGCGTCGGACGCAGCCTACGACTTCGTTCGGGCGCACAAACCCAGACGCGCATCCGCGCGCAAGCTGGGCAAGAAGGCCTTCGAGGCCTTTGTCCGCGAGATCGCCCCCGTCGAGATGGAGACGCTGCTGGCGCGCATGGCCCAGAACCTCGAACTCGAGGCTTGGGCCGGCCGCGCCAAGCAGCCGCCCAACCAGCTCGCCGCCAAGACTTGGCTCGTGCTCTCCGCGCAAGCCTGTCCGCCGGGCGACGTGCCCTATGTGCGTGCGCTCGCCCGGCACGGGATCGAATGCATCCTCGAGAATCTTGCCCAGGGCTACGAAAGCCAGGCCGAGGCCAACGCCGCCGGCCTCGAACACGACGAGGCGCTGGGCGAGCTGTTCGCGTACGCGAGCGAGTCGCTCGGCTTCGACCCGCGAAAACTTCTGCGCGGCGGACCGCTGGAGTAGAGGTGGCGCTTCGCAGCGCACGCACTCCCGTCCAGCGGCTCACGCCTCCGCGAACCGCACCGTTCCATCACGCCTGGTTCAGCCCCAGCTTCTTCACCTTGTAGCGGATGCTGCGGAAGGTGATGCCGAGGCGTTCGGCCGCCTGGGTCAGGTTGCCGCCGGTCTTCTCCAGCGCCTGGCGGATGTAGTCGGCTTCGATGGCTTCCAGGCGCGCGTCCAGGTCGAAGCCTTCTTCCGGCAGGGGCGGCAGGGAGACGCCGGTCTTGCGCACGGACGCGCGGCCGTGCCCCAGGGAGATCTCCTTCTTGGTGATCTCCGTATCCTGGACCAGGGTCATGGCCCGCTGCACCGTGTTCTGCAGCTCGCGCACGTTGCCCGGCCAGTCGTAGGCCATGAGCCGCTGCATGGCCTCGTCCGAGAACCCCTCGATCTCGAGGCCGAACGACCGGTTGTAGAGGGCGAGGAAGTGGCCGGCGAGGAGCGGGATGTCCTCCCGCCGTTCCCGCAGGGGCGGCAGGAAGATGGGGATCACGTTCAGCCGGTAGAAGAGGTCCTCGCGGAATGCGCCCTTCTCGACCAGTGCCCCCAGGTCCTGGTTGGTGGCCGCGAGGAAGCGCACGTCCGCCCGGCGGGACTGGGTGCCGCCCACGGGCACGTATTCCCGCGTCTCCAGCGCTCGCAGCAGGCGCACCTGCACGGGCGGGGTCATCTCCGCCACTTCGTCCAGGAAGAAGGCGCCGCCCTCGGCGATCTCGAGCATGCCCTTCTTGTCCGCCACCGCGCCCGTGAACGAGCCCTTCAAGTGTCCGAAGATCTCGCTCTCGAGCAGGGTCTCGCTGAACGCCCCGCAGTTCACGGCGATGAAGGGCCGGTTGCGCCGCAAGCTCTGCAGGTGCAGGAGGCGCGCGATCATCTCCTTGCCGGTGCCGCTCTCGCCCTGGATGATCACCGTGCTGTCCGTAGCCGCGACCCGCCGCACGAGCGCCAGGATCTCCTGCATGACCGGGGTGGAGCCGATGATCTGCAGCGTCTCGACCAGGCGCATCTGCGCGGTGTCCGCCGGGTTGTCGCGCAGTTCCTTGAGGTTGAGCGTGCGGTGGACGAGCGCCCGCAGCTCGTCGTTGTCGAACGGCTTGTTCAGGTAGTCGTAGGCGCCGAGCCGCATGGCCTCGACCGCGCTGTCCCACGTGCCGTGCGCCGTGAGGATGACGACCGGCAGATCGGACCGGGCGCTGCGCAGCTGGCGCAGCAACTCCAGACCGTCCATGTCCGGCATCTTGAGATCGTGGATGACCATGTCGTAGTCGTGGGCCCGAAAGAGCTCGAGCGCGCCCGGGCCGGTGGTCGCGGTATCGACCGCGTGCCCGTCCTTCTCCAGCGCGATCTTGATCACCTGGCACATGGACGCTTCATCGTCCACGAAGAGCAGCCGGCCGGTCTGGTCCATGGAGGAGTCCTCGGGTCCGCAACACGGCTCGAGTGTATGGCAAGCCCCGGAGAAGCGCAAGGGGCGGGGGGCATCCGGGTGCACCAATCGGATCTCGGTGCCTTTCCGGGAGCTCGGGTGCCATGCCCACCCTTGGGTGGGCATGCGCGGGTTGCCCCATGCCCACCTCGAGGTGGGCAGGCCACCCGCTCTTCGGCGGATCTGGTACGCATCTCGTTTGGGGGTTGGTTGGTGGGAGGCTTTCGGCTTCGTTCTTTCTCTGCTTGCCCAGAGAAAGAACAACACCAAGAGCCTCCCACCCATCAACCCCCAAACAAAGTACGTGAGGCATGCAGAGAAAAACGAAACCGAGAGCCTTCCGCCAAGCAACCGCCAAGCAAGGCTCGTGGATCAGCCGGCCAAGGAGGGCGCAGAGGAAACCGGACGACAAAGGAGAACGCCGCCACTCAAGGAAAGGCGGAGGCGCGAGGACTACGCTTCCTCCTCCAACAACGGCGCCCCCGGCGTGAAGGGACCGGAGCGGGGGAGCCAGATGTAGAAGGCGGCGCCTTCGCCGGGCTTGCTCTTGACCCAGATGCGGCCTTCGTGGCTCTCCACCACGCGGCGGGCCAGGGCCAGGCCGAGCCCCGAGCCCTGGGGTTTGGTCGTGTAGAAGGGCTCGAAGATCCGGTCCTCTGCGCCGGGCGGCAACCCGGCGCCGGTGTCGGTGAAGCTGACGGCGATGCCCTCCTCCCGGCCGTTGCGGCGCAGGATCGTGGTCGTATCCGGCGGCGGCGGATTCGGGTGGGGACAGCGGATGGTGAGCCGTCCCGCGCCCGCGAGCGCGGTCAGCCCATTCACGCCCAGATTGAGAAAGACCTCCCGCATCTGCTCCGGATCGCAGCGCACCGGCGGGTCGGCCGCTACGTCCAGGGCGATCGCTACGCCCCTGGCATCCTCGCGCTGCTCGAGCAGGGCGGCGATCTCGGCGAGCAGCTTCCCCAGCCTGCACTCGGTCGGATGGAGCGGCCGCTGCCGCGCGAACCGGAGGAAGCTCGTGATGATGTTGTTGAGCCGATCGGACTCCTTGATCACGATCTCGGCGAGCCGCTGGTTCTCGCTCTCCGGTGCGAACTCGCGGCTGATCTCCTGCACGCTGCCCCGCACCGACGCCAGGGGATTGCGAATCTCGTGGGCGAGCCCGGCCGCCATCTCGCTCACCGCGCTGAAACGCTCGGCGCGCCGCTCGGCGAGCTCGGCGCGCCGGCGCAGAGACAGGTCGATGGCCAGGACCACCACGCTCCGGCGCGTGCCGCCCGCGCCCAGGGGCGAAGTGCGCATTTCGATCGGCGGGCGACGCGGCTCCTCCTCCCGTTCGAGCAGTTCGAAACGCGCCGTGGTACCGGATGTCACGACCCGGCGCAGCTTGTCGTCGCCCGCGGCCGAGAAGACCGACTCCACCGAATCCCCGAGCTGGATGGGCCGGCGCGGACTGAAGAGCCGTTCGAACTCGGGGTTGAGGAAGATGATGCCGCCGCGGGGATCGAACACGGCCACGCCTTCGGCCATGTTCTGGAGGATCTCCTCGTTGAGGCTCCGGGCGAGCTCGACCCGCTCGGCCAGCACGCCCGAAAGATAGGCGACCACGAAGAACGCCACCGTGATGAGGAGCATCCAGGACAGCGCGTGCCAGACGTCCTCCATGGTCAACGGAGTGGCGGGGCGGTAGATGGGATCGACCACGCCCAGCCCCGCGTTCAGGATGTAGAGCGCGGTCACGGTCGCCAACCCCACCGTGGCCAATGAGGCGAAGAGCGCGCTGTTCCGCCGCCCCAGCAGGAGCGAGGCGGCCACGATGGAGACGAAGTAGACGTTGACGAAGTTGGAGTCGAGTCCGCCGGTGAAGAAGATGAGGCCCGTCTCGGCCGCGATGTCGATGAGGAACTGCGCAAAGAGAAACGCGGTGAGCGCCCGCCGCACGAACGGCAGCACCAGGAGGTAGGCGATGTCGAGGACGGCGAGGCCGCCCAGCAGCACGTAGACGCCCAGCGGCTGGAACTCGAGACGGAATTCCGGCCGGCTGCGGACGATCAGCACGGCCACGCACAGGAGGATGACCGCCAGCCGGACCAGGATCAGCCAGCGGACGCCGTGCGGGGCTTCCGACCGCGTCGGTTCGATGGCGCCAGTGGTCATACGCTGCGGTCCGTCCTCTCGGCCCCGGGACCCTGCGACCCGCGGGCGCTCCGCCGGACGGGCCCCGCGCTCGCACGTCCTACTTGCCGAGGGCCTGCTGCATCTTGAAGATGGGCAGGAACACGGAGAGCACGATGCCGCCGACGATGAAGCCCATGATGCCGATCATGATGGGCTCGATCAGGCTCGTCAGGGATTCGACCGTGGCGTCGACCTGCTCGTCGTAGAACTCGGAGATCTTCTCGAGCAGGGTCTCGAGCGCCCCGGCCTTCTCGCCCACCTGGATCATGCGCACCACCATGGGGGGGAAGATCGGGCTGTCGGAGAGCGGTTTGGCCAGGGTTTCGCCCTGGCGGATCGACTCGCGGCTCGCGGCCACGGCCTCCTCGAGCAGCGCGTTGCCGGCCGTGGAGGCCACGATGTCCAGCGCCCCCAGGATGGCCACGCCGCTGCGCAGCAGGGTGGCGAACGTTCGAGCGAAGCGGCTGATCGCCACTTTGCGGAAGAGATCCCCGAACACGGGCGCCTTGAGCATGATCGCGTCCCATATGTAACGCCCCCGCGGGGTCTTCTTGAGCTGCACGATCACCACGATCGCCACCACGAGGGCGCCGATTATGAAGTACCAGTAGCTGGTCATGACCTCGCTGATGCCGAGCACGATCTTGGTGGGCAGCGGCAGATCCACGCCCATGTCCATGAAGATCTTCTTGAACCGCGGGATGATGAAGATAAGCAGGAACCCCGTGATGCCGAAGATCATGAGGAGCGAGATGCAGGGGTAGGTCATGGCCGACTTGATCTTGCGCTTGAGAGACTCCGAAGCCTCGAGGTACTCGGAGAGGCGCACGAGGATGGTCTCGAGCTGGCCCGCGGCCTCGCCCGCGCGGATCATGTTGACGTAGATGTCGGAGAAGATCCGCGGATGGCGGCCGAGTGCGGTGGAGAGGTCGGTGCCGCTGCGCACGTCGTTGCAGATCTTGTACAGGCTCGCCTTGAAGCCCGGGTCGTCGGCCTGTTCGGCCAGGATGTCCAGGCACTCCATGACCGGGATGCCCGCGCCGATCATGGTCGCGAACTGCCGCGTGAAGACGACGAGATCCGCGGTGGAGACGCGCGGCTTGGGCGTCCGCTTGCCGCCGCCCAGGCCCATGCTCAGGAAGCCGCCCGCTTCCTTCTCCATGCTGAGCACGGTGAGATTGAGGCGTTTGAGCGCCTCGGAGGCCGCGTTCGCATCGTTGGCATCGATCTTGTCTTCGACGCGGTTGCCGTTCGTGTCCCGGGCAACGTACTTGAATGTGGCCATGAAAACCCCCCTCGGGATCAGGGCGACGCGCCCCGCGTCTGCGCACCGGTCCGCATGGATGCCATGCTAGGCATCCGCACCGGCCATGTCAATCGCTCAGCGGCTCCCGGCTTCGCGCGCCGCCTGCTGGAACATGTCCTCGAGCTCCTCGGGCTTCATCGACCGCTGGAAGACGGTGTCCCGGTTGACCTTTCCCTGGGCATAGAGGTTGTACAGGCTCATGTTCATGGTCATCATGCCTTCCTTGCCGCCCGTCTGGATCGCGGAGTAGAGCTGGTGGATCTTGTCGTCGCGGATGTTGGCGCGGATGCCCGCCGTGGGCAGCATGATCTCCGCCGACAGGCAGCGGCCCCGTCCCTGCGAGAGCGGCAGGAGCTGCTGGCAGAAGATGCCCTCGATCACGAACGAGAGCTGCGTGCGGATCTGCGACTGCTGCGAGGCCGGGAAGACGTCGATGATGCGGTTGATGGTCTGCGTGCAGTCCGAGGTGTGCAGCGTGGCAAAGGACAGGTGGCCCGTTTCGGCGAGCGTCAGGCCCAGTTCGATGGTCTCCATGTCGCGCATCTCGCCGATCAGCACGATGTCCGGGTCCTGGCGCAG
>CAZBZG010000218.1:0-8098 GCA_964496245.1 uncultured Planctomycetaceae bacterium | reverse complement strand
GATGCAGTTATCGATCTTGCCGCTCTCACCGCAATACTGCGACGCAACCCCAGCCGTCCAAAGGCCCTTCTTCGCGTCGCTGGTCTCATCGATGATGAAGACCCCGTCCTCACCTCCGTGCCGTTCTGCAATCCGCCGTTGAAGATGGTCACGTGCGCCATCCTCATCCCAGCTGCTCTGCGAAAAGAAGAGCTGCAAACGGCGCGGTTCCACATCCTCTGCATCTGCAATGGGTTCCAAGGACTTCCGCTCGATCGGCCCCAGCTGCCCGCGGGCGAACAAACGCGCTCTTGCTCGTCCGTGTAGATCTTGGGCAGCCCCTCGTGGGGGATCAAACCGGAGAAATCGAACAGCGCTGCGCCGGCCAGTTTCTTGCGCATCATGGGCAGATGGCGTTCGGTTGTGCGGGCAAAGGCGTCCAACAGCAATGACAGGCTCCTGTGGGCGCAGGAGAATCTTCCGCATGAGTTGCGCAATGGTGTCGCCCTACGGACCCGGTCGGTCTTGCTGTCCGCGGGTTTCCGCGCGCGGCTTCGTTTTGCTGTCGGAGGAGGCGGGGCTCCCCTCGGAAGACAGTTCTTCGAGGTGCTTCGGCTGATATTGGTACACACGGCAGAACACGTCCACCATCCGTTCCATCGTGGTAGCGGAGAGAAGGACCCTGCACTCTTCGCGCAGCATGCCCGGAAGAACGGTCGCAAACTGCAGGAGGCACGGCCCGTCCCCACGCCGGCCTACAATGACGCGGTCCGCGGCATGCGTCTGATTCTCCGGGATCAGCGTAATCTTGCCGGGCGCATGTTCATGCGTTGTGGCAACGAATTGTCCCCCGCGGGGCGTGGCAAGGGGCGTCTGCCAGATGCGCTTCGTCGGGAAACCCGTTGCGCAGGACGGGTTGCGGCGTGTACGATGTCCGGGCCGCGGCCTGGTTCAGAAGCGCGCCGGTTTGGGTGACACGCGCGCTACGAGGCAGGATGTAGCCCAGGCACTCCTGCCTGGGGCGGAATCCGTGAGGCGCTCCACAGGCAGGAGTGCCTGTGCTACAAACTGCGCCCTTCAGGTGTGACCCGGTTCTGAACCAAGCCCGGGCCGCGGCCCGCAGGACGCTGCGTCGCGTTCCCTGCGGCACAGACGGTTCGGGAGCTGCAACCATGAACACCCTGGTCACCGGCGGTGCAGGCTTCATCGGGCAGCATCTCGTGCGGCTCCTGGCCGAACGGCGGCGCGCGGGCGACCGGTTGGCCGTGTTGGATCTGCCCGCGGCTGATCGCACAGGACTCGACCGCATCGACTGCGAATGGATCCCGGGCTCGATCACGGATCCCGACCGGGTCCGCTCGGCCGTGGCCGGCCGCAACCGGGTCTTTCACCTCGCAGCAGACCCGTCCCTCTGGCACGCTGACCCCGAACACTTCGACACGGTCAACCACCAGGGAACGCGCCACGTGCTCGCCGCCTGCCAGGCCGCGGGCGTGGCGCGGGTCGTGTACACCTCGACCGAATCGATCGTACCACCGACCGGCGATGCGCGGCCGCAGGACCGCGTGGCTGACGCGCAACTCGAGGACATGCCCGGCCCCTACTGCCGCAGCAAGTTCCGCGCCGAGCAGGCCGCGCTCGCCTTTGCCCGCGACGGGCTGGACGTTGTGATCGTCAATCCCACCGTGCCCGTGGGGCCGGGCGATCGCAACCAGACCCCGCCGGGCCGGCTCCTCACCGCGTTCCTGCGCGGCCGGGTGGGCGGCTACCTGCCGGGCACCATCAACTTCGTGGACGTACGGGACGTGGCGGAAGGGCACGCGCTCGCCATGGAGCGCGGGCGCCCAGGCGAACGATACCTCCTCTGCGGCGAGAACTTCACCTGGCGAAAAGCCTTCGCCCTCTTGAGCAAACTCACCGGACTGCCTGCGCCGCGCATGCGCGTACCCTACCCGGTCGCGCTCGCCTTTGCCTGGCTGGCCGAACGGCGCGCGCGCTGGCTCGGCGGCCCCCCACCCCTGGCGACAGTCACCGGGGTGCGCCTCACGCGGCGGCCGTTCGTGTTCGACCCCGCGCGCACGACCGACGCGCTCGGCTGGAGACCGCGACCCGTGCGGGAGAGCCTGGCCGACGCCGTGCGATGGACCGTGGACCAGGGTTTGGCGCCCCGGCCGCCGCACTTGCCGCCCTCGTCGTTGGGAGGCAGACCCTAAGGAAAGCCCATGCAGCGCTCCTTGCCATCCGCCAACGGCAAGCCCTTGTTCGCCAGACTGGCGTGCCTGTGTACAGACCGCCCGTGGCTTGTGCTCGCGGCTGCGGCCCTGCTCACGGCGCTGGCGGCCGCGGAGGCGGCTCTGGATCTCCGCATCAAAACGGGCCGGGATCAGCTGACCCGGCCGGGCGACAAGGTGCGCGAGGATCTCGAGACCTACAAGAGGCGCTTTGGCACGCCCAATGCCTTCGTCCTGGTCGTGGGCGGCGGCACGCGCGCCCAGCGCGAGCGGTTCCTGGAGTCCTTCCGGTCGGAACTGCTGCAGGCCGATGCGCAGCAAGCGCCGGCCAAAGGGCCGCTCGTACGCGACGTGCTCGTCCGACAGGACCTCGCCGCGATCCGGCAGCGCGGCCTGTACTACATCGACCTCGCCGACCTGGAGCAATGGGCCGACAGTCTGCGCGCAGGCGGGGCAGCCTGGCTCAAGCCCGCGGTCTTTGGTTCGTTTCCCCGGCTGCTCGCCGAACTCGCCCGCGGAACCGTGAGCGGCGCACCCGTGGGCCCGCCAGAGCGGGATTGTCGCGCGCGCGCCCTGCAGGCGCTGCTCAGGCACTTCGTCCGCCCCACGGAGGAGGTCACCCGCCTCCTCGCAAAGGGCGCAACCGATCTCCCGGAGGACCGGACCGCAGACAGACTCGCGCGCGGCTTCTCGCCCCGGCTTCCGGGACGGTACCGCCGCGTGGGCGCCCCGGCCAACGGCTTCCTCACGAGCCACGACCGGACCCTGCACATGGCTGTGATTACGCCCGCGCGCGCCACCCTGGACCTGGCCTACCTCAAGCCGCTCAACGACCGCGTGCGCATTGTGCGCGACCGCGTGCTCGCGCGCTTCCCCGGCCTGACCGCCGGACTGACCGGCTACCCGGCCCTGATCCACGACGAAACCCGTACCATCCAGTCAGACCTGCCTCTCACCAGCTTGGTGGCGCTCGCCAGCGTCTCCCTGGTCTTCTTCTTCGGCTTTCGGCCGAAGCGCAACGTGCTCGCCGTACTGCTCGCCCTGGTCCTCGGCGTTGTGTGGTCCCTCGGCGCCGCGGCTGCCGTCGTGGGCCATCTCAACGCCGTCACCACGGTGATCGTGGCCATCCTCTTCGGCCTGGGCATCGACTTCGGCATCCACCTGGTCACGCGCCTCGCCGAAGAGCGGCGCCGAAGCCATGCGCCGGACATGCGCGAGGCCCTGGAGCGCACACTCACGGGCGCGGGGCCGGCCATCCTGGCCGGCGGCCTCACGTCCGCAGCCGCCTTCCTGGCCCTGGCCACGAGCGCGTTTCTCGCGTTCGCCGAACTCGGGCTGATCGCGGGCATGGGCCTCGTGCTCTGCATGGGCGCCATGTTGGGCGTGCTCCCCTGCCTGCTCTGGCTGAGCCGGCCCCGTGGCGCTGCAGCAACGCTGCCCGCGTCAGCCGCGCCCGCAAGCGTCCCGGCCGCGGTTCGCATCCCGTGGGGCTGGCTGGCGCGCTCGAGCCGCGCGGTCGTGCTCAGCGCCGTCGGCCTGACGCTCGTCGCCCTCGCGTGCATGGGCCGGGCCACGTTCGACTACAACATGCAGAACCTCCAGGCCCGGGGCACGGAGTCCGTACGCGCGGGCGCGCTGCTCGAGCGATTCGACAGAGCAGCGAACACGTGCGCGCTGACCTGCGAAAGCCTGCAGGCCGCACGCGACCTGACCGAACGGCTTCGCGGCCTGCCCACCGTGGCCCGCGTGGAGAGCGCTGCCACGCTGGTGCCGCCCGATCTCGCGCGCAAGCGGAGTCTGCTGCGGGATCTGCGCAAAGACCTCCTCGCGCCAATGCGCGCGCCCGCCGGCAATGTGCCCGACGCCAGCGCCCTCCTGCAGCGACTCGGAAACGACCGTGCGGACCGCGAGCGCGCGGTGCTCGCTGCGCGCGCTCGCGAGTTCCTGCGCGAACTCGGCTCCGCGGGACCGCTCTACACGGAAGCGTTCGGCGCAGCCGTGCGCCGGGCCTTTGCCGACCAGCGCGACCGGCTCCTGGCGCAGCTCGCAGCGGACCCCCCCGCCCTCGCGCTCTTTCCCCTCTCCGCCCGGCAGCGCTACGTCTCCAGAGACGGGCAGCACTACGCAGTGCTCGTCCATCCGAAGGAGGACATCTGGGACCGCGCAGCGCTGGGCGCATTCCTCGCCGACGTGCGGCGCGTGGATCCCGACGTGACGGGGTTTCCCGTGGCCTACTTCGAGATCACGCGCGAGATCAGGGATGGCTTTGCGCAGGCCGCCCTGCTCGCCGCCCTGGCCGTGCTGGCGGTGCTCCTCATCGACCTGCGAAGCGTCTCCTTCGCCCTGCTGGCGGCCGTGCCCGTCGGCCTGGGCGCGGTCTGGATGGTCGGGCTCATGGGGCTCTTCGCCATCCCCTTCAACCTGGCCAACGTGGTGGTCGTGCCGCTGATTCTGGGCATCGGCATCGACAACGGGATCCACGTGGTGCACCGGTTCCGCGCCGAAGGCTGCCGGGACGCGCACCACGCCATCCAGGGGACCTTCCGCGCGCTCACCTTGACCAGTCTGACCAGCATGGCCGGGTTCGGTGCGCTCGTGCTCGCAAACCACCGCGGCCTGCAGTCGCTGGGCGTCCTCATGGTGGTGGGCCTCGCCAGCTGCTGGGCCGCGGCCGTCGTGCTCCTGCCCGCACTGCTCACGTTGCTGGGACGGCGTGCAGCCGTGCGGGGGACATGACCGGAGTTCCAGGCGAAGCCTGCGGTAGAGACTTCCGGATCGTGTTTCCCGAGGGGCTGGCCCCCGAGTGGCGTGCGTGGGGCCTGTTCTCCCGCAAAGGCGCCAAGAACGCCAAGGAAGTACGCAGAGCCCCCGTCTCTGCGATCCTTGCCTCTTGGCGAGAGGCCCGTCGGCAATTTCCGGGAGAAGATGCTTGCGACCCTTGGCGTTGCCCGTATGGTGAGACCTTGTCACGGCCGGGCGTCGGTCGCCCCGGCCTACGGCAGGCAGAGACAGGACGCCCATGCGCTTCGCCATCGTCTCCGATCTGCATGCGAACCTCCAGGCATGGAACGCGGTGTACGCGGACATCACGGCCCGCGGGGTCGACCGCATTCTGTGCCTGGGTGACGTGGTGGGCTACGGTCCGCAGCCGGCCGAGACCCTGGCCTCCGCATACGAGAGCGTGGACCTGTTCGTGCTCGGCAACCACGACGCGGTCGTGGCCGGCCTGCTCGATCCGGCGGGCTTCAATCCCGACGCCCAGCGCATGATCGAATGGACCTGCGGGCAGCTCCACGGCCGGGCCATGCGCTTCTTCGAGCAGGTCCCGCTCATGCTGCGCGCCCGCGGCTTCCGCTGCGTCCACGGCGCGCCGGTCAAGCCGCGCAAGTTCTACTACGTGACGAACGAAAAGGTGGCGCGCGCGTGCTGGCGGCACGCGCACGAGCCCATCCTCTTCGTGGGACACACGCACAAGCCCTGCGTCCATCGTCTCGAGCCAAACGGAACGTACGCCCGTTGCCGCGCCGGGGATTTCACGCTGCGCGAGAACCACCGCTACGTGGTGAACGTGGGATCGGTCGGCATGCCGCGCGACAAGGATTTTCGCGCGTCCTACTGCCTCTACGACCCGGACGCGCGCACGGTGCGCTTCTGCCGCGTGCCCTTCGACCTCGAGGCGTTCCGCGCCGAGGTGAAGACTCGGATCGGACACTCCCGGCAGTCGGCCGAGGTGCTCTCCTTCTTCGACCGCCAGAAGGGCAAACCGCTCCGCCAGGCCGTGGACTTCTCGCCCAAGGCGAGCAAGGCCTCCCGTGCCATGGTGGAGGAGCGCGACGTCTCCGAGCTCCGCACCAAGATGCGGCTCTGGAAGAAGATCGCGGTCGGCGCGCTGGTCGGCCTGTTGATCGTGGCGGTCATCGGGGGGCTGGTCTACCTCCGCCTGCCCAAGCGCGAGACGGTCCGCAGCCGGCGGTCCGCGGAGCTCAGCATCGCGCGCACGCCCAAGGACAAGCCGTTCGATCTGCTGCCGGGCACGGGCCCCGCGCGCGCGCGCCCGCCCGCAGGCTGGCAGTTCGCCTACGAGTACGCACAGCAGCAGGAGGCGTCCGTGCGATCCGACGGACTCCACCTCACGAGCTGGAGCGAGCGGCACGCGCTGGAGGTCCAGCTGCCGCCGATCCGCCTGGGCCCGTGCCGAAAGTATCAGATCCGCATCCAGGGCCGCAAGCTCACGCCGTGCCGAGGGGAACTCCCTCTCATCGCGATCGACTACATCCTGCCCGGCGGCCAACAGGATCTCCGCGCCGAGACCAAGAACATCATCGAGCGCGAAGACGAGCTCTCCACCCAGTACACCTTCCGCGTGCGCCAGGATGTAAAGGCCATCCGGCCGCGGCTCGTGGGCGCGTTCGTGGGCGAGATCCTCTTCGACCGCTTCGTGCTCGTGCCGCGCGAGGCGGAGTAGCTCGACCGCCGCATCTGCAGGCTCTTGGAAGGCCCCGTTCCGCCCGGAACCAAACGGCTTGACATCTTCGCGTGCCGTGGCATATACTGTAAGCAGTCGGCCTGCGTCCGGAGCGCGAGCATGATCGAGTTCACCTGTCCGTCCTGCGGCAAACAGCATCGGGCCAAGGATTCCGCGGCCGGAAAATCCGGCAAGTGCAGTTGCGGCAACCGACTCCAGATCCCGGAGCCCAAGAAGGACGACGCGGACGAGCTGACGCTCCGGCCGGCCGAGGACGAACTCGCCCTCAAGGATGAAGACGACGGCCTCGCCCTCAAGGACGAAAAGGAAGAGCAGGCCAGCCCGGCCCAAGAGGCCGTGGCCAGCGCCTCGGGCACGTGGAGCGCGCCCACGCCGGCGGCCGAACCCGAAGGGCTGCGCACGCTGAGTTACGTCTGCATCGGCGCAGCCGCCGTGGCGTTCCTGGTGCTCGCGGGCTACAGCTACTTCGGCTACCAACAGTACCTCGCCTACAAGCGTAACTGCAAGGCCATCGAGACGCACAACGAGCTGGTCGACCTCGTCGGCAAGAAAGACAAAGAGGCGTACGAGAAGCTGCTCGCTTGCATCGAGCTCAAGCCCGAGTGGACCGCCTGCTACCTGAACGCGGGCGTGCTCGGGGTCAAGCTCGACCAAGCCGAGGCCACATCCCTGCTCAACGATTTCCTGGCCCGGGATCCGGCGGACGAGTACAAGGCTTACGTGCACGGCATCTTCGGATACCTGGCCCTCCAGAAGAAGGAGCCGAATCTCACCCGGGCCCGGACCCATCTGGCAAAGGCGCAGAAACTCGATCCCTCCCTGGCCACGAGTTCGGTCATGCTCGCCGCCATGTCCTACACCGAAGGAGACAAGAAGGGCGCCCGGAACCATCTCGCGAAAGCAGCCGACCACCTCGACGCGCTTCCGGAGGAAGGACAGGGCCTCTACTGGCGCCTGAAGACCTATCTCGCCTATGACGCCGGTGAAGCGGGGGCCTTTGTCAAGCACGACGCCCGGGCCCGCAGCCACCCGCAACCGGAGACGTACACGCCCGCCGTTCGACGCATGGCCTACAACCTGCTTCTCGCGGACGATCGAATCCATGCCGAGCAAGAAGCCGATCTCCTCGCGCTCGCCCGCGACGTCCCCGAGGCCTTGCCCGAGGGGCCGAAACGGAACCAAGCGCTCCGTACGCTGGGCACAGCCTTCTACGCCGCAGGCGATGACGCAAAGGCCCTCCCCTACCTCGAACAGGTCGTCACGCCCGAAGACGAGCCCTCGGAGCTGATGTTCGCGCTCGCCAGTGCACACGCTCGCCTCGCTCCGCCCGCCGGGGAGAAAGCGGGCACGAAGGACGAACAGGAGAAGCCGGGACAGGACGCCGAGAAGACGCCGGCCGGCC
>CAZBZG010000217.1:0-8125 GCA_964496245.1 uncultured Planctomycetaceae bacterium | reverse complement strand
CGTCGCGGCGTAGGGGCTGCGGCAATCGGGGGCCATGGATTCGATCTTGGGCAGGGTTTCGGTATCGCCGTACGCCGAGGAACTCGCGGCCTGGACGACCCGCCACACGCCGGCTCGGTGGGCGGCCAGGAGCAGGGTGACCGTGGCCGTGACCGAGGAGTGCAGGCTCGCGAGCGGGTCGTCGAGCGACCGGGGTACGGACGGGATCGAAGCCTGGTGGAGGACGTGTGTCACGCCTTCGCAGGCGCCCTCGGCCACCGCCGGGTCGCAGAGCGTGCCCTCGAGGAAGGTGAAGCGGTCGCGCACGTCCGCGATGTTCTCGGGGCGGCCGGTCGAGAAGTCGTCCACGCCCACGGCTTCCAAGCCGTCGGAGATGAGGCGGCGGACGATATGGCTCCCGATGAAGCCGGCGCAGCCCGTGACCAGGATGCGTTCGTCGGACGGCAAGAGAGACACTCCTCGGGTGACATCTCGATGCGCGAGAGCAGGAGCGGGCGAAGGTGTGCGACCGGAGAAGCACGGCCCCCCGTCCGGTTCTGTCGCACGGTCCGGGGGGTCAGCGGCCCTCGCGCAGGCGCAGGCCGCAAACCTCGTGCAGGCCGCCGCTCTCCCGGATTTTGCCGACCGTGGCCTCGACGTCGTACTCGACCCGGCAGTATTCGGCCGTCTGCCCGTCGAAGACGACATAGCAGGCGCGCACGTCCCGGTCGCGGGGCTGGCCCACAGAGCCGATGTTGATGATCGCACGCCGTTCGCCGACAACGTATTTCTGGTTGAACTGGGGCGGCATGAGAAACCAGTCTCGTCCCTGCTCGATGACGCCGGGGAAGTGCGTGTGGCCCACGAAGGCCACTTTGTGGTTCATCGCCTGGAAGATCTCCTGGATCTTGAACGGGTCCATCTCGGGATCGGAGGGGAGGACGTACTCAGTGATGGGTTGGCGGGGAGAGGCGTGCATGGCCTCCATGTCGTGGGCCGCGTCCTCGTACAGAGGCTCCAATTCCTCCAGATACTGCCAGCGGCGGGCCTTGTCCGGATCGGGGTTCTCGGGATCGGGCTCCATGCGCTTGCGGACGAATTCGACGGCAGCGCGAGCGACGGGGTTGAAGCCTTCGGCGCTGTGGAGCACGGCGTAGTCGTGGTTCCCGCAGAGATGGACCGAGCAGACCTTCTGGGCGAGGTCCACGCAGGCTTCCGGATCGGGGCCGTAGCCGACGATGTCACCGAGGTTGATGATACGCTCGATGCCGCGGACATGGATGTCGGCGATGACCGCTCGAAACGCTTCGTGATTCGCGTGGACGTCCGAAATGATGGCGACAGGCGATCGGGCTTGCGGCATGAACGGCCCCTTCCCGCAGCTGACAGACGCGCCTCAGCCGGAACGGAAGCGCGTATGGGACGTGCAGCAACGGCGTTATTCGACAGCGACCACCTCGGTCACGGCCGGCACGGCCTCCTTGAGCCGGGCTTCGACGCCCTGCTGGAGAGTGGCACGGGCGTGGGGGCAGCCTGCGCAGGCGCCCTGAAGCCGAACGCTTACCTTTCCGTCTTCGTGTACGTCGACCAGCTCGACGTCCCCTCCGTGCGCCTGGAGGTTGGGACGGATTTCCTGGATGACCCTCTCCACTTCTTCTCGCATGCGAACTCCTTTGGATGGACCGTCCTCACCCGGTCCGCGCTTGGTGAACAGGTACCGCTTCACGGGGCGTCTAACGCATGTCGCGCCGAGGCTCGAAACCAGCGCGAGATCGCCCGCAAAACGTCTCCATTGGGATGCTGCGAGGATCCGTCGTTCGCCCCCAGAGAAGCACCGCCCTGCAGCCTCCCTCGATCGTTCGGCTCGGAACGTCCTTCGTGCGGACACTGGTGCGATCCCGGTTCCGTGCTGTAAACACAGCCCCTGTATTGTAGTGGGCCGTCCCGCCATTGCAACAGGAAACCCGGGGTCGCGAGGAGCGCAGCGTAGCGAGCACCGCAGCCCGGCAGGGCGCGCAGCCGGAGGCGGAGCGCATCTCCCCGGATCGCCTCCTCGACGCGTCTTGCATCCGCATCGCCGGCGCTCCGGCATGTGTTCACCTATTTGCAATGGGCTGTACTTAGCGGCCAAGCGGATCCGGAGTTCAGCTGGCCGCAGGGGTTTCGTCGGGAATTTCGAGGGGGTTGCGTGTCGTCAGTGGATTGACGAATCGACAGAACAGCGTTCGGGAGCACTCTGCCATGCGCGTGCAGCTCAGCGGGGTGCGCGTGGTGACCGTGTCGCCGCCCGCCCGCACCGTACGCTCTTCCAGGAGGGCCTCGACCCAGATGCCTTTCTCGCTGCAGTAGACCTGCTGTTTGACGATCATGCGGAGTCCTTTCTTGCTGCCGGGGGCTGGTTTGCACGACAGGCTTCCCGGCGGAGGCCTAACCCTATGAGCTGTATCGGCCAAATCAAGTGAAATTTTGAGCAGCCTGGCGAGCCCTTCAGCTCTAACCGTATTTTTGTCTTGCAATTACGCGGTATGGAGACTAGAGTTTGCCTGATACGGTACCTGGCAAATTGTCCGAACGTGGCGGTATGACGCGAGGTACAGCGGTCTGCCGGTAGAGGGGGATGCCGTTGGACGCGATCCGGACCGAGGGGCTGGTCAAGCAGTACGGATGGTTCTTTTCCCGGCGCAAGGTGCTTGCCGTGAACAACCTCAACCTGCGCGTTGAGGAGAAGATGATCTTCGGTTTCCTGGGGCCAAACGGTGCGGGCAAGACCACGACGATCAAGATCCTGCTGGGCCTTGTGATCCCCGACAAGGGCACGGCGTCCATCTTCGAGACCGAGCCGGGCGACCGGGCCATCAAGAGCCGGATCGGCTTCCTGCCTGACAGCCCGTGCTTTTACAACCATCTGTCGGGTCTGGAATTCCTCGCCTTCTGCGGCAAACTGCTGCACCTGAACCGCATGGAGCGCTACCGCCGGGCCGAGGAACTGATCGCCAAGGTGGGACTGAGCGATGCGGCCGACCACCGGCTCGAGGGGTATTCGCGCGGCATGCTCCAACGGGTCGGCATCGCCCAGGCGCTCATCAACAACCCGGACCTGGTCATTCTGGACGAGCCGGTGGCCGGCCTGGATCCGCTCGGGCGGCGCGAGGTGAAGCAGCTTCTCATGAGCCTTCGGGACGAGGGGCGGACCATCTTCTTTTCGAGCCACATCCTGGCTGACGTGGAGGAGATGTGTGACGAGGTGGGCATCCTGAGCCACGGCGAGCTGCTGATCAAGGGCCCCCTCTCCGAGATCCTGGGCGAGAAGGGACAACGCGTGGTGGTCGAAGGGGTTGAGCCCGAGGGGCTCGATCAGCTCGGCAGCCGGACCGAGGCCATACTGAAGATGGGAGATCAATGGGGGATCGATGTTGCGAATGCGGAACGGAAGAATGAGGTGGTTGAGTTCGTGGAGCAGCAGGGCGGAAAGGTGCGGGAGGTGATCAGCAAGAAAGAATCCCTGGAGGAAGCGTTCTTGCGGCGGATCGAGGAGGACGAAAAGAGGAGAAAGGAAGGAGGGGACTCATGAACGATATTATAACGATCGCGCAGAGCACGTTCTACCGGGTGGCGCGCCTCAAGGCGCTGTACGTCATCCTGGTCATCTGCGTGCTGGATGTAGCGGCCATGTCGGCCTACAAAGAGATTTCGCTCGGCATGGAACGCGAGCTGATGAAGGACTGTGCCCTGGCGATTTCGCTGGTGGTCGGCCTGCTTACGGCCATGGTGGCGGCCTTCGAGGTGCCGCGGGAACTGCGGGAGAAGACCGCGCAATTCATCCTGTCCAAGCCCATGGGGCGTAGCGCATTCATCTGGGGAAAGTTCCTGGGGGTTGGCGCGCTGACCATCTTCAACGTGGGCTTTGTCACGATTGGCTCTCTGCTGGCCTACCGGTTGAGCTTCGGCGAAACTCCGTGGGACCTGCTTGGCGGCGGTGTCCTGATCGCGAGCGAGGCGCTTGTGCTGGCCGGCATCGGGCTTCTCCTCAGCACGTTCCTGACCGATACGCTGGCTGCGATCGGCATGTTTGCGTTCTTCGTGATCGGACACAGCCTGTACATGCTCCCGCGTGGCGCCGAGAGCGCGGTGACCAAGGCCGTGACCTACGTCCTCCCCAATTTCTACAATCTGGACGTGAAGACAGAACTCAGCCACGGGATCGAGATTCCGCACAGTTTCGTGGGCATGGGGGTGCTGTACGGCGTAGCCTATGCCCTGTTCCTGGCGGGCTTGACCACGGTGATCTTCAGCCGGAAGGATATCTCCTGATCGCGGATGTCGGGAGCGATGTCGCGAAAGGTTGGACGAGAGCATTCTTGTTGAGGGGAGGAGGATCATGGGAACATTTCCGAAGATCAGCGCAATCATCATGGCGATCGCATTCGTCGTTTCGGTCGGCGTCTCCATGCGCATGCACGAGGAACGTCCGAAGATCTACGAGAACAAGAAGCGCGAAGAGCGCACCTACATGCCCTGCCTCGGCATCGACAAGTTCTGGGCGGACATCGCCTGGCTGCGGTGCATCAATCACCTGGGGCGGGCGAAGAAGGCCATGGACGAGAACATGGTCAAGTATTTCTACGACCAGTTCGATCGCATCACCGATCTGGATCCGGATTTCACGCCGGTGTACAAGATCGGCGTGTCGTCCATCGCCTATGCGGATCTGCCACAAGCCCTAAAAC
The DNA here is from genome assembly GCA_964496245.1 of uncultured Planctomycetaceae bacterium. Taxonomy (GTDB): domain Bacteria; phylum Planctomycetota; class SZUA-567; order SZUA-567; family SZUA-567; genus CAZBZG01. The sequence continues at coordinate 3,419 of CAZBZG010000217.1, read as the reverse complement.
TGATCGAGAAAGGGCAAACGTACGCGAACGAGCCGGACTGGTATCTGCCCTACCAGGCGGCGCACTGGGTCCTCCAGATTCGCGCGCGTCCGGCGGATACGCTGGAGGAGAAGAAGAAGCACTACGAGGACGCCATCGAGTACCTCAAGCAGGCCATCGAGATTGGCGGCGTGCCGTGGTACGTGGAAAACATGCTGCTGCACACCCAGGCGAAGAAGGAAGGCAAGTACGGCAAACCGCTACCGGAGCTGGAAGCCTGGTACGCGTTCTACCAGGAGCGCATAGCCAAGGCCCGGGCGGCCATGGTCGAACCCGGCATGGAAGGCCCCGAAGGTGGCGAGGCACCGGAAGGCGGGAAGGCGCCCGCGGGGGAGGCTCCGCCCGCCGTGCCCGAGGAAGAGATGGCGATGGAGGGACTCGCGCCCGAGTCCGATACGGTACTCAGCCGGCTGCGCGAACGCATCCTGAGCCGCTGCCGTTCGCTGATGGGCGAACTCATCGCGGCCGAGGAGGAGGCTGCCGGAGACGAGAAGACGGAGATCGTCCAGAAGCAGAAGCGCGTGCGCACCATCTTCGAAGGCGTGAACCCCGAGGGACACTATGCCCCGAGGAGTCTCGTCTCGTACGAACCGGGTGATCTTTTCGACCGGGCTACCGGCGATCCCGTGACGCCGTACGGCATCGACCTGTACGACTACGAAGTCAACGCACGCATCACAGAGGTCAAGGGCGAGTTCAATACGCTTACGGGCAAGCCGGTCGCCGAGACGTTCGACGAGCTGGAGAAGATGCTCGAAGGCAAAGCGGTTCGCCGGCTGGAAGCCCACCGCCCCGAAGCGGTGGCCCCCTAGGTCGAGGGTGGATGGGCTGTTGAGATCGAAAGATGCGGCCTGACGCAAATTGTACGTTCCACGCGAGGGCCGTCGGTGGCGGCGGTCCTCGCGTCTGTTGACAAGGGACGAGCCGGCGGGGACGAGGTCCTTCAGCTCCCAGCCGGCCGCTGCCCCGGCCGGGGAGGATGCGGCTGGTGGATCTGCACGTCATTCTGACACTTGGCGAGTACTCCTTCAAGCGCATCGTCACGGGCTGGTTCATCCGGCTGCTGGGTGTGGGCGCCGTGCTGGTGCTGGTCCTGCTGTTCATGGGAGGCCCGACGCCGCAGGAGGATCTGCTCAACCACAAGACCACGGCCCTGGATCTGATCGGATTGACCGCGATCATGCTCGTGATGGTCATGGGCGCCACCGAGATCCCGCGGGATGTGGAGACGCAGACCATTCTGCTCCTCTTGTCCAAGCCCATCAGCAAGGACGATGTCGTCCTCGGCAAGTACCTCGGCCTCGTGTACGTGGCCGGGTTCACCATCCTCGTGCTGAGTGCGGTGCTCTTGGCTGGCTGCCTTGTGCTCGGGTGGTTCGAGCCAGCCATCACCGAAGGCTACACCCCCGACGCCAACCTGCTGCAGAAGATCGTCTTTCGGGTCTTCCATGCCATCGTGGTGGGCGCCGCAGTGACGCTTTTGAGCACGCGGCTCTCCGAAATTCCCATCATCGCTTTCTCCACGTTCTATACGCTTCTGGGATTCTTCATCTTCTACCTTCGCGCCATCATCGGCCTGCATTTCGTGCCTACGACCGCGCGAATTCCCATGTACCTGATCTACTACGCCGTACCCAATCTCAAGTACCTGCAGATCCCTCCAGAGGTGACCAATCAGGGCACGGTCTCCTGGGCGCATTTCTTCCTGGCCCTCCTCTATGCGCTGCTCTACAGCGCGATCCTGCTGGTCCTGGCCGTGCGGAGTTTCCGGAGGCGCGAGGTGGCCGGGTAGGGGCGTGCCGCGGCCTGTACAGGCCTCAAATCGTTGGACAGTCCGGAAGCCCCGATGCCTCCGGCGTTCTCCCCCAGCGTGTTCCCGTGGCATCTCCACGGCCGACCGGTTCCCGCGCGCCGCTTCGCTACGGCAGGTGTCTCGCACAGGGGTCCTCCCCGCCACAAAATGCAGAGAACCCGATGGTTTGGCTGTGGTTGCAGGTCGCGGCTGGCCGATAATACCTTCAGCGGAGGCGCTGAGGCAGCGGCCGATAACGCGCCTGGAATCGATCGATACGAAGTTCACGTGCATGCAGCGCAAGGGAGGCGGTCTTCTCATGAGCACGAAACAGTCGATCTGGCTAGCACTTGCAGGTGGAATCGTGGCTGTGAGCACAGGGTGCGGTTCGGGAAAGGGCGGCGCGCTGTCGAGTGTGACCGCGCCGTTCAAGGCGGTTGGGAGCCGCGTGGGTGACGCGAGCAAGAGCGTGGCAGGACGCGTGAAGGGTTTGGCAACCAAGCCCTTCCAGGAAGACGACGGAGGAGCGGCTCGCAGACACCAGGGGCCGACGAATCTGCAGTCGCGCGTGAGCACGGATGCGCATGCGGCCGCGCCAGCGGGACGGGGGTACGGAAACGCGGCACCGGCGCCTGTAGATGTAGACTGGAAGGCGAGGCGGGAGAGATCGTCGGCCGTTGATTCGCGCCGGCCCGAGGCGAACCGCCGCCAGCGGGATCCCAAGTTCAACAGCACCTTCGAGGAAGAACTCGCCAAGCTGCGTGAGATGGAGAAGACGTATTACGACCGGGCCATGGAGTACAAGGCCGAGAGTTCGGAGAAGCGCGAACTCGCCGAAACCAGCATGCAGAAGCATCAGGACGCGCTGTCGCGGATCAAGCGACTGCAAACGATCATGGATTTGTATGAATCGAATCCGGATCGATTCGATTCCTCCCAGTACGATAGCATGCGTTTCGGGCAGAAACCGCCGCCCGCAGCTGATCCGGCGACGGGGAAGGTAGGCGAGGACGTGAAGGCGTGTCACGTGCCGGGATGGTCGCGGGATGAGGAGTACAAGCCGCCGGTCGAGGGCACCTGGGCGTCGGAAGCGGCTGAGACGGATGCTGCCGGGGGCCCGGAGACTGACGGAGGTCCGATGCGGCTGGCTTCGCCCCCCGGAGATGCCCCGGCGGGAATCGCTGCGGCTGCCGCGGGCCGGGCTCGACACGGAAACGCAGGCCGCGGCGGGGGCGGGGCGGAAATCAATGCTCCGGCCCATGCGCCTCGCATCAGCACGAACATCCTCGCGACGGATGGGGTGGGCGCGGAGGCCACGGTCATCATCGGGGCGGGAAGCCGGGACGGTGTCAAAAAAGGCATGCTGTTCCAATTCACCGATGCGGCGGGGCGGAAGGTGGTGTTGGTGGTCGACGAGGTCTATTTGACCTATGCGCGCGCGTATCCGCACCCTGCTCACGCCTCAGGGGATGTTCGGATTTCCGACAGGGTTAAACAGATCGCGCAGTTGCCGGAGCCGCAAGCGGCTCGCTAGACGGCGTGGCATGTATCGATACGGCAGGCGCTCATTTCGATGAGCGCCTGCTCT
>CAZBZG010000216.1:0-8198 GCA_964496245.1 uncultured Planctomycetaceae bacterium | reverse complement strand
GCTCGGCCGCCACCTCCTTCACCGAGAGCTCGGTGTTGACCAGGAGGTGCTGGGCGCGTTCGACCTTGCATTGAAGGAAGGCTTTCCGCGGGGAGATGCCGAGGAGATCGCTGCACTTGTGGCTGAGCGAGCTCTCGCTCATGTGAAGCATTTCGGCGAAGTCGGCCACGCTGAGGTCTTCGTCGATGTGTGCGCGAAAGAGGCGCCAGAGCTGGGTGGGAAAGGTCTGGTCGCCCGAGAGCGCGAGAAAAGCGGGGTTGACGGCTTTGGCGGGGAGCGCCCGCACCATATGCCAGAAGAAGGCCAGCAGCAGGGCGTCCTGCACGTGACCGGACATGGGGTCGGGCGCCTCGCCTTCGTCCTGAAGGCCCCGCAGCAGGGGCCAGGTCTTGTCCCGGTCAGCCCGAAAACACTGCTGCCGGGGCTCCACGCCCTGCACAAAGAGACCCGGTGGGGCGGGCCGCAGCGGGTCGGACTCGAGGTCGAAGCAGAGGCCGAAGTAGCGCAGCGGGCCCTCGAACCGGTCCTCGTGCCAGTCCCCGGGCTGGACCACCAGTCCCTCGCCCGGTTCGAGGCGCATCCAGGTGCCGTTGATTGCGCCCTCGTACCAGCCCCGGTCCACGAGGATCACTTCGTGTTCGGTGTGGCGGTGGGGCTTGACGTCCCCGGGTTCCGCCCGTTCGGCCACGGCCAGGCGTTTGAAGTTCGGGGCGATGCGCGCACGGGGACCTGCAGCGGGCGCGCGTTGCACGCTGCCTTTGCGGATCTCGGCCGAAGCGGGGGGAGAGGGTCTGTCCATGGCGCTTCCGAGGGCAGCGGATCAGTCTGTGCGTTTGTCCCGGTTCTCGCGTGTGTTTTCGAATTCGCGCAGGCGTTCTTCGAACTCCCGCCGGTTCGCAGGAGAAGCGGATGCGGGAAGGAGTCCCACAGCCTCTTTCTGGATGGCGACCGCTTCCTCGACCTTTCCGTTGCGGAAAAGGGCCAGGCCCAGGGTGTCGAGGATGGCGGGGTTCTTGGATTCAGACAGTTCGACCGCCCTGCGGGCAACGGGTAGCGCCTTGGCGGGCTCGCGCAGCGTCTCGTCCTTGCTCGTCAAGAGCTCCCACGCGTACGCATTTTGTGCCCGCGGGTTCTCCGGCGCAGCGTCCGCCCAGCGGGCGAGCGCCTCCAGCTTGGCGGGCCAGTCTCTTTGGCGCTCGGCGATTTGCATGAGCGTCGGATAGACGCGCGGGCCGAGGTCCGGCCGGGCTGCGAGCGCGGCTTTGAAGTCTGCGGCCGCATCTTCGAAGCGTTGCTCGTGCAGCCGATGGTAGGCCCGCGCCAGAAAGGCGTCGGCTTTCGTGAGCTCCTGCCCCTCCAGCTCCTTGCCCTTCTGGCGGAGGCGGACGGCCTCGACGTTCTGCTGGACGAAGGCCTGGAGGGCCTCCGCCTGCGCTCCGTGCTCCGTGGCCTCCTTGAGCGCACGCTTTGCCACCTCCTCTTGCGCGAGCAGGCGGGCCGCCACGGCCTTGAGGGCGTGGGCCTGGGCGTCGGCGGGCGCGAGCGCGAGCGCCTTGTCGCAATCCGCCAGGGCGCCCGCGAAGTCGTCCAGGTCGATCCTGGTCTGGGCGCGCTGTTTGAGGACGGCGGTGTTCTTCGGATCCTTGGCCACGGCCTGGTCGAGGTCCGCGAGGGCGGCTGCAAAGTCGCCCTGGTCGCGTTTGACCAGCGCCCGCCCCAAGTAGGCCTGGTTGTGCTTGGGCGCGTGTTCGAGCGACTTGTTGTAGAAGGCGAGGGCGGTCGCGTGGTCGCCTTGGAGATGGCTGGCGCGGGCCCGGTTGCAGTAGGCGGCCCCCATCTTCTTGTCGCGTTCGATGGCCCGGTCGTAGTCCTGGATGGCCTCCTCGAGCCGGCCGAGGCGCATCTTCACGATGCCGCGGCTGTAATAAGCTGGCGCCCAGTCCGACCTCTGCTTGACGACCTCTTCGAGGTCCGCGAGCGCTGTCTCGGCATCGCCCAGGTTGAGGTGGGCTTCGCCCCGGATGAGGTGGGATCGCCAGTCCGCCGGCGCCTGTTGGAGGGCCTCGTTCGCGGTTGCGATGGCCTTTTCGTAACGCCGGTCCCGGAGCTGCTTCGTGGCCTTGCGCTGGAGTTCCTGGAGCTTGGCCGCCTTGGGGTCGCGCTTCGGGCGGGCGCGCGAAGGCTTGCTGCTCTGCTTGGAGCCGCGCTGCGGCTTGCCCGGCTGCGGGCGTCTGCCCGGCTGCGTCACGTTGACGTCCACCTTCTTGGATGGCGCCTCGGTGTCGGGGGTGAGCAGGACGAGCGCGACGCCGAGTGCGGCCAGCACGAGGAGCACGCACGCAGCGATCAACAGACGCCGGCGCAGGATCCGGCTGTCGCGCTGGCGCCGGCCCTCGTCGATGCGCTGGTTCAGCTTCCGGTGTTCGGCGGTCCGGTGGCGGAGCTGGCGTTCGGCCAAGTCGAACGCGCCCTCGGCCAGCAGCTTCTCGGCAAAGGCGAGCTCCGCCTCGACCCGGCCGGCGTGCGCCTCCTCGTTTTTGCGCATGAGGCCCAGGGCCTGCTCAAACCCTTCCAGGGCGCGCTTGTAGTCCTCGTGGTTGCCGGAGGTCTTGGCCTGGTCCAGGGCTTCCCGTGCCTGTGCCACGAGTGCCGCGCTCTCCTCTTGCTCTGCAAGGGTGGGTTTCTTTGCGGGTTCGGGCGGAGGCGGGGGCTCGACTTCTTCGTACGGAACCGTGGGCGTGGACGGGGACTCTGGCGCTTCCGGCGCGGCTGGGGCTGGCTCCTGGGGTTCGGAGAAAGCGGCCGGCTGGGCCTCGGGCGCCGTCTCAGCGGGCGCGTCCGAAACCGACGCCTCGGACGCGTCCGGTTCCGTATCGGCCAGCAGATCGGGGGCGTCCAGCGCCTGGTCGTCCATGTCCTCGAGCTTGAGGCCCACGGGAAAGACCATGCTGCAGGCCTTGCAGCAGACGAGTCGTCCGTCGGGCATGCCGGCTGTGTCGGCCTGCTCGCCGCACTTGGGGCAAATGGAGACGTCGGGCATGCCAGGCCTCCTGGTGCAGGTGCGATCACTCCCGCCTTCCAGTGTAAGAGGGGGGACGAAAGGGGTCAATACCCAACCATCCGCGGGGCAGCGGCTGCCGGCTGGGCGGCAGCATGGACGGGGATGAGGCGTGCTGCGCGGCGCCAGCAGGAGCGATGCTGGTTTCGCGCGGCATTCGGACGAACGGGGTTGCATTGTGTCGGCCTTGACCTATAAGAGGAGGGCCGCCTGAACGGCGGGCGGTATTTGGTTGCGCGGCATTTTCGCCTCGCGGTCGGCCGGTTCCCGCACCTGTAGAGGGTACGGCGCATGCATAGAAACTGGAACGATGTCCCCTATGCGCCGCAGCGCGCGCCCGTGCCCTATCACTGGGTGATCCTCGGCGCCGGCACGATCGGCGTGATCATGAGCGCGCCCGGCCAGACCATCGGGGTGTCGGCCTTCATCGACTCCCTGCTGGAGGCTCTGGGCATGTCACGTCTGCAGCTGAGCAACGCCTACTTGCTCGGTACGGGGGGCAGCGCGCTGCTGCTGCCGCTGGCCGGGGCGGCCTATGACCGCTGGGGTGCGCGATGGGTGTCGGGCGGCGTGGCAATGCTGCTGGGTCTGGTCCTGATCGGTTTGAGCCAGTGCGATCGGCTCGTCGCGGCCGTTCGGCTTTGGTTTCCCGCTGTCGGCCGACCGGTGCTCGCGTTCGGCGTGATTACGATCCTGTTCCTTGCGCTCCGCTTTTTCGGGCAGGGTGTGATCGCCTTGGTGCCGCGCAACATGGTCATGAAATGGTTCCTCCGGCGGCGCGGACTGGCCGCAGCCGTGATCGGCGTCTTCCTCTCGCTCACTTTCTCGTGTACGCCGCTCGTCTTCGATTGGCTCATTCGCCTGTGCGGCTGGCGGGGGGCGTGGGGCTTGCTCGCGCTCATCGTGGGCGTGGGCTTTGCCGTGTTCGCGCTGGTCGTCTACCGGGATACGCCGGAAGCCTGCGGCTTGCAGCCGGATGGAGGCGCTGCCGCCGGGCCGGGCATTTCGTCAGGCATCCGGTTCGAGCCGGAGCACAACTACACGCTCCGCGAAGCGCTCGGTACGAGCAGTTTCTGGATCTTCAACCTGGGCCTGTGGCTGTTTGCCCTCTATGGCACGGCCCTCACGTTCCACGTCTGCTCGGTCTTCGAACAGGCGGCGATGGACCGACAGACCGCCATGACCATCTTCCCGCCGGCCGCCGTGATCTCGGTGGCCGGCACGCTGGTCGGGGGAGCGCTGGCCGACCGCGTCCCGCTCAAGTACTTGCTGATGGTTATGCTGCTCGGACTGGGGCTGAGCGCGATCGGGCTCACCGGTCTCACCCCCGCCTGCGGCCGCTGGTCGATCATCGTGGGCAACGGCATGGCGGCCGGACTCTTCGGGGTGCTGATGAGCGTGACGTGGCCGCGCTTCTACGGTCGCGAGCACCTGGGCAAGATCACGGGCGTGCAGATGGCCACCACGGTCTTCGGCAGCGCGGTGGGGCCGTCTGTCTTTGCCTGGTGCCTCAAGGCGACCGGGGGGTATGCGGTGGCCGCTCTGGCCATCGTGGCAGCGGCCGTGCTGCTGCTCGTCATATCGCTCTGGGCGGATGCGCCCCGCGGGTAGAAACTGTCGCGGATATCGCTGGACTCGCGCGGTGAAGCGGGAGCCGGATGTTGCGCGCGGGGGGCTGGGATGGTAAGCTGTGCGGGTCTCTGGCACAAGGAGAACGCATGTCCCTGGACCAGGAAGTCTGGGATGTCGTCGTGCTCGGCGGCGGTGTGGCTGGTGTGGCGGCCGCGTTCGAAGCGGCCGGGCAGGGCCGGCGGACGCTCGTCATCGAGCGCCGTCCGGCGCTCGGCTGGGAGATCGCCTGGGCGCATGCGCCGGGGGCGGTCCACGGACCGCTGGCCGATGCGCTGGCTGCGGAGTTCGCGTCCATGGACGTGCAAGCGGGCGGCCGCGTGGATCCGGCCTTCTTCGAAATCGCGCTGAATCGCGTGCTCGACCGAGCCGGGGTCTCGGTGCTGCTCTATGCCCAACCCGTACGCGTGCTCGTGAAGGACAAGGCCGTACATGCAGCGGTCGTGGCCACCAAGGGCGGCATGCGTACCTTCCGCAGCCGGACCTTTGTGGATGGGTCCGAGAACGGTCTCTTCTGGCGTCAGGCGGGCGCGTCCGGCCAGATGGCCGTCCAGCGCGGACGGTACTCGGTCGCGTTCTGGACCGGGCCGGAACGTCCGGAGGCGGAGATCGGCGACGTGGGGCAGGCCCGGGATGTGCGGATCGGCACGTACGCGCGTCCGGCCATGGCGGAGCTCTCGTTCGACGTCGAGCAGGGGGGACTTATCGAAGCGCGCCTGGTCCTCCCCGAGGTCCTGCAGGCGGTGCGCGCGCCAGCCGGGCCGCTGTCGGCCGAGGCTGTGGTGACCCATACGGGGCTGGAGGTTCTGCCGGTGTGCGTGACGCCGCTCGAAGGTACGACCGGCGAGCCGCACGCCCAGGCGGACAATCTCTACGGTGCAGGGCTGTGGCTCGGCAGCGCGGCGGGGGCGGAAGAGGCGGCCGCCCGTCTGCTGGAAGCCGGACGATCGAGCGGTGCGGCGGCAGCAGCCGCTGCGCCGGGACAAGCCGAACCCGGCCCGGCTGCAGCGGGTGTGCCCGTCGACTCGGCCCCCAGCGCCTGCGACGTGATCGTGGCCGGCGGCGGCACGGGCGGAGCGCTCGCCGGCATCGCGGCCGCGCGTCGCGGCTGCCGCACCATCGTGTTGGAACTCGGCACCTGCCTGGGCGGGGTGGGTTCGGCCGGCGGCATCCATTCGTACTACTACGGCATCGCGGGCGGACTGCAGGACGAGGTGGACGCGCGCGTGCAAGGCCTGAGCCCGCTCTTCGGGCCGGCCGACCGCGTCCGGGGGTTCCATCCGGATGCCAAGAAGGTGGCGCTCGAGCAACTGGCGCGCGAAGCCGGTGCGGACGTGCGGTACGGGGCCATGCTCTGCGGCGTGGTGACGGAGACTTTGTCTTCCCGGGCGCCTGTGCGTCTCGGCGGACCGGACCGGGCCCTGCGCCGGGTACGGGAAGTGGTGTCTGCGGACGCGGACGGCACGGCTGCCTATCGTGTTGCCGTGGCCATTGATGCCACGGGCGACGGGGATCTCGCCGGATGGGCGGGTGCGGAATGCCGTTTCGGCCGGCCCGGCGACGGGTTGCTGCATGCCTACACGGTTTCCGCCGGACGCGTGCACGTGGGCGAGGCGCCGACGGACGTCAAGGTGGGCGGCGTCAACTACGATACGGGCTACGTGGATCCCACCGATTCCGAGGATCTGACGCGCGCGCGCCGCGACGGCTTGGACCTGTACCCCGACGGAATCGGTCCCGCGCCGACCTACATCGCGCCCGTGCTCGGCATCCGGTGCGGGCGGCTCATGGTGGGCGACCAGACCGTGACCCTCGGCGACCTGATCCGGGGCCGGCGGTTTCCGGACGCAGTGCTCGAGACCTACGGACATTACGACAATCACGCCGTGGACTACGAGTTCGAGTCGGACGAGGCCGTCTACTGGATCTGGATGCTCTGCCACTGGAAGTACCAGATGGGCGCTGAGATCCCGTACGGCGCGCTGTTGCCGCGGGGACTGGAGGGCATTTTGATGGCGTGCCGCGCCATCAGCGTGACCCCGGATGCGCATCATCTGCTCCGTATGCAGAAGGACATGCAGCGGCTGGGCGAAGTGGCGGGCATTGCTGCGGCTCTGGCCGTGGAAGCCGGGTGCAGCCCGCGGGCCCTGGACGTCACCCGGTTGCAGGAGGAGCTGATCCGCTCCGGCGCGCTTGTGCCCCCGGGTACCCCGCCGCGGTTTCTCGCGCTGCGCGACGAAGCGCTCGGCCAGCGGGCCCTGCCCGCACCGGAGCAGCCGCAGGACCTGGAGGCAGAGCTTTCGGGCGAACGGAGCACAGGCGCGTTGATGCTTCTGGCTGAGGCGGCCAAGCACGACGAAGGCGCACGGGGCATCCTGCGACGGTCGCTCGAGAGCGAGGCGCCCGCCATCCGCCTGCGGGCAGCTGCTTCGCTCGCGCTCTGCGGCGATGACCAGTCGGTGCCCGTGCTGATCCAGGCGGTGACCGACCGCCAGGCTGCTCTCGAGGAGGAGGTGCGCAACAGCGCGCCAGCCTGGTATGCGGCAACCGTGCTCCTCGGCCGGCTCGGCGCGCGCGAGGCGGTGGATGTCCTGATCGCGGTGGTCCGGGATCCGGAGACGCCGTTCAGTCCCTTTGTGGCTGCGGTGCGCGCGCTCGGACGGATCGGGGACCCCAAGGCCGCTGCCGCGCTGGAGGAAGCGGCCGGCCGGGAGGATCTCCGGGCCGTGCAGGAGAGCGGCAAGCCGGTCGGCAGGATCCATTCTCCGCGATGGGACCGGCGCTGGCAGCTCGACCTCGCGCTGGCCGAGGCCCTGGGACGCCTGGCCGTGGTGCGCAAGGACCTGGTGGAGCCGTATCGTCAGGACACGCGGGCCCCCGTGCGCCGCCGCGCGGACCAGGTGATGCGGCAGCTGGTTTCGGAAGCCGACGCAATGTAGCTGGGCCCGATCCGGGTGCCCTTGGGCATTCAGTCTCTGTCATCGGCGAGCTGTGGGACTGATGCCTCGGCACCTCCTCTCCGCATACCGGCTTGGATCTCTTTCGCAGGGGCTTGACAGCTCAACATGCACGTGGTAAGCTAGGTTTGTCGCGATTGGCGCAGTTATCGCGTTTGTCGGTTTTGTCGTGTTTGTCGCGATCTGTGCCTCTGCTCGTCGCATCCTTGTGCGCGGAGGAGTTGGCCCTGGACAGCGAGGTCCTCAGATGCAGAGATGTGGCGCGCGTCTGCGGGGTGGACGTGCGCACCGTGCAGCGGTGGGTCAAGGACGGTCTGTTGCCATCCTTTCGCCTGCCCGGGAGCGGCGAATACCGGATCCAGGCGCAGGATTTCGCAGCGTTTTGCTCGGCGAACGGCATCCCCCTGCCGGCGCACATCGCGCCTGAGCAGCGGCAACGTCGCGTGCTGGTCGTGGAGGACGAGCAACGCCTGGCGGACGCCATGGCCAGGCGCCTGCGCGGTGCTGGGTTTGAGACCGCTGTGGCGTACAATGGATTCGATGCGGGCGCGCTT
>CAZBZG010000215.1:896-8289 GCA_964496245.1 uncultured Planctomycetaceae bacterium | reverse complement strand
GCCAGGAACTGGCCCGGCCGGCTCTTGTCCGCGCCCGTGAACGCGCCGCGCTCGTGGCCGAATAGCTCGGCCTCGGCCAGGCTCTCGGCCAGGGCCGCGCAGTTCACGATCACGAACGAGCGGTCCGCGCGCGGGCTGGCCTTGTGGATGGCCCGGGCCACGAGCTCCTTGCCCGTGCCGCTCTCGCCCAGGATGAGGACGCCCGCGTCCGTGGGCGCCACGCGTTCGATGAACTCGTACACGGGCTTGAGCACGGGCGCCTCGCCCACGAAGCCCGACGGGCCGGTGAGTTCGGCCTCGAGCCGATCGCGACTCGCGCGCAGCTCGTCCAGCCGCCGGATGTTGAGGAGCGCCATGGAGCACTGCAGCCCGGCCGCAGTGGCCAGCTCCAGGTCGTTGGCCGTAAAGACCTCGGCCTCGCCCAGCCGGTCGAGGTAGAGTGCGCCCAGGATCTCTTCGCCCACCATGAGCGGCACGCAAATGGCGGAGGTGATCTGGCTGGAGAGGACGCTGCGCGCGTCCTTGAACCGCTCGTCCTCGGAGAGGCACGACATCACGGCCACGTGCTTCTGGGCCACCTGCTTGATCACGCTCGTGGAGTAGGGCTGGTCGTAGATCCGCTTCAGGTGCTTGGGGAGCTTGCGGCTCACGGGCTGCATGTTCGCATCCTTGCCCACGAACAGCAGCACCCGGTCGGCGCTGATGGCCTCGCTCACGCCCTCGGCGAGCACGTCGGCCAACACCTCGGGCCGGTCCGCCTCCTCGGCTGCGCGCGCCAGGTCCAGGAGGAAGCGAAGCGCGTTCACGTGTTCCTTCTGGTCCGTGCGCTCGGTGAAGAGCGGCAGGGCCTGGGTCTCCATGACCTGGACGATGGTCTCGGGCGCAGGCGGCTCGGCCGCGCCCTCCTCCCGCGGAGGCGCCCCCCGCAGGGCGAAGCTGAGCGTGGTCTGGCCCACCGCGATCTCGTCGCCGTCGTGGAGCTGTTGCCAGGCCTGGATCTTCCGGCGGTTGACGAGCGTGCCGTTGGACGAGCCCAGATCCCGCACCTTGTAGTCGTCCGGCCCGTGCTTGCGGATCTCGGCGTGCGACCGGCTGGCCCGGCCGTCCTCCAGGAGCACGTCGCAATCCGCCTCCCGACCGATGACCGTATTCCCCTCGCCCACGGCATAGACCCTGCCGAGACCGGGGCCGTCGATGACTTCCAGGGTGGCCATGTCTGCGTCCTCGCGCCTGCACCGCTCCGGCAGCGCTTCGGCCCCAACCCTGCCGGAAAAACCAACACACCGGAATCATACGCAGCGCCCAGGTCGCGCGCAACCAGGAAGTTCGGTGATATGAGCGGGTGGACGCGTGCCAGGCCATCCGTCGGATCGACCCAGAGGCGCGCGTCCTCCTCTTCTCAGGACACATCCGCGACGAGCGCGTGGAGACGTTCGTTCGCGAGAGCGCCCTGCCGTTCCTCCAGAAGCCGTTCGCCCTGGAAGAGCTTGCGCGCGCAGTGGCGGACGCATTCGAACGCGGCGCCTAGCCCCCCCACGCGTCATGAGGCGACGTCTCCGACTGCGACCTTGACAAACCCCGCGCGTGTGCGTCTACTCTCCAGCGTGTCGCTGCCAGATTCGCCTCGTAGCAGATGCGGGAGGGGAAGTGAACATGCGCGTGCTCGCGGTGGATGACGACCCCATCGTGCGCGAGGCCGTGGCCGCGCTCCTCGCGGATCTCGATCATGACCACACGGTCGTCGCGAGCGGCCGCGAAGCGCTGGAGCGGCTCGATCGGACCAACTGCGACCTCGTGCTCACCGACATCCGCATGCCGGGCATGGATGGCCTGGAACTCCTGAGAACCATCACGGCCCGCAAGCAGGCCCCGCCCGTTGTTTTGCTCACCGCCTATGCGGACGCCGCGTCCGCAGCGGAAGCCCTCCGCCTCGGCGCGTTCGACTACCTCGAGAAGCCCGTCAGCATCCAGGCCCTGGAGGCGTGCCTGGCGCGCCTGCAGCGCGAGCAGGCCCTCCGGCGCGAACTCGAGCGGGAGCAGCGCGAGCACGCGTGCGCCGAAACCGAGAAGGAACGCGAACGCCATGCGCGCGAACTCGCGCTCACGCTCGACACGACTTCGGACGGCATCTGGACGTGGGACTTCCAACGGGACGAGCTCTCCTTCAGCGACCAGTACTATCGCATGCTCGGCTACGAGCCCGGCGCGTTTCCGCCGACCTTCGAGAGCTGGGTCGATCGCGTCCATCCGGACGATCGGGAGGACGCGCTCGCGGTCGCATCCGCCTGGCTCGAGACCAAGCCCGAGCAGTACGAGAACGAGTTCCGCCTGCGCACCCGGGACGGCGGCTACCGCTGGATCCGGGCCCGCGCGCGGGTGGTCGAGCGGGACGCGGACGGCCGGGCGATCCGCATGATCGGCAACCACGAGGACATCACGGAGCGCAAGCAGGCCGAAGCCATGCTGCAGGCGGCGAACGAGACCCACCAGGCGCTGCTCGACGCATCGGACGCGCCGGCCATGCTGATCGACGCACAGGCCGTGTACCTCGCGGTCAACGAACCCTGTGCAAAGGCCCTGCAGACCACGCCGGACGCCCTGATCGGCCGGAACGCCTTCGACCTGCTGCCGGACGACGTCGCTGCAGGCCGGCGCGCGCGCGTCGAGGAAGCCATCCGCACGCGCCGCGTGGTAGAGTTCGAGGACGCGCGTGCGGGCCGCATCCTCTCCAACCGGTTGGTACCGGTCGTCGACGCACACGGTCATGTCACGCGCGTGGCCGTCTTCTCGCATGACATCACCGAGCACAAGCAGGCGGCCGTCGCAATGCAGCGCAGCGAGGAAAAGTTCCGCAAACTCTTCGAGCTCGGGCTCACGGGCATGGCGATCGAGACCGCCGAGGGCGACTGGCTCGATGTCAACGACAAGCTCTGCTACATGCTTGGCTACAGCCGAGCGGAGTTGCTGCAGAAACATTGGACCGAGCTCACGCATCCCGACGATCTCGAGAAGGACCTCCGTCTGTTCCGCGAGCTGACCGCGGGCCAGAGACATTCCTACTCGATTGAGAAACGTTTTCTCCGTAAGGACGGTGAGACCGTTCATTGGCAAATCGCCGTATCCCGTTCCGTAACGCCTGACGGAAGGACAGACCACGTCTATGCCGCCGCCATAGACATCACCGAACGGATTCAGCTGGAGTCCGAGGTTCTGGCTGCCGCCCAGGAGGAGCGCGAACGCATCGGCCAGGACCTGCACGACGGGCACGGCCAGCAGCTGGCGGGACTCGCCATGATGGCGGACGCGCTCGAACGGCGACTGGACAAGGCCGAAAGCGGCGAAGCCGAAGCAGCCAAGCGGATGGCGCAGGAACTCTGGAACGCCAAGGAGGGCCTGCGCGCAGCCGTGCGCGGCATCAGCCCGGTCGACCCGAACGAGGGAGGCCTCGCCGTGGCCCTGGAAGACCTGGCCGAGGCGACGGCCTCCCGGACCGGCATCGCCTGCTCGGTAGAGACGGCCGCCTCCGTGCCGGTCCAGGACCCGGTGGCCGCTTCCGAGCTCTTCCGCGTCGCGCAGGAGGCGCTCGCCAACAGCGTTCGGCACAGCCGGGCGCGAACGATCACCATCTGCCTCGCGCGCGAGGCGGACACGATCCGCATGGAAATGCGCGACGACGGCCGGGGGTTTGCCCCGGAGGAGACCTCCACCGGCGTCGGGCTCCGGAGCATGCGCCTTCGGGCCGAACGCCTCGGCGGCTCCTTTGACCTTGCGTCGCAACCAGGCCGCGGTACCACGCTTCGCGTCTCCGTGCCCGACCGCGGCGCGCGGCAGAGAGGATGATCGCATGAGCATCCACCACGATTCCGACAAGGACGAACGCCGCATCCTGATCGTGGACGACCATCCGGTCGTGCGCAGGGGCATCCGGGAGGTGCTCGAAGCCGAGAAGGAATGGACCGTCTGCTGTGAAGCCGAGACCGGGGCCGAAGCGCTCCGCCGCATCGAGGAGGGGGCCCCCGATCTGGCGCTCGTAGACGTCTCCCTGGCCGGCCGCAGCGGCCTGGATCTGGTCAAGGACATCCGCCGCCGGTTCCCTCAGGTGGCCGTGCTCGTGCTCTCCGTCCACGACGAGCGCATCTATGCCGAGCGCGCGCTCCGGGCCGGCGCGCAGGGGTATGTCATGAAGACCGAGACCGCGGACACGGTCGTGGCAGCCGTCCGCACGCTGCTGAGGGGCGAGATCTATGTCTCGCCGGCCATGCAGTCCACGCTGCTCAAGCGATTCAGCGGATCCGGCTCCTCTGCACCGGGGATCGAGCAGCTCTCCAACCGCCAGCTCGAGGTGCTGGAATGGATGGGCAAAGGCTTCGGCCCCAGCGCCATTGCTGAAACGCTCGATCTCAGCGTCAAAACCGTGGAGACCCACCAGGCGGCCATCCGCCGCAAGCTCGACCTCTGGGACAACGCAGCCCTGCGTACGTTCGCCGCCGAATGGATGCGCAGCCAGGCGTGAAGGCCGCCTTGCGCACGTGATCCGCGCCGATGCGTCTGCCCTGTGATCGCCGACGCATCGGGGGTTTCCCGGATACCACATTCCGGGGGCGCATGCGTCGCTTTTAACCGGACAACCATGCCACCCATGTGGTAGGCTCACAATTGCGTGCAGCTAACATCTGGGCAACATCTTGCGAATCGTGACACCGAAGAGCGCCCGCCAGCACGCGTTGCAGACGAGCCATCAGCCGACCGGTCCGATGGACCGGCCGTTCTCGGAAAGGAGGCGCCTTTCAGAGTGACCCGTTGACAACCGAACTTCGATGATCCTGCCGCCGGCTTCCGAACTGGCACGCGCACCGCTTTGTGGTTGCGCGAAACACCCGACTGCGGCAGAGACGACGCCCGTGCGCGTCCCAACCACGCGCATGCATGGAGTGTCGTTTCGTGCTGCGGACTCGGGTGGGGGTGCCAGCCCCGGAAGACGATGCAGCCGGGCGGCACTCCTTTTTGATGGCACTACGCCGGAGCCGCAATGCAGCCTCGCGACGATGCACACGCTTCCCCCGACGCCACCGATCCCCGGCACGCAGACGACGGCTGCGCGCCCGCCCCGTCCCTGTCGCTCTGGGACGAAGTGGACGGCGAAGAGGCCATGGTCGAGCTCGCCGCCGTACTCGATCACGCACCCGTGGCCATGCTCCTGGTCGATTGCGACCGCCGGGTGCGCAAGCTCAACCGCGCAGCTGCCGCAGCTGCGGACCGGCCGGGCGAGGAGATGCTCGGCCTCCGGGGCGGCGAGGCCCTGCGCTGCCTGCGCGCGCTCGACGCGCCGGAAGGCTGCGGATTCGGGCCTCACTGCGAAACCTGTGCGGTCCGCCGCACGGTCCTGGACACCTTCGCCACCGGCCAGCCCCACCACCAGGTCGAGGCCCAATATGCCCTCCAGCGCCGGGGACGGACAGAGGAGGCGACGCTCCTCGTCTCCACCGCCCCTGTCCGCTTCCGCAAGACCGAGCACGTGCTCGTCTGCCTCGAGAACATCACCGAACACCGCAAGCTCCAAGACCACCTCCGCCACTCGGACAAGATGCGCGCCATCGGCGAACTCGCGGGCGGGGTGGCCCACGACTTCAACAACCAGCTCACCGGCATCCAGGCCTTTGCCGAAATCCTGCGGGAGGAGCTCCCCGAAGGCGCTCCCCACCGCGCCATCGCGGACAAGATCCTGATCGCCGCGCACAACGCCTCCGATCACGTGAGCAACCTGCTCACGTTTTCGCGCCGCGCCCGCAAACGCGAGAGCGCGGTCGATCTCCACAGCGTGGTCGAGAACGTCATCCGCCTGCTGCAGTCCTCGATCGACAAGCGCATCCGCATCCAGCGGGACCTCGGCGCCTCCCGCGCGGTCGTGTGGGGCGCGATGGCGGAAGTCGACAACGCCATCCTCAACGTGGCCGTGAATGCCCGGGACGCCATGCCCGACGGCGGATGCCTGACGTTCGCCACGCGCGAGGTCACCGTGACCCACGAAGCCTGCGACCGGGAACAGATGGATATCCAACCGGGCGACTACGTCGAGCTCTCCATCTCCGACACGGGCGTGGGCATGGATGCCACCACGCGCGAGCGCGTCTTCGAACCCTTCTTCACCACCAAGGCCGCGGGCAAAGGCACGGGACTCGGCCTCGCCGCGCTCTACGGCTGCGTCAAGGGGCACCACGGCACGGTGCGCGTGGAAAGCACCCCGGGCCAAGGCACCACCGTGCGCATCCGGCTTCCCTTCGGCAGGGAGACCCGCCGCCCTGGCGTGTCCGAGCCGAAGCCTCAGCCGCCCTCCGGTACGGGCCACGTGCTCCTGGTCGACGACGAGCCCCTGGTGCGCGAGAGCGCTGCGCAGATCCTCCGGTCCCTCGGCTATACAGTCACCGAGTGCGCGGGCGCGCCGGAAGCGATCACCCGGTTCAAGGCGGATCCGACCGGCGTCGACCTGGTGCTGCTGGACATCATGATGCCCGAGATGAGCGGAGTGGAGACGTGCCGCGCCATCCGCGCACGCGATCCCCAGGCGCGCATCCTGCTCTTCTCGGGCCACATCCGGAACGAGCGCGTGGAGCGCTTTGTCCGCGAAAGCGGCTTGCCCCTCCTTCAGAAGCCGTTTACCATAAAGGAACTCGGTACGGCGGTGTCCGCATGCCTGCAGGGCGAGGATCCCTCTCATGGCGGATGACCAGACGCGCATCCTCGTGATCGACGACGAACCCGTTGTGCGCGAGAGCGTGGAGGCGCGTTTGCGCTCGTTCGGATACCGGGTGGACGTGGCGTCCACCGGGGCGGAGGGCATTGGCCTCTTTCGCGAGGACGAGTACGACGTGGTCATCACCGACCTCAAGATGCCGCACATGAGCGGGATCGACATCCTGCGGGCCGTGCGCGAAATCGACGAGGAAGCCGTCATCCTGCTCATGACCGCCTATGCCACGGTGGAGACCGCGCTCGAAGCGCTGAAGCTCGGCGCCGCGGAGTACTTCCCCAAACCCGTCAACTTCGACCACATCGATCTCGTGATCCGCCGCAGCTTGGAGAAGCGCAGGCTCGCGCGCGAGAATGCGCGCCTGCGCCGCGACGCGGGCCGGCGCGAACAGTGCGGCGCGCTGATCGGGTCCAGCCTCAAGATGAACGAGGTCTACCGCCAGATCGATGCAGCCGCCAAGACCGACCGCACGGTCCTGCTCCAGGGCGAAACCGGCACGGGCAAGGAGCTCGCCGCCCGGGCCATCCACGAGCTCGGCCCCCGCAGCGATCACCCCTTCATCCCGGTCAATTGCGGCGGCCTCCCGCAGAACCTGCTCGAAAGCGAGCTCTTCGGCTACGTCAAGGGCGCCTTCAGCGGTGCGGA
>CAZBZG010000215.1:0-886 GCA_964496245.1 uncultured Planctomycetaceae bacterium | reverse complement strand
CAAGCAGGGCCTGTTCGAAGCCGCCCGCGGGGGCACGATCCTGCTCGACGAAATCGAGGCGGCCTCGCCCCAGACCCAGATCACGCTCCTGCGGGTGCTCGACCAGAAGCGCATCCGGCCCGTGGGCGCGCAAAAGGAACTCCACGTCAACGTGCGCGTGATCGTGGCCACCAACGAAGACCTCGAGGGGCTCGTGGCCGACGGCCGGTTCCGGGAAGATCTCTTCTTCCGCATCATCGAGAGCATGATCTGGCTGCCGCCCCTGCGCGACCGGCCCGAGGACATCCCCCCGCTCGTGCGCGCCTTCTGCGCCGAGGCCCAATCCGGCGGCCGGAAGCAGATCCGCCGCTTCAGCCCCCAGGCCCTGACCCTGCTCATGCAGTACGCCTGGCCGGGCAACGTGCGCGAGCTCAAGAATCTCGTGCTCCACGCAGCCGCCTCCTGCCCGGAGACCGTCATCCGCCCGGCCAACCTGCCGCCGCGCGTGCGCGAGGAAGCGGCCCGGCGCGACCCCATCCCCACGCTGCACGAACAGGAGAAAGCCCTGCTCACCGAGGCCCTCCAGCGCAGCGCCTCCAACAAGACCGAAGCCGCCCGCCTGCTCGGCGTCAGCCGCAAGACCGTCTACTCCCTCATGCGCAAACACGGCGTCGGGGAGGAATGAGGGGGGGGGGAAACACGCTCGGGTGCCATGCCCACCCTCGGGTGGGCATGCCCGCCACCCCTCAACGTCCCGCCGCATGTCCACCTCGGGGTGGACATGCCACCCACAGGGAACACGGGATCGAGGAGGGATGGGGGGAAACACGCTCGGGTGCCATGCCCACCCTTGGGTGGGCATGCCCGCCACCCCTCAACGTCCCGCCGCATGTCCACCTCGGGGTGG
>CAZBZG010000214.1:0-8314 GCA_964496245.1 uncultured Planctomycetaceae bacterium | reverse complement strand
TGCTCGACCGCACGCCCTTCTACGGCGAGTCCGGCGGCCAGGTGGGCGATACCGGTCTGCTCGTCGGCCCCGGGGGCCTGGTGGTCGAGGTCGAGGATACCTTGAAGATCGACAACATCCACTTTCACGTGGGACGGGTGGCCAGCGGCCGCATCGAGACCGGCATGGAGGTCACCGCGCGCGTGGATGGCGACCGGCGCCTCGACATCCGGCGGAATCACACGGTCACGCATCTGCTCCACCACGCGCTGCGCCGGGTGCTCGGCGACAAGACCGAGCAGCGCGGGTCCTACGTGGCGCCCGACCGGCTCCGCTTCGATTTCCAGCACAACGCGGCGCTCACGGACGACCAACAGGCCCGTGTGGAGGAGATCGTCAACCAGAAGATCCTGGCCAACGCGTCTGTCAGGACCGAGGCGCTCCCGCTCGAGGAGGCCCGGAGGAAGGGCGCCATCGCCCTTTTCGGCGAGAAGTACGGGGAAGAGGTGCGCCTGATCGAGATCGGGGATTTCTCCCTCGAGTTCTGCGGCGGCACCCACATGCGGCAGACCGCGCCCATCGGATCGTTCCGCATCCTGTCCGAGGAATCGGTGAGTGCGGGCGTCCGGCGCATCGAGGGCGTGACCGGTCTGGCCGCCCTCCGGCTCTCGCAGAAACAGGGCGAGATCACGCACGCGATCGCGCGCTTCCTCAAGGTCCGTCCCGAGGAGACCCTCGACCGCATCCAGGCGCTCACGAGCGAGACCAAGGTGCTCAAGAAAGAGACGATCATGCTCCGCCGCGACAAGGTGCAGGACGATCTCGCCGAGGTCGCGCCGCAGATTCTGGGCGATGTGCGGCTCGTGGTCAAGCACATGGGCGGTCTCATGGGCAGGGAACTGGCCGACGCCGCGGATCTCATCAAGCGCAAGCTCGGGGACAAGGGCGTGACCGTGCTCGCGGGCACGGACGGCAACAAGGTCGGCATGGTGGTGACCGTGGGCAAGGGGCTGGCGCCGGACCGGCTCAAGGCGGGGGACCTGGTCAAGCGGCTGGCGCCCATGGTGGGCGGCGGCGGGGGCGGGCGACCGGACATGGCCCAGGCCGGCGGCAAGCAGCCCGAACATCTCGAGGCCATGCTGGCGGCCGCGCCCGATGTCGTGAGGGAGATGCTGGCGTGAATCCCCTGCCGCGCATGCCCGAGCCAGAGGTCATGGACCTCGCGGCCGAAGCCGAGGCCTACGGGTTGGCCGACTTCGCGGACGTCAATGCCGCATTTGTCGAGCGCCTGCTCGAATGGGTCCCGGCGGCCGCGCCCGTGCGGGCCCTGGACCTGGGCACCGGGCCCGGCGACATTCCCGTGCGGGTGAAGCGCGCGCGGCCCCGCTGGCGCATCCTGGCGCTCGACGCCTCGGGCCCCATGCTTCGCCTGGCCGCTGACGCGGCCCAACGCGCCGGCCAAGCTCTCCAGTTCGTCCGGATGACGCCATGAACCGGCCCATCTTCATCCTGGGTGCTCCCAAATCGGGCACGAGCCTGGTGCGCGCGCTTTTCGACGGCCATCCGGATCTCTTCTGCGTGCCCGTGGAGGCGCACTTCTTCCGTGTGCTGGGCTGGTGGGTGGACGATCCCTTCCTGGGTTCCCCGGCGCAGGACGCGTCCGCGGACGCGTTTGCCCGGCGCGTCCTCGACTGGATCCGGACGTGCAATCAGGCGGACGAATTCGAAGCCGACAGCCGCGCGCGGGGCCGTTTCGATCTGCATCGCCTGGAGACCACGCTCTCCGAACGCCTCGCGCGGCTCCAAGGCGCCGACCCCGCAGGTTGCATCCAGGCCTATGTAGCCGCCCTCCACGCGGCCGTGTGCGGCCGGAATCTTCCGGAGAACCGCCGGTGGCTGGAGAAGTCGGTGGAAGCAGCGGGGTTTGCCGTGGACCTGGCGCGCCTGTTTCCGGAGGCGGTCTTCTTCCATGTCGTGCGCAACCCGTACGCCAACCTGGTGGCCATCCGCCGCCACCGCACGCAGCGCAAGTTCCCGCGGCTCTGGCGGCCGCTGGCGGCCTTGCGCGCGAGCTTCTACCGCCTGGAGCAGAACCGGCGGCGTCTCGCCGCGTATCACGTGATTTCGTACGAAGACCTGGTGATCCAGACCGAGCCGACCATGCGCCGGATGGCGGAAGCGTGCGGGTTGGCCTGGAACGATGCCTTGCTCGCGCCCACGTTCCTCGGGGAGCCCTGGGCCGGCAACAGCACCACGCATGCGTCGTTCGAGGGCGTGAGCCGGGCGCCGCTCGATCACTGGCGCAAGGCGATCACATCTCTGGAGACCGCGCTGGTGAACCGCTTTCTCGATCCGCAGCGACAGGCGTGGGACTACGAGCGGGAGACGGCCGCGCGCAGCCCCTATTGGCCGGTGCCGGGCGAGACCGCGAGCAGATACTTCTTCAACCGTCTGCTGCTGTGGCGTGCGGACGCGTTCTTATGAGCCCGGCGCTTCAGACCACCCCGCGGTGGCGGGCGCATTCCAGATAGAGCCCTTCCAGGGCCTGGACCTGAGCGTCGAGAGAGAAGCGTGCGGCTGCCGCGAGCCCAGCCTGCCTCAGCTCCGCGGCCCGCTCCGGGTCCAGGGCTTCGGCCAGGGCCGCGGCTATCGCGTCGGGCGCAGGGCGGTCCACGCGCACGTATTCTCGGCCGGCGTCCAAGGCCTCGCCGGCGACCCCCACCGGGGTGGTCACGAGCGGCACGCCCGCGGCCAGGGCCTCGACCAGCACCAGGCCGAAGCCTTCGCTGGTGCTCGCGAGCACGAGGGCGTCGAGCGCCGCGTACACGAGCGGCAAGTCCTCGCGCGTGCGGAATCCGAGCAGGTGGACGCGCGCGCTCAGGTCGAGCGCCTGGACCAGGTCCACGAGCCGCTCGCGTTCGGCCCCGTCGCCCACGAGTACCAGGGATGCGCCCGCGAGCGGAGGTTCGGCAAAGGCGCGCACAATGGCTTCCGCGTTCTTGATGGCGTGCAAGCGCCCCACGTAGCCGACAAGCGGACCGGCTGCAGGCAGGCCGAGTTGCCGGCGGGCTTCGGCCGGCGACAGGTTTGCGCGGGGTGGGTCGAGCGTGCAGCCGTGGTAGATCACGCAAAACTTGTGGGCCGGGATGCGGGCGCGTTGTCCGTTGATCCGGGCCACCGCCGAGGTCACGGCCACGATCCGGTCGGTCAAGTGGGCGAGCAGGCGGTCGACCTGGAGGTGGCGCCAGGACTTGTCGACCGCCATGTCGTGTTCGGTGGCGATCCGCACGGGCACGCCCGCGAGCAGCGCGGCCAGGCGGCCCGAGGTGTTGGCCCGCCGCATGTGGCAGTGCACCACGCGGGCCTCGAGGGTACGCAGCATCCGGCTGAGCTGCCAGAGGCTCCCCGGATCGTAGCGCGTGCGCAACCGCACGAGATGGACCGGTACGCCCGCGGCCTCCATGGCGGCGGCCAACTCGCCCCGTTCGCGCAGGCAGACCACGCAGGGACGGAACCGGTTGGGGTCCAGCCGCGGCAGCACGCGGAGCAGGTTCTGCTCCACTCCACCCACGGGCAGTGCGCTGATGATGTGGACGACCGGCAGCGGATTCATGCCCGGTTTCCTGCAAGCACGTCTTCGTAGAAGGCGAGCACGTCGTCGGTCATGCGCTCGTGGCTGTAGAAGGACCGCCGTTCGGCTGCTGCTCGGCCCATGTGCTGGCGCAGCTCGGCGTCGTCCAGCAGACGGCCGATGGCAGCGGCCAGGGCATCGGGATCGGCTGGTGGCACCACCAGGCCGGTCTGGCCCTCGGCCACGATCTCGGGCAGGCTGCCTACGGCCGTGGCCACTACGGGCACGCCGCAGGATTGGAACTCGGCGGCCGCCCGGCTCCAGCCTTCGCTGCCCGTACTCGCTACCAGACCGATGTCGGTCAGACGAAGCAGCGGACCGATCCGGTCGAGCCCTCCGAGCCAACGTACGCGATCGTGGAGGTCGAGTGCGGCGATGCGCGCCTCGACCTTCTCCCGCCACGGCGTGTTTGCGCGGGAGTAGGCGAAGACCAGGACGGCTTCGGGATGGCGGGGGAGCAGGCGGGCGAGCGCGTCAACCGCGTGCAGGTGGCCCTTGATGGCCGCGATGCGGGCGACCAGGGTGAGCACGCGGGTCTTCGGGGTCAGGTGGAGCCGCTTCCGCAGGTCCATGGCTTCCGCCTCGCTTCCGTTGAGGCGCCGCAGCAGGCCGCCGCTGGGGATGACCCGCTTCAGGCCGGCGAAGTAGGGGAGGTCGCGGCTGACGACCGCGTCCACCGCCTGGGAGACGCAGACCACGCCTGCGGTGGCGCGCTTGTAGAGCCAGCGGTTGGCCGCGTGGTCGCGGATGGGCATGATTACGTGGCGCGTGCGTACGAGCGGCACCTTGCGGGGGCAGCCGCGCAGCGCGAGCGCCGCCAGCCAGTGCTCTTTGCCCCGGTGCGCGTGCACGACGTTGATCTCGCGCTCGACCACCAGCCGGCGGATACGGCGCATGTCCCGCCAGTCGTGATAGGGGTGGAAGCGGCTGCAGAAACGCGCTGATTCGTACGGAAGTCCGCGATGACTCGCTTCCTGGGCCGGCGACTGCCGATGGCGGAGCAGGACGAGGGGCAGGTGTCCCTTCTCTGCCAGGCGTTCCGTGAGGTCGAGACTCCGGGCGGCCTCGCCCACGTACGAACGTGCGCTCATGAGCTGCAGGATGTTCAGCATCGCGCGGCGAGAGCCTCCTCGTAGATGCGTTCGGTTCGCGCCACGGCAGCTGGAAGCGAAAACGCCTCTCGCACGCGGTTACGGGCGCGCGCGAGCCGCTCGTCCAGAGCGGACGTGCCACGGGCCCTGAGGACCGCGCACACGGCATCGGCCAGCGCGGGCGGGTCCCGCGGCGGCACGAGTGCACCCAGCGCACCGTGGTCCAGAATTTCCGCCGGCCCGCCGCTCTTGGTCGCCACGACCGGCACCCCGAGCGCCATGGCTTCCATCACGCTCAGGCCCCACCCTTCCTGGCGCGAGGCGCAGACGGCTACGGAGAAGGCGCTCGTCAGGCGTGCCACATCCTCGCGGAAGAGCGTAAAGCGGACGCAGTCGCCCAGCCCGAGCGCGTCTCGGACGCCCTGCAGCCGGTCGTAGTCGCCGCCGGTTCCCACGAACACGGCGTAGGCCCCTGGGAAGGATTCGCGGATGCGCTCCAGGGCGCGCAGGAGATCCTCCTGTCCCTTGACCGGGTCGAGGCGTCCCACTTGGCCGATGAGGGGCGCGTCCGCCGGAATGTCCAACTCCGTCCGCACGGCGGCTCCGGGGTCTGGCGGAATTCCCTGTCCGAACTCTTCGGGTAGGGCCGGGTGCACGACCGCGGTCCGGCCCGCGGGGACGCCGCCTTGTTCGACGGCCTGCCGGCGGATGGGCTCGGCAATGGCGATCAACCGGTCCAGCGCATGGCCGTAGAGCCAGCGGTTGGCGGTGTGCGGCCTGATGGGGTTGCGGTTGTGCTTGGTGCGTACGAGGGCAAAAGGAAGGCCGTGAAGGCGGCGCGCGACGGCGGCCAGCCATGTGTCCTGCGATCCGTGACAATGCACGACTTCGGTCCGCTGTTGTGCGAGGGCGGCTCGAAGGGAACGGAGGTCGCCCAGCAGCTTGAGCGGCCGAAAGCCCCGGGGAAACCGGCAGCTGGTATCTGCAGGCACGCCCGCGGCTGCGCTGCGCTGGACCAGGTCGCTCGTGGGCGGGGCGAACACGCGCACGTCGTGCCCTCGCTGGTGGAGTCCACGGGCCAGCAGAAAGACCTGCTCGGCCTGTCCACCCCACCGCAGGTGGAAGTCGGTCAATGCGATGCGCATGCGCGCGTCTCGCTCCGCAACCGTCTCAGCGTTCTTCGGCGGCGGTCCCGCACCCGCTCGCGGGTTCTCCCAGGACCGCCGAATCCCTGAGCCGCTGCCGCGGGGGGGCTGATTCGTGTAAGGCATTCTACGCCAAGGCCGGTCCGGCGGACAAGCCAAAAGCGTCAACCGCCTCCGAAGAGACCGGACCGAGCGGGCCCTTCCGGGGGCGATTGGCGCGCGAAAAGGCTTGCGCGCGCGGCCGGATCGGGTATAGTTTGGGTCCCTGGAAGGGAGACACCAGAAACGCCCGTAGCTCAAATGGATAGAGCGTCTGGCTACGGACCAGAAGGTTGGGGGTTCGAGTCCTCCCGGGCGTGCCAATCTTCCCGGGGCCTCGGGAGATATGTCGAGTTCTCCTGAGGCCTTTTTGTCTCTTCCCGCTTCTGTCCCCGGCCGTCCTGCTCGGCCCACACGGGTGTCGGTGCATTTTTCACCGCATGGGGAACACCAGGCGCATCTCCATTGGCTGTATCATGGAAGACCACAAAACCGCCCGGGCGAACCAACCCGCGGTAGCCGTCCCGGTCCTCTCCGAGCAGGTAGCGCACGGATCGGAGCAGATCTCTGACGCTCATGGGCCTTGCAGGTAGGCGTCCGGGTACTCGGACTGTCGTTCACATAGCACGTGGCTCAAGGGGGGGGGGATGTCTCATGCCGCTTCCGTCTGTGGACGGAAGAGATCGCCCGGGGCCGGTCGGGTGTCGGGCAGTTGGGGAAGGACGCCGGCCCCGGGCAAACAGCGTATGCGTTTGAACGGCTCTGCAGATGCGACGCTCCGCTCACGCAGGCCGCAAGTTCGTCGCCTCCGGCCCCTTCTTGCCTTGGCCGGCTTCGTATTCCACCTTCTGCCCTTCCTGAAGCGTCTTGAACCCATCCATCTGGATGTTCGAATGATGAATGAACAGATCCTCGCCGCCTTCGTCCGGAACGATGAACCCATAGCCCTTCTTGTCACTGAACCACTTCACTGTGCCCGTAGCCAAAAGACGTCTCCTCTCTCAAACTGCAATGTCCCTCAAGCAATCTCGAGGCTGCGCATCCGAGGAACAAGGAAGACGCGGCCTCACCAAGCACTCATGATACAAGAGCGCTTCCGTGCTAGCAATGCCAAAATCGCCCGTAACCGATTATTTGCAATCGCAGACAAAATGCCGGCACATGAGGCGACAACCCTGACCGGACATTTCCGCGGACCCGTTGTTCGGCATCGCGTAGGAGGGGGGGGGTGTATGAAGGAAAGCTGCCGGGCAGCCGCCATGCAGACCCCGGCACACGACCGCGCGTGCCCGCGAAATCTCGCGACAAAGTCCGGCTCATGGCCTCTTCTACGTCTCGGCCACGATGTAGACCACCCACCCTTCGCAATTCTCGGCCTGGGTGGCGCGTTCGAAGTTCCCGTCGCCCTCCTCTTCGTCCTCGTCCCACCCCTCCCAGTAGACGTCCGTGTGGGAGAAGCCTGCCTCTTCCAGGGTCTCGGCGATCTCGCGCGGGGTCCAGAGACGCCAGTCGTAGGTGAAGGCGCGTTTCAACTTCGTGCCGTCGGGGAAATGAAAATGGATGTAGTTCACGACTTCGTTGGTGATGGGGTTGAAATCGTGCTGATCCCAGACATACGTGAAGCCCTTCTGTTTGCGCTTCTCTTTCTGGGGTACCTGGGCGTCGCTGCCGCCGTAAGCGTCGAGGATGAAGAGCCCGCCGGGGGCGAGCGACTCGTGAGCCGTGCGGAAGTACGACAGGAGGTCGGTTCGCTCCTTGAAGACGAAGTAGGAGAAGTTCATGGCCACCACCACGTCCACCTCGGGCTCGGTCACGTCGAGCACGTTGGCGTTCTTCAGGGTCACCCGGTCAACGCGGTCGCCCAGCTTGGCGACGTTGCGCTCCCGCCCCCAGGCCAGGGTGTCGGCGTCCAGGTCCACGCCGATCGCGCGGTTGTCCTTGTGGCGCCGCACGAACTCCACGGCCAAAGCTGCGGTGCCGCAGAAGTCCTCCTTGAGCACGTGCGGGAGGGGCTTTTTGCGCTCGCAAAAGGCCTGATTCACGAAATCGAGGTCGGCTTTTTCGCATTGCACGGACTTCTCGTACAATTCGTGAAGGTCGGCGGTCTTGGCGGTGTACTTGCGTTTGGCCATGGAGTGCTCCTTGCGCAGAGATTCGCGGTCGATACCGGCTGCGAAGACGCAGGATTATACGGCTCTGGCCGGACGGGGGAAGGAAAAACCGCCGTCTAGCGGCGGCGCACCTGGACCGTGTTTGACGGCGTGTGCCGTGGCGCCACCTCGACACGTACGCCATTGGCGCGAAACCGGTCGCCGGCTGCGGCGAGCACTTCGTCGTACGCGAGTTCGGGCCGGTTGTTGCTCTCGGAAAGGTGCGCGAGGAGCACAGTCGTCAACCGGTCGCCCGCGTGGTCCCGCAGGAGCGCCCCG
>CAZBZG010000213.1:0-8402 GCA_964496245.1 uncultured Planctomycetaceae bacterium | reverse complement strand
GGACAGGGTCATCCAGCGGAAATCGGGATCCCGCAGAGGAGCCGCAATACGCCGCACCAGTCCGACGGTCGCACGCACGGGCTGCGGACGCGGTTCGACCACCCACAGGTGGACCACGATGTCGGCGCAGCCGGCCACGGACGAAATGAGCAGGACCATTCCGAACCCTGTGAACGTGCCGCCGCGCGTTCCCGGTTCGGGGTAGAGATCCAACAACGCCCCGAAAAGGCCCATGGTCACCAGCATGGAGGCCGTGGAGTAGGCGTGGCGCGTGCCCCAGAAACGTCCGCGCTTGTCCTCGGGCACCAAGTCGGCCATCCAGCTCCACCAGGTGGGCACCGCCATCTGCGCAAGCACCGAGCTGACAGCAGCCACGCCGATGATCACCCAGGCGGTGGTGGTGTGCGCCGGCAGGAAGAACGCCAAAAGAGCAGGCACGAACCAGATCAACCGGTGTAGCAGTGCAAACGTCGCCCAGTAGGGCTTGCGGGCGGGGAGGCGCTCGGCCAATAAGGAACTCGGAATCTGCACGATCATCGCGAACTGGCGGACCGTGGCGAGCAATCCGATCACCAGCCCGCTCGCTCCCAGCGCTTCGAGGAACATGGTGAGGGGCATGCCCGCGGCACCGCCGACCCAGACCATGGCCAGCATGGCGGCCACGATGTTTACGCGCAGGCCGCGCTGCCGCTGCCGGTCCGTGATCCGGCGACCCTCTGCATCCAGGAACAAACGCTGCCTGCTCATCCCGCCTTCCTCTGGCAGTACACACGCGATTCCTGGTTCTATACCCCGGGAAATCCGGAATGCAAACCGAATGCACCCGCTCCTCCGGCTTTTTTTGCGAACCGTGTCTCTGCCCCTCAGGCAGGACCATGCCGCGGCCGGGCGCGTGCGTCTCCGGACGCCCTTGCCGACCACCGCACCCGCGGCGCCCCGAGCAGGCTCCGTGTCGGGAACGGCTGGTCCCCGTGAACGCGTTGTCGGCTAGTACGTTATCGGCTGGATGACCGGACGCACCCCGCAACCGGCGACGACCGATCATGCCTCGGACGGCCCGCCCGACTGCGTCCCGCTCCGCAGGCGGCCGGTTACGTACCGGCCGAGGAGGACGGCGACATACCCCAGCCCGGCGAGTTCGATGATGGTCGCCCCCGCCGGCAATTCGGGCCCGTAGCTGAGCGCAATCCCCCCCACGGTGAAGAGCGCCGAGAGCAGCACAGCCACGATCATCATGGACCCCAGGCGACGGGTGAGGTGGCCGGCGGCCGCAGCCGGCAGGGCGAGCAGGGCGATCACCATGACGATGCCCACGACCTGCACGAGCAGGACCACCGTCAGCGCGGTCACCACGAGAAGCATCCCCTGGTACACGCCCACGCGGATGCCGCGCAGGCGGGCCAGTTCCTCGTCGAAGCTCACGGCGAGCAGCTTATTGTAGAAGAGCAGGATCACGATGACAATCAGGATATCCAGGGCCGCCATGAGCCAAAGATCTCCGCGGGCCACCATCAGGATATCCCCGAAGAGATAGCTCATGAGATCCTGGTTGTAGCCAGGCGTCTGCGCGATGAACGTGATCCCGATGGCCATGCCCAGAGCCCAGATCACGCTCAGCACCGTGTCTTGCCGGTGTTCTCCGTACCGTGTCACCAGTCCCACGACGAGCGCCGCCAACACCGCCACTACGGCCGCACCCTGAAGCGGCGTGGGTACGGTGATCAGCGCCACACTCGCTTCCTGCCCATCGACCGTGATCGTACCGCTGAGAACCGTGAACTCGACCCCGTGGACCGAACGGAGGTAACGTGCAGCCGCCATGCCCGCCAGCACGCAGTGCGAGATGGCCCCCGCGATATAGGTGGTGCGCCGCACCACCACGTAGCTGCCCACGATCCCGCAAGCGACAGAAGCAAGGAGGCCGGCTATCAATGCGCGCTGCAGAAAGGTGAACTCAACCACATCCCGCCAGAACGCCACCATCAGGCCTCCCCGCTGGTTTCGGCCCGGTGCGGCTTCTCCATGATCTCGGAGGGATCCAGGATGTGACAGGTGGCCTCGTGCTGCAAAACCGTCATGTCTCCGCCATAGGCCTCCTGGAGGCAATGCGCGTCCAGCTCGTTCATGGGACGCAGCACGGCCGTGCGGTTGACGCAGATCACGTGCGTAGCGTGGCGTGTCACGACGTTGAGGTTGTGCGACACCACCACGATGGTGAGGCGTGCATTGAGCTCCTTGAGCAGCTCGTAGATCGAATGTTGCACCACGGCATCCACGTTGGCCGTGGGTTCGTCCATGAGCAGGAGCTCCGGATCCGTGGCCAAGGCCTGGCCGATCAGGATCCGTTGGCGTTCCCCCCCGGACACGGACGCGTAAGGACGGGATGCCAACCGCTCGAGTCCTACCCACGCCAGCGCCTGCCGAGCCATGTCGCGGTCCATGCGCGAATAGGGACCGACTGCGTGCTGCTCCACACGCCCCATCAGCACCACGTCCTCGACGGTCACCGGAAAGTCGGCGTCGAACCGTACCGACTGCGGAACATACCCCACCCGGCTGCGCACCCCCGTCGGCGACGCGCCGAAGACCCGCACACTGCCGCGCTGCGGCGCAAGCAGCCCGAGCGTCAGTCGCAACAGCGTGGTCTTGCCTCCGCCATTGGGACCGACGCAGGCCACGAGAGCCCGCTTGGGCACCTTCAGGCTTACGTTGTGCAACACCTCCTCGCGCTCGTAGGAGAAGCAGACGTCCGCGAATTCGACAATCGGCGTATCGCTCAACGCAATCTCTCCAGCGCGGACAACACCGGCCGCTCCCCCGCCTCCGTCTCCAGCCGCACGTGGGGGCCGTGCGCGTTACTCCCTGTCCTGCGGTTCCGGCCTGCGCTTCGCATTCAGTGCATCCGCGACGTTCTGCGCCATCTCCCGCATGTTCTCCATGTAGTCGTACCCCAGAGGGTCGAGGGGCACGACCACACCGTCGATGGCCTGGGCCACCGCGCGCGCCGATGACTGGTCGAACTGCGGCTGCACGAACAGGACCCGCGCTTCTTCCTCCCGCGCGAGTCGGATGATGCGTGCGAGCTGCTTTGCGGTCGGCGCCTTCCCTTCGGCCTCGATCGCCTTCTGTTCGAGTCCGTAGGCGTCAGCGAAATAGCCATAGGCCGGGTGGAACACCAAAAGCGACCTCCCTTTGAGCGGCGCCAGCGCTTGCCTCAGCTCGGCATCCAGAGCCTCCAGATCGGCGACAAACGCCCGGCACGCGGACTGGTAGGTTTCGCCCCCCTCCGGGTCGATCTCGATCAGAGCGTCGCGGATGGTCCTTGCCTGTTTGCGCACGAGCCGCGGCGACAGCCAGATGTGGGGATCCCGCCCGGTCGTCGCGTCTTCGCTGCTCTTCCCGCCCGCGGCCTGCGCCGCAGCACGATCTGCGTGTTCGCCCGCATCTGCGTCGGCGCCATCTGTGCGACCGTCTGCGTCTGCGTGGCCATGTGCGTGACCGTGTGCGTGACCGTGTGCGTGACCGTGTGCGTGGCCGTGCATGCCCGCCTCCTCTACGGCCCGCAATGCGACGCCTTTGCGTGTATCCACGATGCGCACATCCGGCATGCTGCTGCGGATACGGGGGATCAGCGCCCTTTCGAACGGCACGCCGATGCGGAAATACACATCGCTCTGCGACAGGCGCGCGAGCTGCTTGGCCGTGGGAGCATAGGTCGCCGGGCTCTTGCCCGGCCCCACCAGCACCCGTACCTCGACCCGGTCTCCGCCAACGCGCTCCACGAAATACTGCTGGGGGAGGATGCTGACGAACGCCGTGACCCGCGCGGCTGCCCTCGCCGGCGAGGCCATCGCGAGCAGCACCCCCAGTGCAAACAACAAATGCACACGCATTCCCGAAACCCGCATGGTCTGCCTCCTGAACAAGCCGCCTACTCCTCGGCCGTGCCGTCGGGGTACATGCGACGCGTCAGTGCGTCTTCCATGATCCCTTCCGGATTGTCGTGCACCTCGATCCCCACAGGCGCCTCCTCGGGGAACATCTCCTCGTAGCCGTCGTCCCCCCCCTCGTGCACCACTTCGTGGCGCTGCAGAATCGCGCGGTAGTACCGCAGGTACTCCATGGAGTATTCGTCCCTGCCCCAGAGCGCGTCCCCCGTGTACTTCGCGGCCATGACGAGCTTGTCCATCGGATTCGCAATGGCCAAGCTCAACCCGCGGCCGATGGCCATGGACAAAAAGCCCGCATTGAGCCATTCCCGGCCGGGCAAGCCGAAGCTCACGTTGGAAAGGCCGATCATCGTGTTGACCCCCATATCCCGCGTTCCCCATTCGATGAGTTCGAGCGTTCGCTGCGCCGCTAGGGGGTCGGCGCTCGCAGCCAGCATCATGCCGTCCAGCACGAGACTCGGCAAGTGATAGTCGAGGTCCTGAGCCGCCTGCATGACGGTCTCCGCGGCCTGCTTTTGTTCCTTTGCAGTCACAGGCAGCCCTTCGTCGTTCATGGGCAACACGATCACCATGGCGCCGTACTTCGCCGCAATGGGCAGGTTCCGCTCGAGCCGTTCCTTCTCCGCCGAGATCGAGTTCACGAGCGCCCGGCCGGGGTAGAGCCGCAAGGCCGGCTCCAACACCTCTGGATTGGTCGTATCGATCGAGAGAGGCGCTCCCGTGAGTTCGGCCAGCGTGCCTACGGCCGAGCGCATCATGCGCTTCTCATCGATGCTGGGGTGCCCCATGTTGACGTCGAGCAATGCGGCGCCGCGCTCGACCTGGTCGATCCCGTAGCGCCGCACGAGATCCAGCTCTCCCTTTGCGAGCTCGGCCAGGAGTTTCTTCTTGCCCGTGGGATTGATCCGCTCCCCGATGATGGTGAGCGGCCGGTCGCTTCCCAGGAACACGGCCCCGCGCGAGGACGTGATCGCACTCACCCCTTCGCACTGCGGAGGAATGACCTCGCGAGCGGCTGCCTTCTCCTTGATCAGCCGTATGTACTCAGGAGTCGTGCCACAGCACCCCCCGAGAAGGTTTACTCCGCGACGCACGAATTCCGGCACGTAGCTGGCAAACTCTTCCGCATCGATATCGAACTCGAGCTGCCACCCTTCGCCCCCTTTCGGCATGCCCGCATTCGGCTTGGCCATGAGAGGCACGGTGGCGTGGGGCTTGCCCTCGCGCAGGTGATGGATGATGTCCGCCGGCCCGGTCGAGCAGTTGCATCCCACCGCATCGGCCCCCATCGATTGCAGCGTGACCACAGCCGTCTGGAAATCGGCCCCCGTCAGCGTACGGCCCGCACGGTCCAGGGTCATGCTGAT
The DNA here is from genome assembly GCA_964496245.1 of uncultured Planctomycetaceae bacterium. Lineage (GTDB taxonomy): Bacteria > Planctomycetota > SZUA-567 > SZUA-567 > SZUA-567 > CAZBZG01. The sequence continues at coordinate 3,085 of CAZBZG010000213.1, read as the reverse complement.
CATGACCGGCAAGTCGCACTGGCTGCGGATGGCGAGCAGCGCTGCGCGCGCCTCTTGCACGTCCACCATGGTCTCGACCACGAACCCGTCGACGCCGCCCTTGAGCAAGCCGCGCACCTGTTCGCCGTAGCACTTGACCGCCTTCTCGAACGAGACTTCTCCAAGCGGTGCGATGAACTGCCCCGTGGGCGCGATGTCGCCGAAGAGGAGGCGATCCCCGATCACGCTACGCGAAATCTCGATCAGGGCGCGGTTCATCTCCCCGACGTTCTCCTGTACGCCGTACCGTTCGAGCCGCAGGCGATTCGCCCCGAAGGTACACGAGTAGAGGATGTCGCTTCCCGCCTCCACGTACGCCCGTTGGAGCGCCTGCAGGGCATCTGGGTGCTCGAGAACCCACTGCTCCGGGCAGGCATCTGCGGGCATGCCCGCGCGGGCGAGCTCGGTACCTGTGGCGCCGTCCAGAAGCACCACCCGACTGCTGGTCAGCTTTCGAAACGCCTTGCGGTCCATATACGAATCTCCTCATTGCACCGGCCCCGGCAACAACGGTCACGTCCGCCACCGCCAAGCCAAATCCTCATCATACTCGTTTCCAGCGCGCGCGCAAGAGTGCTGGCAGCCCGCAGCCACCGCCCTCCAAGGACCGCCCCCCCTCTCCCCTTTCTCGGGAAATCCCTTGCACCCGCCGGTCCGCATGTGTCTACTAGGGTGCGGAAGTCGATCGAATTCGTCAAAGGAGCCCTGCATGCTCGATTTTCGCGTTCTCGCCGCATTCGCATTCTCGCTTGTTGCCCCCTGCTCGATGGTTTCGGATTCCGTCCGCGCGGGCGAGGAGGAGACCCCGGCCGATACTGTCCAGACCGCCGCGCGGGTCAACCAGTCCGTCATCTCCGAAGCGCGCGTCCAGGAGGAGCTCAAGCGCGCCAAGCAGCAGATCATGCAGAAGGGCCAGCCCGTACCCGAGGACCAGGCTTCGCGGCTCCGCATGCTTGTGCTCGACCGTCTCATCAGCCAGGAACTCCTCTACCAGGCGAGCCAGCAGGAGAAGGTCAACGTCGCAAAGCAGGAGGTCGACGAGGAGTTCAATCAGCTCAAGTCCCGCTTCCCGGATGCCCGCCAGTTCGAACTCGCCCTCGCCATGATGAACCTGAACCCGCAGACGCTGCGCGACCGTCTCGAGCGCGGCATGGCCATCCGCAAATTCGTGGAGGAGCACGTTACCAAAGACATCACGGTCAGCGACGAGGAATCCAAGGCCTTCTACGAGGAACACCAGGAGGATTTCCGGCATCCCGAACAGGTACGCGCCAGTCACATCCTCGTGAAGGCCGCGCCCGATGCGCCCGAGGCCCAGAAGACCAAGGCTCACGAGGAGATCCAGCAGGCCCGCGAGCGGCTGAAGGATGAGGCCTTCGCCGACGTCGCCGCTGATGTCTCGGACTGCCCGAGTTCAGAGAAGGGCGGAGACCTCGGTTACTTCCAGGAAGGACAGATGGTCAAGCCCTTCAGCGAAACAGCCTTCGCGCTTGAGAAGGGCGCGGTCAGCGACATCGTGACGACCAAGTTCGGCTACCACCTGATCAAGGTCACGGACAAGCGCGCGGCCGGACTCTCGCCCTATCCGGACGTCAAAGAAGACATCCAGGGACATCTCAAGAACAGCAGGTCCGGCGAGGCGGTCGAGGCGAGGGTCAAGGCGCTCCGCGAGAAGGCGGACATCGAGATCGTCCCGAACGCCGAGCCCGAACTGCTCGATCTCAAGAAGCTCGACAAACCCCAACCCGCCCCCGACACCGAGCGCACGGGCGAAGCCCCGGCCGAGTGAGCTGCATGCCCGCCACCCGGGCGGACCCTCTCATTCTCTGTCTCGGAACATGTTGGGGTCCCGCACATGTTGGGGTCCCGCGCCTCCAGCGCCATGGCCATGAGGATGGCCGGGCACGCCCGCGGATCGCCGCTTCACCGTACCGCCGTACAGAGGTGCTGCCGAACATCGTTGCGCATGCGATCGCCGCCGCGTTCCCGGCCGAGCATTCCGATCGTGCGGTCGGGCCTGGCCTTCTCGATGGGCACGTCCCGGTTGCTGGAGAGGACGCCCCCTGCGGCGCAGCGTTCGTCCTGGGGCTCCTCTTGTCGTCCGCTCGCACCAGAACGCGGCCGCATTCGCGGCCTCGCCGCTACCGCCGCCAGGCGAGAGGCAAAAACACCACGACCACGGAATACACCTCCAGCCGCCCCATGAGCATACAGAAGATCAGGATGACCTTGACCGATCCCGGCATCCATCCGTAGTTGCACGTTGGCCCCACCCCGGACAGGCCGGGGCCAATGTTGTTGAGCGTAGCGGCCACGGCGGTCCCAGCGGTCACCAGCTGGCTGTCGGCGTTGGGCGCCTGCCCCGGGAAATGCGCGTCGCCCAGGAAGAGCGCCACGCCGAGCGTGGCGACCACGAAGACCAGTCCCCACAGAAGCACGAGCCCGAGAATATTCGCCACCAGCCTGTCGTTGAGGGACTCCGTTCCCATGCGAATGCGATTCACGAGGCCCGGCCGCAGCAGCCGGCGGAGTTCTCGCAGGACCCCTTTGATCGCCACCAGCACCCGCATCTGTTTCAACCCGCCCCCCGTTGATCCCGCGCATCCCCCGCAGAACATGAGAAGCACCATGAGCCCGCGCGCCACCGTGGGCCATTGATTGAAGTCCGCGGTACAGTATCCCGTGGTCGTGGTGATGGAGATGCCCTGGAACACGCTCTGCCGGAAGGCGCTCCCCAGGGATTCATACCCCGCCATCCCCGACAGGTGCGTCACGCCGGTGAGCACAACGATCGCGCCGCCCAGCAGCATGGCATAGAACCGGAACTCCCCGCTGCGGCGATATCCGGTGAACTGTCCGTGCAGCGCCTGGAAGTGCAGAAGGAAGTTGCAGCCGGCCAGAAACATGAACACATCGATGACGACTTCGAAGTACAGCGCACTCGGATGTCCGGTAGCGGCGTAATGCCCGATGGAAGCGTCCTTGGGCGAGAACCCGCCCGTGGCCATGGTCCCGAATGCGTGACAGAGCGCGTCGAAGAGCGGCA
>CAZBZG010000212.1:0-8413 GCA_964496245.1 uncultured Planctomycetaceae bacterium | reverse complement strand
CGCCATGCGCGCGATCGAAGCCCTGCGGGACAACCTCAAGGAGCTGCCCGCCAGCGCCATGCCGTACCAGCGCGATTTCCAGCGGGATCTGGAGGCCAACCTCCAGTGGCTGCGCGAAATCACCCAGGACGCCGAGTTCGTGCTCGAAGCCTCGGACGAGAGCTACGTCTACTGGATCGAGCGGAGCAGCCCCCGCCAGGGCGGCGCCCGCGCGTGGGCCGCACCGACCGCGATCGGACCGCTCCTCTTCGACCAGGTCTACCAGCGCAAGAAGACCGTGGTCTTCTGCTCGGCCACCATGACCGTGCGCGACGACTTCGGCTTTCTCAAGAAGCGCCTCGGCATCGACCTGGTCGACTCTGAACGGCTGATCGAACTGAACGCCGGTACGCCCTTCGACTACCCCAGCCAGTGCCTCGTGGCCGCCCCGCTCTTCCTCCCCGAACCGGGTGAGCGCGGCAAGAACTACACCGAGGAACTGGCCGAACTCCTGGCCGAGGTCTACCGCCGCACGCGCGGGCGGGGCCTCGCCCTCTTCACCAGCCACGCCATGCTCCGCGACTGCGCGGGCCGGCTCCAGGAAGAGATGCTGGGCGACGGCATCGACATCCTCGGCCAGGGCTTGAGCGGGTCGCGGGAGAACATCACGGCAGCGTTCAAACGCGACGTACACTCGGTGCTGCTGGGGACCCACTCGTTCTGGGAGGGCGTGGACGTGGTGGGCGAGGCCCTCAGCTGCCTGACCATTGCGCGCCTTCCCTTCCAGGTCTACACCGACCCCATCGTGGAGGCCCGGTGCGAGCAGGTGGAGGCCGACGGGCAGAACGCGTTCTACGGGTATTCGCTCCCGAGCGCGGTGATCCGTTTCCGCCAGGGCTTCGGCCGCCTCATCCGGCATCGCTCCGACATCGGCGTCGTGATCGTGGCCGACCGCCGCATGGTGGCCAAGCGCTACGGCAAGTGGTTCCAGGATTCCCTGCCCACCAAGACCGAGGTCTTCTCCGACCGCGAATCCCTGCTGGAGGCGGTGGAGGCGTTTCTCGCGCCCGAGGCGTAGGGCGAACCGAACACTGCACTTGGGGGCGTATGCAATACGCCCCTACATATAGGAGACGTACGACCACATCGTGTGCGCCGCGCGGTCACGGGCTGCGGTTGTGGAGTTTGGACGCGCCTGGGCCTTGGTTGAATGAGGGGCACAGCGCCCATCAACCTTCCGGCCTTGCCGCCAACGCCGCGCGCATCTGCCCAGGGCCAGGTGCCATGCCCACCCTTGGGTGGGCCTGCCGCGCAACAGGCAACCAGGCATCGCCTGCCCATCCGAGGATGGGCATGGCACCCGCACGGGGCTGTATTGCCTGCGCCCGCGCACGCCTCCGGCACCTGCGCCTCTGCGGGATGGGCGTGGCCCCCTGGCATAGGGCCGCTCTCACACGCTTTGGGCCTGACGGGAAACCGCCGCCAAGAGGGTTGCACCGCCCCGGCGGTCTCCGTAAAATCCGGGATTGAAAGCGATTGCGCGTTTCTCCCCCGGGTCCGGCCGCTCTGGAAGCACTTTTGCAGGCTGGTGGCCTGAACCGGGGCCAAGGCTGGGATCTACCCTGCTGCGCTCGTGTCCGCCCGGAGAACGACTGGCGTGCCTGTCACCGAAGCCATTCTCGAAGCGCTCATGAAGACCTACGGCAAGGTCTTCGGATCCGCCAACGAGCGGGAGTTGAAGCGGCTCTGGCCAACCGTGGAGAAGGTCAACCAGGCCTGGCCCGAAATCCGCCCGCTTTCAGACGAACAGGTCCGGGCCAAGACCGCCGAACTGCGTTGCCGCCTGCTCGCGGGCGAGAGCGAAGAGGACGTGCTGCCCGAAGCCTTTGCCACCTGCCGGGAGGCATCCCATCGGACACTCGGCGAGAAGAAGCTGGTCGAGGCCCGCTACAAATCCCTGGTGTTCGAAGGCGGCAAGTTCGACTACAAGCCGCTCGCCGAGGACAAGATTCCGCTCTTCGCCCACTTCGACGTGCAAATCCTGGGCGGACTGGTGCTCCACGAGGGCAACATCGCTGAAATGGTCACCGGCGAGGGCAAGACCCTGGTCGCCACCCTGCCCGCTTACCTGAATGCGCTCCGGCCGACCGATGCGTGGGCGGAAAAGGCGCGCGAGCTCCAGGGCGACGACCCGCGCAAGTGGGTCTTCAAGCCTTACGGGCTCTTCCGGGACGAAGGCGGCGAGGCCTGGCGGCCGATCGACCGGCTCCCGTTCGACCCCGAAGACCCGAATCCGCAGCGACCCGAACGCATCATCCCGGTCTCCCGCGGGGTGCACGTGGTCACGGTCAACGACTACCTGGCCAAGCGCGACGCGGACTGGAACCGGCCGCTCTACGAGTTCCTGGGCCTGCACGTAGGCGCCATCCAGGCGCAGATGGCGAGCGACGAACGCATCCCGGCGTACATGTGCGACATCACCTACGGCACGAACAACGAGTTCGGCTTCGACTACCTGCGCGACAACCTCAAGGTCGCGCCCGAGGACCAAGTCCAGCGCTCGCGCTTCTACGCCATCGTGGATGAGGTCGACAGCGTACTCGTGGACGAAGCGCGCACCCCGCTCATCATCTCGGGCTCGGCCCGCGAGAGCATGCAGAGCTACTATGAGGCCGACCGCGTGGCCCGCAAGCTCAACGGCGAGGACATGACCAAGGTGGAAGAGGACATCGCCGCCCGCATGCGCGATGGTCTCCAGCGGGAAGATGCGCGCATGGCCGCCGAGGAGGAGTACGACTACGTCTACTCCGAGCGGGACCACTCGGCCAAGCTGACCGAGCGCGGTACGCACAAGGCACTGCGCCTGCTCGGCATGGAGGACATCTACGCCGGCGACAATTTGGGCATGCCCCACCTCATCGACAACGCGCTCAAGGCCCACGCGCTCTACAAGAGGGACCACCACTACATCGTGGAGAACGGGGAGGTCTACATCGTCGACGAATTCACGGGCCGCAAGATGGAGGGCCGGCGCTGGTCGGACGGACTGCACCAGGCCGTGGAGGCCAAGGAGCACCTCAAGATCAAGGAAGAGTCGCAGACCGTGGCGACCATCACCTTTCAGAACTTCTTCCGGCTCTACGACCGCCTGGCCGGCATGACCGGCACGGCCATGACCGAAGCCAAGGAGTTCGACCGCATCTACAAGCTGGGCGTGGTGAACATCCCCACAAACCGGCCGCTGCGGCGGGTCAACTACCCCGACCTGATCTTCGGCACGCTCAAGGAGAAATACCAGGCCATCGGCGACCATGTGGCCGAGATTCACGCCACGGGCCGGCCCATCCTCATCGGCACGGTTTCAATCGAACGATCCGAGGCCATCAGCGACCTGCTCAAGCGGCGTGGGATCAAGCACGAGGTGCTGAACGCCCGCCATCACGCGCGCGAGGCCCAGATCGTCTCGCTCGCCGGCCAGTTCGGCGCCGTGACCGTGGCCACGAATATGGCCGGCCGCGGCACGGACATCGTGCTCGGCGAACCGACCCAGGAAGAGGTCATCACGCACTGGCAGCAGCGCGGACTCGCCCCCCGCAAGAACATCGACCCGAGCGCCGCGCCCGAGCAGCTCCTGGAGGAGCTCCGCCCGGCCTGGGTCAAGCATTACCTGCCAGACGTGGAGGCCGATTTCGGCGACAAGCCCCCGGAAGAATGGGACCAGCTGCTCGCCCAGCGCTGGAAGGAGATGGGCATGGAGGGGCCCACGCTCACCACGCGTGTGGCCGAGATGGGCGGGCTACACATCGTGGGCACCGAGCGGCACGAAGCCCGCCGCATCGACAACCAGCTGCGCGGCCGGGCAGGCAGGCAGGGCGATCCAGGCTCGAGCCGCTTCTTCCTCTCGCTCGAAGACGACACCATGCGCATGTTCGCGCCGGACAAGGCGCGGCGGTTCATGCAGTGGGCCGGTCTCAAGGACGGCATGCCCATCGAGAGCAAGATGGTCTCCCGTACGGTGGAGAACGCCCAACGCAAAGTGGAGGAGCGCAACTTCGAGATCCGCAAGAACCTGCTCGAATACGACCAGGTCATGAACGATCAGCGCAAAGTCATCTACGAGCGCCGGCAGAAGTGGGTCGAGGGCGTTTTTCTCAAGGAATCGCTCCTCGAGTACTGCGAGAACCACGCCTACGGCGCCATCCAGGACTACACCGGCGGGCATCCGGACGAGTGGGACCTGGCCGCGCTCTGCGACTTCGTGGCCGACACCTTCCTGATCACGGTCACCCCCGAAGAGCTCGAACGTAAGAAGGAGGCGCCCGAGCCGCAGGAGGCGGTGTTCGACCTTCTCAGGGAGAAACTCCACACCGCCTACGCCGAGCGCGAGAAGACCCTCGGCGAAGAGACCATGCGCACCATCGAGAAGATGATCCTGCTCGAAACCGTGGACCGGAAGTGGATGGACCATCTCTACGAAATGGATCTCCTCAAGGAAGGCATCCACCTCCGCGGCTATGCCGGGCAGGACCCCAAGATTCAGTACAAGCGGGAAGGCTGGCAGCACTTCGACGAGTTGCTGGGGAGCCTCGAGAGCGAGGTGGCGGAACTCATCTTCAAGGTGCACCCCGCCGGCGCGGAAGAGGCCACGGAGACAGAGGGGCCGGGATACGAGTTCACCCCGCGCGAGCAGGTCAAGATCGAAGCGGCCGTACACGACGACTTCGATGCCTTCTCCGCCGAAGCCGACAGCGTGGGCGCGGACGCGGGCGAGGTCCACTTCGAGCCCATCGTCAAAAGCGCCAAGAAAGTCAGACCAAACGACCCCTGCCCCTGCGGTTCCGGAAAAAAGTACAAGAAGTGCTGCGGGCGATAGGTGGCGGAGCTGTTGGCTACCGCATGCACGCATCAGCGACAGCCAATAGCCAGAAACCGAGACCTTCCCCATGCCCCTACTCGCCGACCTCCTCTTCTCCGGCACGCTCTTGCCGCATCTGTTGTATCATCGGCTCTTCACGGGCAAGTACGGGCCGCAGGCGTACGAGAAGCTGGGGTACGTGCGCGCACGGCCGGGCGATCGGCCCTGCCTGTGGACGCACGCCGTGTCCGTGGGCGAGGCCATCGCCGCCCGGCCCCTGCTCGAGGCGTTCGGCCACGCCCACCCAGGCTGGGACGTGCGGGTCACCACCACCACGGCCACCGGACGCAAGGTTGCTTCCGAACGCTTCGGGGCGGACCGCGTCTCCTACTACCCGCTGGACCTCTCCTGGATGGTGCGCCGCGCGTTCGACCGGCTGCGCCCGGATCTGGTGGTGCTCATGGAGCTCGAGGTCTGGCCGAACTTCCTGGCGCATGCCGAACAACGGGGCGTGCCCGTCGTGGTCGCCAACGCCCGCATCACGGAACGGTCGACGCGCCGGTTCCGCCGCTGGCGACGAATCAGCCAGCCCATGCTCACGCGCGTGACCGAGTGGCTGGCGCAGTCGGAGACATACGCCGAGCGACTGCGCTCGATCGGCGTGCCTCCGGGCCGCATCCACGTGGTCGGCTCGATCAAGTACGATGCCGTGCCCACGGAGCTCGATCCGTCGATACGGGAGCAGTACCGCCGGCTGCTGGGCGCAGACGAAGGGACCCGCGTGCTGATCGGCGGAAGTACGCACCCGTCAGAGGAGGAGGTGCTCCTCGAAGCGTTCGCGTGCCTGGAGCAGGAGGGCCTCCGCCCGCTCAAGCTCGTGCTCGTGCCGCGCCACCCCGAGCGGTTGGATGCGGTCGATCAGCTCGCCGCGAGGCGCGGCCGGACCGTGCGGCGCAGCGCGATCACGCCGCAAGGCTCGACCGACGCACCGATCGTGCTCGTGGACACGCTCGGCGAACTGGGCAAGCTCTACGCGGCCGCGGACGCCGTGTTCGTGGGTGGCACCTTGATCCCGCACGGCGGACAGAATATGATGGAGCCGTGCGGACTGGGCCGGCCCACCGTCATCGGGCCGTCGACCCACAACTTCGACGAACCGGTGGCCGTCTTGCGGGCGGCCAAGGGGCTGCGGCAGATCCAAGGGCCCCGGGAGCTTCTGCCCGCCCTGCGGGAACTCTTCACGCAGCCCGAGCAAGCAGCGGCGCTCGGGGCCAACGCCAGGGAGGCGCTCATCGCCGAGCAGGGCGCCACGGAACGGACGCTCGACCGACTCCGGCGGACGATGCCGGCCCGAACGGACTGAGACGGCAATGCCCACGGATGAGAAGAAAGAGGAACTCTACGGCCGCATCGCGCTCGAGCGGGGACTGATCACGCGTGACCAGCTCGACAAAGCCTGGAAGCAGTGGACCCGGGACCACCAGAAGAACAAGAAGTTGCGACTGGGCGAGATCATGATGCAGCAGGGGCACGTCACCCGCCAGCAGGCCCTGGACGTGCTCAAGGAGACGCATCTCCGACTCGGTGACAAGCCGCGCATCGGGGGCTACGAGCTCGAGCGGCTGCTCGGACGCGGCGCCATGGGCATGGTCTACCGGGCGCGCCAGCTCTCCATGGACCGGCCCGTGGCCCTCAAACTCTTGAGCCGCGAACTCAGCGAGAACGAGGACTTCGTCAAGCGCTTCACGCGCGAGGCCCGCACCACGGCCAAGCTGAACCACGTCAACATTGTCACCGCCATCGACGTAGGCGAGTCCAACGGCTACCACTACTTCGCCATGGAGTACGTGGACGGCACCACCGTGGAGCGCCTCCTCAAAAAGGAGGAACGCCTCTCCGAGGACCGCGTGATCGAGATCGCCATCCAGGTCGTCCAGGGGCTGGAGCATGCGAGCAAGCACGGCATCATCCACCGTGACATCAAGCCTGCGAACATCATGCTCACCAAGGACGACGTAGCCAAAATCGCGGACATGGGGCTGGCCGTGCCCACGTCCAAAAAGACCTCGGACCACATGACCGGCACGGGCATCGCCGTGGGCACGCCCTACTACATGGCACCCGAGCAGGTCGAGGGCAAGAGCCACGTCGATTTCCGAGCGGACATCTACGCGCTGGGCGCGACCCTTTTCGAGATGCTAACAGGCGAGAAGCCCTTCGACGCGGCGAACGTGGCCGCCATCATGACCAAGCGACTCTACGAACCTCCGCCTGTCGCCAGCAGCGCCTGCCGCAACGTGGGGCGCGAGATCTCGGCCGTGGTCTACAAGATGATGGCCCGCGAACCGGACGACCGCTACCAGGACTTAGACTCTCTGACCAAGGATCTCGGCCGGATCGTTGAAGGCAAGCCGCCCTCCTGCCTCCAGCAGTTGCCCCGCGGCAAGCCCAAGGGCAAGAAGCCCAAACAGACGCGCCAGCGGGGCGTCGCCGGACCAAAGCCAGGACCAAGAGCAAGCGGGCTTCCTTGAAGAGCGTGTTGGGCGTTTACGGCGCGGTGGGGGTGCTCATCGCGCTCGCAGCCACCGTGGCCGGCCTGCTCCTCCGGCACGGCGATTCGCTGAAAGGCCCCGCCCACCCGTTTCCCGAGCAGGCCGACCCCGACGTCTGGAAGCCGTTCACCCCGCGCACTGCTCCGGGGGAACAGGTCCGTCAGCTCTGGGAATCAGCGTCCAAGCTGCAGATCGACTACGTCCAAGGGGGGAAGGACGACACGGAACTCCTGGTCCGCCTCCGGCTGGCTTACCAGAAGATCGTCGACAAGCACGCGGACACGGCCTACGCCGCGCAGGCCAAACGCCGTCTTCTTGCTCTGCAAGACGAGTGACCTCCCCCGGGATCGGCCAGCTGCGGGCGCGGCCCGCAGGGCCGCCAGCCGGGTGCCGGGTGCCATGCCCACCCTTGGGTGGGCATGGCACCCCACCAGCCTGTCAAGGCCTGGTCGCATCGGATCCGTCCCGCCTTCCCAGAGCCCTCCGCACCGCCTCGGCGGTCGCCCAGATCGGCCCGCAATACAGGATCCCCCCGATCCAGCCCGACAGGAGCCAGATCGTGTCCAGCATCTGCGCGTCCCGGTCAGGATCGAGTGCGGACCGCACCGGCCCGGCCAACGCCAGCAGCCCCCAGACCGTGAGCACTCCCAAGATCGCGCCCCTGAACCTCCACAGCGCAATGAACACAATCGGCAGGATGGCGGCTGCGAAGAGAAACAGCACATCAACGGATTGGGGACTCATACGCTGCAAGCTCCGCGCCGGGTGGAGACCCTCAATACGACCGCGACGAATCGGACAGCTCCGCGCTGTTGCCGCGCAACTCGTTCAGCGCCTTGCGCACGGCCGCGCGCATCTCCTGCTTGATCCGCTTCTTCTCGGCCTTGGACTCGGCCGCCTCGAGCAGCGCTCGGTATTCCTCCTCGACCTGCTTGCGCACCGTTTTCTCCATACGCGCAACCAGCTTGCGCCGGGCACCGGGCTCCAGAAAGGCGTTGCGGTCATCGGTCATGGGATTCTCCTGGGA
>CAZBZG010000211.1:0-8451 GCA_964496245.1 uncultured Planctomycetaceae bacterium | reverse complement strand
GGTCCCGTCTCAAATCATAGGGACGCGAGTCTAATCCGATGCGGGACGCGACACCTGGCCGCCCATGCGACCGGCGCCGCCGCCTTGCGATCCAGTTCCGTCTCCACCGGGCATGCTGTACCTCCTTTTCTATGCAGGACTCCATGCGGATCGACTTCATCCTCTCTCTGCAGGGGGTCCCCAAAACATCGCTGACGCGTCTGAAGGTCGCGCCCTGTGCGTTCGGTCACACGCGGGCCTCATCTCCGTCCTCTGCCCCGCAGGCGTTTCTGTCTTTTCCGCCGGCATCCCGGCATCAGGAATTGCGGGTGGGGGAGCTGTCCGGAAAGGTACGCCGGGACCACGGACGCCACATCGCCGGCCACAAAAGGGATGAGGTGGATGCCCGCGGCCGTCACCATGCTGGCCATGGACCGGGAGATGGCACCGCAGATCAGCACCGTGACTTCGAGCTCGAGCAGTCTGGATACGCGGTATGGGGGAAACGCTTTGCCAAGAGAGCGTCCCGCGCGCGCGGTTTCCCGTCTGCCGTCCACCGCAATGACGAGGAGGCGCTCGGCAGCCTCGAATACGGGTGAGATTCTTCCTTTCCATACAGGTACACCTACGTTCATCTGACATCGGTCTCCCTGATACCTGACTACAAGGGCCATGCCAGGCAGGGTTCCAGAGCGGCCCTATGTGTAACACGAACTATATGGGGGGGGTTATGAGGGAACAGCTATGCTCGGCGCAGACTGGAAGGCTCTCGGAGCGTCGCATATGCGACGCTAGAAGCCCTATTCGCGCAGAAACGCGACCCTATTTACGCAGAAACGCGACCCTATGCGCGCCGGATTTTCCGGCCGGCACGTCCGTCCTTCTTGGGAGTTCGATGCCCATGGAGCGGATCTTGCGCCCCTTCTGCCGATTGAAGCGCTGGATGAAGTGATCGACGAGCAGGGGGACGTCTTCCCTTGGTTCCTGGAGCGCCGGGATGCGCACCGTGATCACATTGATCCGGTAGAGCAGATCTCTGCGGAACGGGTCGGCCTCGGTCAACTCCTGCCGATCGCGGTGGGTGGCCGCGACTACGCGTACGTCTGCGGTCAGGCTCTCGGTTCCGCCCAGGGGCTCGTATGTGCGGTACTGGAGGAACCGCAGAAGCTTCACCTGCACTGCCGGACGGATGTCGCCGATTTCGTCCAGGAAGAGCGTGCCCCCTTCGGTCAAGGCGAAACGGCGGTGCAACCTGCCATCCGGTTCAGACGTCGAGCACCGGACAAGGCGCGTGTCCGATCAAATGGTCCACGGGAGAGCCGAACAGGCGCTTTACCCATCGGGGGCGGTGGGATCGCGTGGTCACGATCAGCTCCGGGGAGAGATCCCGGGCGATTTCCTCTGCGACGAGGCCGAAGCGGCCGACCCGCACGAGGACCTCGACGCGGAGCCCGGTCGCGCGTGCGCGCTCGGCGATGCTGTGGGCGGCTGTACGGGCCTGATCCTCAAGCTTCCTGAGCAGCTCGGACTCGCATTGTTCCCGGAGGGGCCAGGGGATGCCGACGTCGCAGCCCACGAAGTAGCGGGACAGGTTGACGTCCACCACGTAGAGGAGGACCATCGTGCCGCCCGGGTGGACGCTCTCGATGGCTTGCTCGACCGCGCGCTCGGAGCGGCGAAAGGTGGAGAGCGCCAGCATGGCGGTGTCGCAGATCCTGCCCGTGTCTCGGGCTGCGGGACGATCGGTGGCTGTTGCAGGCATGATGCACTCCCTTACCAGAAGAGCCGGACGAGCGTCAGTCCGCCCAGCAGACAGGTGGCCGTCCCCACGCTCCGGCGCATGGTTCCCTCCGAGAGACGTTTGACCGTAAGCGTAGCGATCGGTACAGACAGGAGGGCCCCCAGCGTGAGCGGGATCGCGAGGGGCCACGCGACACCTCCCTTGAGCAGCAGGTAGGCTGCGAGCCCCACCACGCACGTGAGCGACTCGGCCAGCGACGTAATGGCCACGGCCTTCTTGGGCGGGAGTCCGGAGACCATCTGGCCGGAGGTCACGAGGGGGCCGTATCCGCCGCCGCTGAGTCCTTTGTTGAACGCGGCCAAGGCCCCCAGGCCGATCATCTGCGACCGGCGGTAGCGTAGCCGCCTGCCGGCTGTGAGCAAGGTGACGAGCCCGGCCAAGAGAACGATTCCACCGATGATGCCCTTGAGCCAGACCGTGGGCACCTGCAGGGCGAGCGAGACGGCTGCGACCGTCCCCACGACGCTGAGGACCGAGAGCATCAGCGCAGTGGATCTGGCCTGCTGATCGCGCAGCAGATCGATGTTTCCGTCACGGTGGTGCATGAGGGCGGCGGCCAGGCCGGAGACGAATTCGCTCAGCAGCACGCAGGGCACGATCTGGAGGGGATCGAATCCCGCGACCAGCAGCGCGGGGGTGAGAGTGGTTCCATAGCCCATGCCCAGACTCGAGTCGATGTACTCGCAGAAGAGGGCGGCCAGGAAGATGATCAAAGCCACTCCAGCGCCTGCCGTGTGTGTGGAACGGGGCAGCAGTCCCCAGTGGGGAAACAGGCTGTCCAGGCCGAGCAGAGCCACGATGGCCACCACCAGCACGGCCCAGATCCGCAATCGCCTGCTTCCGCCAGCCAGTCGGGTCAGCAAACGTGCACGCAACGCAGGGGTTTCTCGGACGCGGGGGTCAGACATGGAGGGTCCTCAGAAAGGGGGACGACAGCCGACCATGCGGGTCAGCAACAGGCACGGGAAAGCATGGGTTGTGCCATTTTGGCGGATGGCTGTGAAGGCCAGGAGGGCACAGCGGCGGCGGACTCAGAAGATATTAGATAAAAACGGTTTGCGGGTTTTGGCGGAGTTGTCCTTTCTGCACGGATCCCTCTTTCCGCAAGGCATTCGGCAAAACACAACGTAGATTCCGAATTATTTGATAGCGAAACCTGTCGTATGTAATAGTATAACCGCGGTATAAAACGGAGAATCCAATGGAGACATTCGGGCCTATCCTGTTCAGTATCTGGCGCGAAGTCGGGCAACACATCGAGATCGACGAGTGCGCGCGCACTGTCTTTCCTCTCGTGACCAAGGAGATGCCTGTCGAGCGGCTGCTGCTTCGTCGCATCGAGCCGGAGAGCGGGTGCGTGGATACGGTGGCTGCCTTGTCCGGCGGACCTGCTATCGCTTTCGACGAGGCCCGCACTGCGTGTCCGCCCGATGTGCTTCGGAAGGTCGAGGCCTGGGGCCGACGGGGCTGCGTCGCGCATCTGGACGCAACAGATCTGCCCGTGCCCGCCGTGGGGGCGTTGCTGGCAGGTCATGCAGGCAGCGACGTGCTGGTGGGGCCGCTTGCGACGGGGCAGGACGTGCGGGGCGTGCTCATGCTGGTCGCGCCCGCGGGCGAACGCTTTGGGCTGCGGCACGAAGCGCTCGCGCAGGCCCTGCTCGACCCCTTCTGCGTGGCGCTGGAGAACGACGAGCGGCTGCACGAGATCGCAGCCCTCAAGGAAGCGGCCGAGGCGGACAATCGGTCCTTGCTCACGCGCCTGGGCCGCCGCCGGCTCGGGGACACGATCGTGGGCGCGCAGACCGGGCTCGCGCGGGTCATGGAACGCGTCGAACAGGTGGCCGAATCCAGCGTGCCCGTGCTCATCTTCGGGGAAACGGGGACGGGCAAGGAACTCGTCGCCCGGGCCATTCACAACCGGTCCGCCCGCCACGACCATCCGTTTATCCGCGTGAACTGCGGCGCCATCCCCCCCGATCTCATCGATTCCGAGCTGTTCGGACACGAACGAGGCGCCTTCACCGGTGCGGTCAAGATGCGCCCCGGATGGTTCGAGCGCGCCGATCGGGGCACGCTGTTCCTGGACGAGATCGGCGACCTTCCGCCGGCCGCGCAAGTCCGGTTGCTGCGGGTCCTGCAGGACGGATGGTTGGAACGGGTCGGGGGGCACCAGCCGATCCACGTGGATGTGCGGATCGTGGGGGCGACCCATCAGGACCTGGCCGCCATGGTGGCGGACGGCCGGTTTCGGGAAGACCTCTGGTACCGGCTGGCCGTGTTTCCGATCGTGCTGCCGCCTTTGCGCGAACGCTTGGAGGACATCCCCGCGCTCGCCCGGCACCTTGCCGAGCGGGCGGCTACGCGCTTCGGGCTCGCCCCGGTCGCGCCCGCGCCGGAGGACGTCGCGCTTCTCGCATCCTATGTCTGGCCGGGGAACGTGCGGGAGCTCGCTTCCGTGATCGACCGGGCCGCGATCCTGGGCGAAGGCGAAACCCTCGAGATCGACCGCGCCCTTGGCGCAGTGGAGGCGCCGCGGACGCAGAAGGCCGAGGAGGCGACCGCAAAAACGCCGCCGACGCAGACGGATCTGGCCCCGCTGGATGCGGCGATCCGCAAGCACATCGAAACCGCGCTCGCAGCCACGCGGGGACGCATCGAGGGTCCGCACGGATGTGCGCGGCTGCTGGACATCAATCCCAACACGCTCCGGGCCAGAATGCGCAAGCTCGGCATTGACTGGCGCGCGTTCCGCCGGTCGTGAGCGGCTCGTGGCAGGCGTGGGCCTCGGCGCTCTGGACAGCTCTTGGCCGCATCCACCGCGGCTCGGCGGAGGAGCCGGTCACGCGGAGCAACGGCGCCGGGTGCTGCAGGTCAGGGCGTGTTCGGCCACGATCTGCTCGATGGAGGCGGGAAACCGTTCGATCGCGGGCGCGGGTTGCCCTGTGCGCTGCAGGCACCCGAGGGCGGACCCGAGCCAATCCCCGATTGTGCTCCCCAGAGGTGCGAATCGTCCGGAGAAGACGATTGCGTCCAGGCCCCCCAGGGCCGCGATGCCGGCCCCGCAGGCCAGGAGCATGCGGCGCTCCAGGAACGCGCGCACGGCCGGACACGGCGCTGCGTCCGACCGGAAGATCTCCTCCAGGGTGAGCGGCCGGCCGGCCAGTCCGAGCAGACCGCTCTCTTGGGTGAGGACGCGGTTCGTCTTTTCAGGCCCCCAGCCGAGCCTTTCCGCGAGCAGCAGGGGAATGCTCGGGTCGATCTCGCCACAGGTCGTGTGGCCGGGCAGGCCCTCGAGCGGGGTCGCGCCGCTCGTCACCATCAGGGGCCGGCCGCACAGGATTGCTGCGATCTCGGGCCGCGGCTCCAGGCAGATCGAGAGAATCCGCGGTCGAAGCGCACGGCCGTTGCTCCGCAGTCGATGGCCGGCATGTGCGCAGGCTGCTTCGTGAAAGAGGCCGTGGAATCCGTAGCGGCGTATCGGCGGCAGACGGGCCGCATCCCAGTCCAGGGCATAGGAGGACTCCCGTTCAGGCAGGTCGACGAAGAAGCCTGTTGCGAACGCGAGGATCACGGGAACCTCCGGAAGCTTCTCCTGAAGATGCCGGAGGAGGTGGAGCACGGGAGGCAGTGCCAGGGGCGCTTCGTCACAGAGCCGTTCGAGCCGGGCGAGTACGTCCGGGCCGGCCGGGACCGGCGGGCCGAATGCGTTTCCGCCATAGGGCACACGGATTCCCACGGCCGCGAGCCCGGATGCTTCGTTCGCTGTGACGCCGATGGCTCCTAGCAGGCCGCCTGTCCCTCCGGACGCCGAATCCGGGTCGGGGATCCGGTCGGGATAGGCCTCGATGCGACGACGCGACGCAGGTGCGCCAAGGGCGCCGCGAAACCAGGCGACCGAGAGCGTGCGGCGTACAGGGGTCAGGCAGAGGAGGTTCACGCGGCAGCTCCTTCCGTGGATGTGTGGGCCGTGGGCCCCAGGGTGGCATACACGTGCCGGGCAATCGCCAGTTCTTCGTTCGTCCGGATCACCAGGATCCGGACCGGGCTGTCGTCCGCTGCGATATCGGCCGGAAGGGATGCGACCGCTTCGTTTCGATCCGCATCCAGACGGAGCCCGAACACGTCCAAGTCGGCGCACACGGCCCATCGGACGTAGGGCACGTCTTCGCCGATGGTATCCGTGAAGATCACGGCATCCGCCTCGCCCACCACCGCCAGGTAGGCGCCGAGGTACTTCCGCACGCGCCAGAGATACACCTGCAGGGCGCGGTGAAGGTGGTGCTCGTTTCCGTTTGGCAAGCGGCTGAGCAGGTCGCGAATGTCGCCGGAGAAGCGCGACAGTCCGAGGAGGCCGCTCTCCTTGTTGAGCAGACGTTCCACCGCGTTCGCATCGCCCGTGTTCTGGGCGAGCAGGCGCAGGGTCAGCGCCGGGTCCAGATCCCCGCACCGGGTGCTCATGACGAGTCCCTGCAAGGGCGTTACGCCCATGCTGTTGTCGACGGAGCGCCCGTCCCGCACCGCGCAGAGGCTCGCGCCGCCGCTGCCCAAATGGCAGCTCACCGCCGTCAGACCTTCGCGCGGACGTTCGAGGAACCGGGCTGCCTCCTCCACCACGTACTGGTGGCTGATGCCGTGAAAGCCGTACTTGCGAAGTCCCAGGTCGTCGCGCAGATGCGCGGGCAGCGCATAGGTGGAGGCGCAGGCCGGCAGCGTGGCATGGAAGGCCGTGTCGAACACGGCCACCTCGGGCAGAGATGGGTAGCGCCTCACGCAGGCGTGAATCAGATCCGTGGCCGGTGGATTGTGAATCGGCGCAAGGTCGCGCAGGCCGTCCAGGTCTTGGAGCACGTTCTCGTCGATGACCGCCGGTGCGCTGAACCGGGCCCCGCCGTGTACGACGCGGTGGCCGATGACGTCGGGTATCAGGCCTTCCTGTCGACCGAGGAGTTCCACGACGCGCTCGAAGGCGGTGGCATGATCCGGCATGGGCGTCTCGTGGGTCTCGTTGCGGCCGTCAACGTTGTGAAAGATCTTGGGCGGCTCGGCCGTGGGCGGGCCCACGCGCTGGGCCTCCCCGCCGGCGCGTTCCCGTTCGGACGGCATCTCGATCAGGCGGTACTTCAGCGAAGAGCTTCCGCAGTTGAGCACAAGCACGTTCATGAGGTGTCGCCTCCTTCGCGTCGCGGGTTCCGCGTTGGAACGTCGCTCAAAGTTCGTCGGCTGTCCATCCGTAGACGGGTACCCCCACTAGGCTGTGGACGATGGCCGCCGTACCGTAGGTGGCTTCCACGATCTTGTGGGTAGCGACGCTCTCGTTTACCGCATGCGCCTGCTCCTCGTGGCCGGGCCCGTAGCCTACGGTGGGCACGTCGAACGTGTCGACCAGCGCGCTGCCCGCGGTTCCCATGCCGAGCCGCCCGAGTGTCCAACGGCCGGCCCGGACCGCGCAGCCGGCGGCGGAGAGCGCCTGGCGGGCCCGCAAGACCAAGGGATGGAACGGGTCGACCGACCAGGCGTTTGTGATGCGCTGAACGCGGGTGACGCGGCCCGTGCCAAGTTGTTCCTCTTCCTCGTAGATCGCCACATCCACGGCCACGTTCCCGCTCTGTCGGGCGAGGAGGGACGCTTCCTCTTTGATCTGCGCGACCACGCTGCTAGGCGGTTCGTTCTCGCTGAGCCGGCGCTCGACCGGGATCAGGGCGCGACAGGTCCCGTCGGCCTCCTGAAAGAGGGGGCGTTCGGTGGACAGGAATTCGGACGGCTGCTCGGCGCGTGCGGCCTTTTGCCGCGCGCTGAATCCGCGGTGGATCGCGCCGGTCGCATCCCGGACGTGAAATGGATTGGCGCCCTCCACGCGGATTTCGAGCTCGGTCCAGCCGTCGTGCCCGTAGTAGATGCCCAGGTCCGTGGGTTCGCCGAGGATCGCGAAATCGGGCTTGAGTCCGAGTTCGGGAAGCGTCTCCGTCATCAGGCTGCGCACGCCGATGCTGCAGCCGTTCTCCTCCGCCACGGTCGCGGCTACCACGAGATGCCCCTTGAGCGGGAGCAAGCTCCGCTTGAGTAGAGCGCCTGCATAGATCTGGGCGGCCAGTCCGCCCTTGCAGTCGGCTGCGCCCAGCCCGTGGAGGACGCCCTGCTCCATACGGCCGCTCGTGGGGTTTCGCTCCCACATGGATGTAGCACCGGGCGGGACCGTGTCCATGTGGCAGTTGAGAAGAACAGTCGGTTCGTCCTCGCGGCCGGGCATGAGTCCGACCACGTTGCCGTCCTGGTCCTGCAGCACCTGTTCGTAGCCGATCTGCTTCATCTCCCGTTCGACGCGGTTGGCCACATCGCCTTCCCGCCGGCTCTGGCTCGGGGTCTGGACGAGCGTGCGGGCAAAGGCGAGGAGCGACTTGCGCAGGGCCTGGTTCTTGTTCTGGAGAAGCGTGTACATGTCTGATCTCCTGTTTTCGGGATGCTCCACTGACCCAATCGTGCTTCTGTTTTCACGCGCCTGGCTGACAACAAGCCCTGTGCCGAAATCAGCATATCCCCTAACCGCTGATTTCGGAGCGAGTTCCGGTCGAAGACAGGCATTGACAGGCTGACCGTGGCGTTGCATAATGAAATGCGCGGAAAGGGGGTATCCACTTCGCTCTCGCAGCATCTCTCAGGTCCTGCCGGCGGCT
>CAZBZG010000210.1:0-8480 GCA_964496245.1 uncultured Planctomycetaceae bacterium | reverse complement strand
CGCCACCAATGCGCTGCAGCGCATCTACGAAGCCGCTGGCGCGCCCGCGCAGTTCGCCTGCCGTTTCGGGCCGGCCGGACACCGGTTCTACGCGGACCTGATGTGGCCGCTCATCGACAGATGGATCGGCGCCTGAGGCCTCCCCTCTGGCCCCCCTCCGGCAAAGGAGCCTGGCATGGCACCCCCCAATCTTCTCTTCCTCTTCACCGACGAGCAGCGCGCCGACACCCTGGCCGCGTATGGCAATACGCGAATCCAGATGCCCAATCTCAACCGGCTCGCGTCCGAGAGCGTGGTTTTTGATCCGGCCTACGTGACCCAACCCGTGTGTACGCCGAGCCGCTCGTCCATCATGACCGGCCTGTGGCCCCACACCAACGGGTGCACCGAGAACAACGTGCCCCTGGCGCCCGACACGCCCTGCCTGCCCGAGCGGATCGAGCGGGGAGACTACGCTACAGCCTATCACGGCAAGTGGCACCTGGGCGACGAGATCTTCGCCCAGCACGGGTTCGACGAATGGATCAGCATCGAGGACGGCTACCGCTCGCACTACCGCGAGGGACGCGACCGCGCAGCCCGGTCGAGCTACCATCATTTCCTGGTGGAAAACGGATTCGCGCCGGCAAACGGCGAGGCCTTCGGCCGCGGCGAGACCGCCCGCTTCGCCGAGGAATCCAGCAAACCCGCCTTTCTCGCGCGCGAGGCCTCGCGGTTCATCCGCGCGCACGCCGCACACCCCTGGATCCTGTACGTGAACTTCCTCGAACCGCACATGCCCTTCTTCGGCCCGCGCGACGACCAGCATGCACCCGAAGCAATCGAACTGCCGGGGAACTTCGAATGCGTACCTGACGAAACGCAACCCCTCAAGACGCGCCTGCTCGCCGAGCACTACCGGCGCCAGTCGCTCGCGAGCGAAACCGACTGGCGCCGCCTGATCGCCAACTACTGGGGCCTCTGCAGCCTGGTCGACACGCACGTAGGCACCATCCTGGACACCCTGGACGCCTGCGGACTCCGGGACAACACCATCGTGGTCTACACCTCGGACCACGGCGACATGATGGGCAGCCACCGGCTTCTGGCCAAGTGCGTCATGTTCGAAGAAGCCGTGCGCGTGCCCATGCTCGTGCGCCTGCCGGGGCAGTCGGCAAGCCGGCGCGTGCGCGGGCCCGTGAGCCAGATCGATCTCGTGCCCACGCTGCTGGATCTGCTGGGACAACCCGTGCCCGCGGAACTTTCGGGCAAGAGCCTGCGGCACGCGGTCGAGCGTTCCGGGGACGAGGGCCTGGAAGAGCACGTGTGCATCGAGTGGAACGGCCCGAACAACGGGCTGGGCGACGTGAACGGATCGGTTCAGGTCCCGGACTGGATGGAGACCATGGCCCCGCGGGAGCGCATTGCGGCGGCGACGCGGGACCCGGTGCGCACAGTGGTAAGCCCCGACGGCTGGAAACTGAACTGCAGCCCGCTCGGCGAGCACGAGCTCTACAACCTGGCCGAAGATCCGGGCGAGACGAACAACCGCGCAGCCGAGGCCGAGCAGCGGCCCCGCATGCAGGCCTTGGCCGACCGGCTGCGGCGCTGGCAGGACGAGACGAACGACACCATCGAGCTCCCGCGGTTCGCGTAGGCCGCGGCGCTCGCGCACAAGCGGGTTTTCTCCGACACTCGCATTGGCCGGATCGTTCTCCACAAGCTCCCCCGAGCCGAGGGAGCCGAACGCACAGGACCGCTAGGAGGCCGGCTCTAGGACGCCGCCCTCTCCACGCCCCGCACGGCGCGGACCGTCTCCGCCACTTGCGGGCTCTCCGCCTCCCAGAAATCGAGCACGCGCATGTAGTTGCGGTGGATCTCCTCCGTGTACGCCGCAATGGGGCCGGCCGAGTTGTGGAGCACCATGCGCTCGCGCCCGCCCGCGAAGGCCGCGTGCGTGGCCGCCTCCACCTCTTCGAGCGTGCCGCGTTCGAGCACGCGAGCTTCGAGGTTCCCGCCCAGGGTCATGCGGCCGGCGGTGACGGCCTTGGCCTCGGCGAACGTGATGTCCCCGTCGGGCGGGGGCTCGACCGGCTCGAAGTAGTCGGCGCCGCGCGCGATCGCGAGCTCCAGGGTGTCGCGCACGTTGCCGTGGCAATGCACGTGCGCGATGGCCCCGGCCGCATGGATGCGCTCGATGATGGGCGTCTCGAACGCCTGGACCAATTCCTCGTAGAGCTTGGGCGAGGCCATGGGCGGGGTCACCCACTCGCAGCCCCCCATCCACACGTACTCGATGGTGCGTTCGGCGAGGAGTACGTCCAGGGCGTCGAGCGTGCGCTCGAGGCACATGCCGGTGAGTTCGCGCACGAGCCCGAGCTCGGTCGCGCAGAGTTCCAAAAACATCTCGTAGGGCATCATGGCGGCCACGCACACGAAGGGGGAGCTGACCCCCGCGCGCACGACGCCGCGGCGTTCGAAGTCTGCAGGAAGAGCAGACAGGTCGGGCGGCGCGAGGGCTTCGGGCCGCTCCCAGGGGACCGAGCGGATCTTCTCGATGTCCGCCATGCTCTCGACCGGGTACTTGACCTGCCAGGTCGTGTTCGATGCAGCGTGCCGCCCCCGGCGGAACACGAGTGTGCCCTTGGGCGTGTCGATCTCGCCCGTGCGGATCTCGGTCCCGTCGTCCCATTCGCACCCGGTCTCGCGCATGCGTTGCGGAGGCGTCACCAGATACCGGTTGAGATGGGCCGGCACGCCGTGGAAGAAGTGCGCCTCGTCGAACATGCGCTCGGCCACCTCCCGCTTGCGGCCGTCCGCGAGCCGGGCCAGATCCTCGCGGCGCGCAAAATGCAGCCCCTCCAGGTCGAGGGGCACCCGGTCCACAGGCTCGCCCCGCATGCATCGCAACCAGCGTTCGCGCGGTGTCACGTGATTCTCCTTTTGAAGACGATCCTCGCGCCGGGCCGCTCGCTCAGCTGACCCTGCGTTTGCAGGGTGAGCCTACCATGGCGATGCGGGCCGGGGAATTGACGGGCCAGCCTTAAACATGTATTATCGGGCCAATATGGAGACCATTCGCCTCTCGATCGCCTGTTGCCGCACGATCGTGGACGCCAACTTCGTCCATCGGGTCCATGTGAATTGGCGGCCCGGCTTGCTGTTCCAGCCCCGGGCGCACTTTCTCTACTACCAGCTGGCGGGCGATCGAAACATGGAGGATTGGGAAGGGCGGTTCGACATGAATCCCGGGGACGTGATCCTCTTCTACGGTGGCCGCGCCTATGCGTCGTTTCCGCCGGCCAGCGGCTACCGGGCCATGAACATCCTGTTCGCACCTGTTCCGGACGACCGCTGGCAGCCGGGCCGGCCGGCCGGACCCGCCGATGGCGCAGGAGACGCGTGCGCAAACGAGCTTTCCCTCGCCTCACGCGTGCTCACGGGCGGAGACCCCGCCATCCGCGAGCGCTTCGCCGAGGTCGTCCAGCTCACGCACTCGCCCATCCCCCTCCGGCGGCGCAAAGCGGAAGCCCTGCTCCAGGACCTGCTGATCGAACTCGCCCTCCGGAGCCAGGCACCGGCCGGGCGCTGGAGCGCACCCATCGAATACGCCATCGGGTTCATCGACAAGAACCTCGACCGCAAGCTCCGCATCGACGAACTCGCCGATCTCGTGGACCTGAGCCGGCGCAGCCTGACCCGGCGCTTCCGCCGGGCCACGGGCCGCTCCATCCACGAATACCACCAGGCCAAACGCATCGCGCTGGCGGTCAGCCTGCTCAAGACTCATCCGGACATCACCCTGCGCGAGGTGGCCGACACCCTCGGCTTCTACGACGAGTTCCACCTGAGCCGGGCCTTCCGACAGCACGTCGGGGTCTCGCCCGCCGCGTTCCGGCGTCGCGAGCACGCGCCGGAGGAATGAAGGGAGGGATCCAGGACACCTCGATGCTGCGGACTGCACCGGCACGGCTCATGCCGGCCGCAGGAGATCCTGCGCCCAGGTTTCGTCCACGGGAGGGTCTTCGCCCTTGAGCAGGGCGGCCACGCTCAGGAAGGCCCGCCGCGCATCGCCCAGAGGAAAACCGAACGCCTCCCAGTTGTCGCTGTCCTCGCCGTCGTGGTTCGGGATCACGTGCTGGTAGCGCCACGCTTCGCGGAGCTCTGCGTACGCGTGGCCGGCCCGGCGCTCCACCTCCTCCAGATCCTTGCCGCCGAGCTCGCCCTTCTGCCGGCGCGTCCGCCGCAGCAGCTTGCGCCGCATCAGGTCCGTCACCACGGCCGGGAGCTCCACGTTCTCCTGCTCCTGCAGGAAGCAGAGTTCCTGGGCGCTGAGGGGACTCATGAAAACGCTCAACCGGTCCACGTCCCGCAGCCGGTCGTCGGACAGGAGCACCCCGCCCACCGGGGGATTGCCTTCGAAGAAGGCGTCCCCCGTCTCGAGCACACCATGCAGCTCCTCCACGTCGAGCGCCTGCAGATCGCCGCGCACGTCCATGACCACGTACCGCTCCTCCGCGCGCAGCGCCTCGATCTGCTGGCGCGTGCGGAAGTGGTAGTCCACGCCGTCGGCCTCCCCCGGCCGCGGCGCGCGCGAATTGTAGAGCACCACGGGTTGGAGCTTCCCGTAGAGTTCGGGATGAAACCGTTGCAGAGCCTTGGCGAGGGGGCTCTTGCCCACGCAACTCGGTCCCACGAATACGACCAGGCGACCGGATGTTCGGGACGTCACGGATTCTCCTCCCTTCGTGACTGCGGTTGCGTTACGGCACGTCGGGCGTTGGGGCCGGTGACGCAGGATCGCCACGTGGCACGAGCTCGATCCGGCTGCTTGAGGGGCGCACCTCGTACACAACGTCGACATCGGGAACGACCTGCCCATCCCGGTCTCGCGCGGTGAATTGGTCGCCGGTGGCGCGCTCGTACTCCAGCACGTCATCGCCCTGATACCGGGTCCAACCCGTCTGCCTGCCCGTATCGTCGAAATGATTCACGTCGATCGCATACGGACGCGTCGCTGCGTCGGCCGCGGCGCCGGGCAGCTTCAGCACGAGAAACTGCACCTGGTTGGGCCTCACCCCGCGACCCGCCTCGGCCGCGTCCATGACCTGGCGCCCGCGGCTGTCGAAGATCGTGCATCCCTTGCCATCGAAGAGGACCCGTCCGGCCAGGCGATGCTTCTGTTTCCGGTCCTTGTATTCCAGTGCAAGCACGTGGCGGACCCTGCGCACCCGGGTCGGCCGGCCCGCCTCGTCCGTCTCGACCACCAGATCCCCGCTGGCCGTGAACCGGTGGACCGCATCCGGTTCGTACCGGGTCCAGCCCGTCAGGGCGCCCGCCTCGTCCACCTCGAAGACCTCGCGCCAGGACTTCTTCTGCGCGAGGCGCGTGTCCACATAGTCCTCGGCCGCCCGCCAGCGCAGGCATGCGGGAAACAACAAATCCCGCAGCACCGCCAGGTGCAGGCGTCTCAGCTCGTAGCGTTCGCCGCGCGTGAGCCGCTCGCCCGCGGGCCGGTCGCCGGGAACGACAACGTCCAACACGAGATCGCCGGCCGCATCCTTGCGCAAGGGACCCATGTGAAAGGCCCGCCGGCGCGCAGCCTCGAAGTCCTGGCGCGCGCGCGGCGTCGCGCGTGTGCGGCAGAGGCCGGCGATCACGTCGGCCCGCTCCACGTAGAAGCCGACATTGTCCCGCATCACGCGCAGCGCCCGTTCCACGAGTTTTTGGGCCGACGCCCCGGCCGCCGGATCCCGCGCCTGCAACACGGCCGCCAGCGCGCGCTGCAGGTCTTCGCCCCGCTTCTTGAGCGTCTTCTGACGGGTCCGTGCGACGCGCTCCTTCTTCGTCACTTCCTGGCGGGCCGCCTTGGCCGCCTGGAAACGCGCCTTCGCCTCGGGCGCCGGCGACTCGCCGAGCGCCGCCTCGGCGGCTGCCACTTCCTTCTTCGCGATCTTGACCGCCTCGCGGACCGCGTGCAGGGCGTCCCGGGCCTCCCGCGTCTCTGCCTGAAGCACGGCTTCCTGCTTCGCGGTCTCGGCCTGCTGCTCACCGAATGCCGCGGCCGTGCGCCGCAGTGCGGCGAGCTCCGCTTCGCTGAACTGCGCCCGCAGTGTGTCCGCGGCAACCCCTTCGGCCTCCTCCCCCACCCAGGCAAGGAGCCTGCCCCAGTCCGCGACCGGATGGTGCCGCCCCAACGGGCCGCCGCTCGCATCGATCGTGGTGTCCCCCGCCGCGTGGTGAATGGCGATCGGGCGGCCGTCTCGCGCATAGGTCCGGAACTCGTTCGGCAGGGAATAGACCGTAACAAAGGCCGGCGAAGAATCGTGGGCCCCGTTGTGCGCGAACACGCCGATGTCCACGCGACGCGAGGTCATGCGGGCGTCCTCGGCGACGGGGCGGCGATGGTGGTAGGGCACGGCGATCTCGGCCACAGCCCCGTCTTCCCGCGTCTCGATGCGGATGCGTTCCGCATCGCCGCGCAACACCACCCACGCGAACCGGAGCGGCTTGCCGTGCAGGTCCAGGCTCGGTTTCGCGCTCACCGTGAGGCGGAATGTCTGGGCCCGGCGGCGGTGGATCCGGGCGATTACGGAAGGCGTGGTGCAGAGCTCTTCGGATCTGCCCAGGTCGAAGTGATCCTCGCCCGCCACGGCCCGGTCTTCGGCGAGGACCTCGAGCTGGACGAGCGGGGGCAGGGCGTCGGGCTCGAGCGCGTGGGCCCGCTCGACCATGGCGACCATGTCCACCTGCTTGCCTTCAAAGACTGTGGGGTGGGCCGTGCCCGTCAGGTAGCGCTCGGGTGTCTGTACGTTCGCGTTGCTCATGCGGAAGATCATCTGCACCGCAGGCATGAGCAGACCCGCTTTGGCCAGCCGCTGTTTGACCGCCGGCTGGAAGGCGGCCAGGGTCAGTGCGCAGGCCCGCAAGAAGACCCGGTCCGATCCCGAGGACCCTTGGCTGATGATGAGGTAGGGCGTGTTCGTCGGGTACAAATCCCCATACCCGCCGCGTCCGTGGCGGCCGGGGTCGTGGTCTCGGTGTTCCGGGTAGACGTAGAGGTTGTTGCCACGGTACTGCCGCTCCAGGAGTTCGAGGCCGCGCGCGGACACGTAGTGTTGGCGCGGGTTGCTGCCGCCCGCCCGGGGACCCGCCGAGGTGGAGGAGTTCCCGATCGTCACGTGCGGCACCACGCGCCGGGCCGCGGCCCAGTCCTGCCGCCGCTTGCGCTCGGCCTCGGTGTAGGCCACGACTTGGAGCTGGGGGAACTGCTCGACGCGGAGCCGGGAGTGACCGCGGTCCCGGTTGTCATAGAAGTCGCCGGCGTTTCCGGCTGCCGTGCCTTGGGCGTACCAACGGTTGACGCGCTCGGCCGCCGGATGATCGAGCTTGCAGACGGACGGCTCCGGCGGCGCCGCGGCCTCGGCACCCGCGGTCGGGCCCCACGCGGCCAGCAGGGCGGCCAACAGGGATGCCGAGAGGCATCGCAACACGGGAACCCTCCTCTGGAGGCACGCCGGGCATTGCCACAGAACCGCCCTGGTAGCGTATTAGACCGCCGGTCGCGGAGCTGTCAAGTACGGATCCGCGGCAGGCGCTTCCCGAGCGCCCACCGTTCGGCGCGAAGGCCCGGATGGGGCAGACAGGCCTGTCATGGCGCGCTCCGCTCCTCGCAGAGCCCGGCGGGCACGGAAATTCGTCCCCGTGGTTGACGAAGGCCGCGCCATCTGGAATACTGACGAGAGGAGGGGCTCCGGTCACACCGGGCTATAGCACCGGGGGACTTCGGAATGAACGGATGCATTCTGGTCCTGGACGACGATCCGATCATGACGCGCCTGCTCACGAACATCCTGTCCCTCGACGGACACGACGTGGACGTGGCCAGCAGCGGGCGGGAGGCACTGGAGCGCTCCGCCGAGAAGCGATACGACGTGATCTTCACGGACAAGCTGATGCCCGGCATGGACGGCATCGAGTTCATCAGGCAGATCCGAGACCGGGACGCCGCTGCGCACCCCACCATCATCGTCCTGTCCGGTTCGGGGATCGATCTCAACGTCATGGAGGAACTGGAGGTGTTCGACGTGATCGCCAAGCCGTTTCCCGTGGCCCGGATCCGCAGCGCGGCCCGGCGCGCCCTGGCGCATCGGCTCGACCCAGGCGACGATCCCGCTTCGTGACCTCCCAAGGATCGCACTCTCCCATGAGCCGGATACCGAATGCGTCCCCCAGCGCCATACTCTGCATCGACGACGAACCGGCCTTTCTGGGCCTGTTGCGCAAGCTGCTCGAGCAAGAGGGGTATGCGGTCCACACGGCCGCGTCGGGCGAAGAGGGGCTGGCGCAGTTCGCGCGGGAAGCGCCCGACCTGGTCGTCCTGGATGTGCTGATGCCCGGCATGGACGGGTATACGGTGCTCCAGCGCCTCCGCGCCCAAGGCGACGTCCCCGTCGTCATGCTGACCGGCAACGCCCCGCTCAACGACGTGCTCAACAATC
>CAZBZG010000209.1:499-8505 GCA_964496245.1 uncultured Planctomycetaceae bacterium | reverse complement strand
AAGAAGTTCGACGCGGTCTCTCTCTGCGCGGGTTCGAGCGTGGCGCGGGACCTGGACGTACCCAAACGCGACGCCGCGGGCGTCCATCTCGCGCTCGACTTCCTCGCCCAGAGCAACCGCCGCGTGGCGGGCGAAGCCATGCCGCCGGACGAAGAGATCCTCGCCACGGACAAGCGCGTGGTCATCCTGGGCGGAGGCGACACGGGCAGCGACTGCATGGGCACGGCCCTGCGCCAGGGCGCGGCGAGCGTGGAGCAACTGGAGATCCTGCCCCGGCCGCCGGACGAGACGAGCCCGGAGACGCCCTGGCCGCTCTATCCGAAGATCCTGCGCACGAGCTCGTCCCAGGAAGAAGGCGGCCACCGGCAGTGGAGCGTGCGCACCACCGCCTTCCGGACCGAGGGCGGACGCGTCACCGGACTGGAATGCGATCGGGTGGGCTGGACCCGCGATCCGGAGACCGGCCGCATGCAGATGGAGCCCGTGCCGCAGACGGCATTCACGCTCGACGCCGACCTGGTCCTCCTGGCGCTCGGGTTCGTGCACCCGGTCCACGAGGGCCTGCCCGACGGACTCGGGGTGGCGTACGACGCGCGCGGCAACGTGCAGGTGGACGAGCGCATGCGCACGTCGGTCGCGGGCGTATACGCGGCCGGCGACATGGCCACGGGCGCGTGGCTCGTGGTCGGCGCCATGGCCGGCGGCCGCCGCCTCGCGCATACGGTGGACGAGGACCTCATGGGCGAGACGTCTCTGCCCGACTGCGCGCCCATGGCACGGCTGGGGGTGTAGAAGGCGAATCGGAGGGTCCGGCTTTTGCCGGACCGTGCGTCACGCCAAGCGTTGCGGACGCGCAGGAGCGCGTCCCTCCGACCCAAGGCGCCAGCGGAGCCCCTCATGCAGACCGCAACCGACCCGCAAGCCCTGAGCACCGGGCTCCCCGGCCTCGATACCGTGCTCCAGGGCCTGATCGCGGGCGACAACCTGGTCTGGCAGGTGGAGACGATCGAGGACGTGCTGCCGTTCGTAACGCCGTACTGCGCGCATGCCCGGGCCCACGGCAACCAGGTGGTCTACTTCCGCTTCGCCGACCACCCGCCGCTGGTCGAACCGGCGGACGATGTCTTGACCTGCGAGCTCCACCCCGAAGTCAGCTTCGAATCCTTCATCGCCGAGATTCACAAGGTCATCGGCCGCGTGGGCGCGGCCGGTCGTTTCGTCTTCGACTCGCTGAGCGAACTCGTGGTCGACTGGTCGAGCGACCGCATGGTGGGCAATTTCTTCATGCTCACCTGCCCCTACGTCCTGGCCCACAAGGGACTGGCCCTCTTTCCGCTCCTGCGCGAACAGCACTCCACCCACGCGACCACGCCCATCAGCGAAACCGCGCAGATCGTGATCGACGTCTATCGCCACCCCGACGCGATCATCCTCCACCCGCTCAAGGTCGAACACCGCCATTCGCCCACCCTCTACATGCCCCACGTCTGGGAGGGCGAAACGTTCCGGCCCGTGACCGACAGCGTGACCGTCACGGAGATCTTGCGCGACGTGCCGTGGACGCGCTCGGACGGCGCCGGACGGCGGCCGGGCTTCTGGAACGAGGCGTTTGCGCGCGCCGAACAGTTGCAGGCGACGCGTGCACGCGGCGGCCTAACGCCCGAAGAGGAACGGGAGACCAAGGACCGGCTGCTGCGCATGGCCGTGGCCCGAAGCGGACGCATGCTCGAGCTGGCGTCCCGCTTTCTGAAGCTTTCGGATCTCCTCGCGATCCGGCGGCGCATGATCGGCACGGGGCTGATCGGCGGCAAGTCCGTGGGCATGCTCGTGGCGCGCGCCATCCTGCGCGAACAGCACCCGGCCCTGAAAGCCACGCTCGAGCCGCACGACAGCTTCTTCATCGGCGCGGACGTCTTCTACACGTATCTGGTGGAGAACGACATCTGGTGGCTCAAGCAGAAACAGAAGGAGCAGGAGCAGGACGCCTACCTCGCGGAGGCCGAGACCGCGCGCCAGAAGATCCTCGGGGGCGCATTTCCCGATTACATCATGGAGTCCTTCCAGGACATGCTCGACTACTTCGGCCAGTCGCCCATCATCGTCCGTTCGAGCAGCCTGCTGGAGGACGGCTTCGGCAACGCCTTTGCCGGCAAGTACGAGAGCGTCTTCTGCGTCAACCAGGGGTCGCCCGCCAAGCGGCTCGAACAGTTCACCGACGCGGTGCGGCGCATCTACGCGAGCACCATGAGCGAGGCCGCCCTGCGCTACCGCGCCCAGCGGGGACTGCTCCAGCGCGATGAGCAGATGGCTCTGCTCGTGCAGCGCGTCTCGGGCGCCCGGTACGATCGGTACCATCTGCCGCAAGCCGCAGGCGTGGGCCTCAGCTTCAACCCCTACGCCTGGTCGCCGTCGATCGATCCGCACGCCGGTGTGCTGCGCCTCGTCTTCGGCCTGGGCACGCGCGCCGTGGACCGGGCGGACGACGACTACACACGCGTGGTGGCGCTCAACGCCCCGAGCCGGCGACCCGACCACGGCTCCGCATCCATCCGTGCCCACGCCCAACACCGCGTGGACCTGCTGGACCTGGAAGCCGACACCCACGCGTCCGAGGACTTCACAACGGTCGCCCGGTCGTGCAAGGCGCTGCCCTTCGACTGGTTCGTCAGCCGCGACCCCGAGCTCGAACGCCTCCGCCGCCAGCGCGACCGGCGGGACATCGTGCCCTGGGTCCTCACCTTCGACCGCCTGCTGCGCGACAGCGCCTTCCCCGAGGAGATGCGCGAAATCCTCTCAGCGCTGGAAGCCACCTACAGCCATCCCGTGGACATCGAGTTCACCTTGAACTTCCTGGACGACGGCACCCACCGGATCAACCTCCTCCAGTGCCGGCCCCTCCAGGTGCGCGAAGGCGGGCGCGTACCCGACCCGCCTGCGCACGTGGAGGACGCCGACTGCCTCCTGCGATCGACCGGGCCGGTGATCGGACGCAGCCGGGAACTCGCCGTGGACCGCGTCCTCTACGTGGTGCCCACGGCCTACGCCCGCTGCACGATGAAGGAACGCTACGCACTCGCCCGCGTACTCGGCCGCATCAACCGCCTGCTCGACCGGAAGCGGCACCAGGGCGTGCTGCTTCTGGGGCCGGGCCGCTGGTGCACGACCACGCCCGCCCTGGGCGTGCCCACCCACTTCTCCGAAATCGATCGCGTACACGCGATCATCGAGATCGTGACCGACGCGGGCAGCACCGTGCCGGACGTGAGCCTGGGCACGCACTTCTTCAACGAGCTGGTCGAGGCCGACATCCTGTACCTCGCACTCACCCCGGACGGCGAACACGGGTGGATCCATGAGGCGCTCCTCGAGGCCGCGCCCAACCGGCTCTCGCAACTCCTCCCCAACGACGCCGGCTGGTCCGAAGTCCTGCGGGTGATCGATCCGCGGGAGGCCACCCCACCGCTCGCCTTCACCCTCAACGCCAGCGCCCCCCAGCAGCGGGTCGTGTGTTACCAGGAAGGAGACGGAGGATGATCCACTGCAACTCTCCGTACGAAACCGAAATCCAACTCGAAATCCAACTCGAAATCGGGATCGAAACCACGCAACCGACGATCCCGAAGGATCCGGGGCGCCTCACGCCTTTGTTCAGGAACCAGGACCACCCAAGAGCCCCCGCGAAAATCCCTTGGCCTCGCCCCCGCCCGTGCGTATGCTCCTTGGGCGAACCCGAGGGGATGAGGAGGGCCCCGTGAGCGAAACCATCGACCACGAGTGCGGCGTGGCCGCCCTGGCGTGGCTGGCCCAACCCGCGGCCCCGGAAGGACCGGCGAGCGAGCTCGTGGAACAGGACAATGTCGCGCCCCTGATCCCGTCCATGCTCCTAAACCTCCAGAACCGCGGACAGCTCGCCGCGGGCCTCAGCACCTACAACCCGCAGCGGGCCCAGATCCTGGACACCTACAAAGCGGTGGGCTCCGTGCACGAAGTCTTCCGTATGGCCCATCCGGAGAAGCAGCAGGCCATTCTCAACAAGTACGCGGGCCGGGCCGCGATCGGCCACACGCGCTACTCCACCTCCGGCAAGGACGACACGCGCTACGCCCAGCCCTTCGAGCGCCACCATGGCCGGCGGTGGAAATGGTTCAGCTTCGCGTTCAACGGCACGCTCTCCAACTTCACGGACCTGCGCGACCGGCTGCTGGCCAAGGAGGAGTACCACTTTTCGCTCAACACCGACACTGAAATCATCATGCACGCGCTCGCCTTCCGCTTGCGCGGCGACCGGTCGCCCACGCTTCCCGCGGTCATGCGCTCCCTCGCCGCCGACTTCGACGGCGCGTACAACATGGTCTTCCTCGACGCGCTGGGGCGGCTCTTCGTAGCCCGCGATCCGCTGGGCATCCGGCCCATGTGCTACGCCGTCCAGGGGCGGCTCTTCGCGGCCGCGAGCGAGTCCGTGGCGCTCGCCAACCTCGGCTTCTCCGAAATCCGTGCGCTCGCACCCGGGCACATGGCCCTCGTGGACGACGGCCGGCTGCGCATCGAGCCGTACGCCGAGAGTTCCCGCCGGGCACGATGCTTCTTCGAATGGGTCTACTTCGCCAACGTCGCGAGCGTTCTGGACGAGACGGGCGTCTACCAGTCCCGCGCCGCAGCCGGCGCCCGTTTGGCCGAACGGGAAGACCAGCCCGCGGGCGACGATGCGGTGGTGGTCCCCGTGCCGGACACGGCCAAGGCGGCGGCCGACGCGTTCGCGTTCCGCATGCACATCCCCTGCATGGAGGGCATCATCCGCAACCGGTACGTGGGCCGCACCTTCATCCAGCCCCAGACCGTGCGCGGACGGAGCGCGCTCGACAAGTACACCCCGCTCCCGTCGGTCCTCTCCGGCAAGCGCGTCTTCCTGGTCGAAGACTCGATCGTGCGCGCCACCACCCTGAAGGCCCTGGCCGACGTGCTCCGCGAACGCGGCAACGCGCGGGAGGTGCACGCGCGCGTGGCCTGCCCGCCCATTGTGGCGCCCTGCTTCTACGGCATCGACATGTCCACCCTGGGCGAGCTCTTCGCGCCCCGGTTCGTGCCGTCCGACTACGATGGCACGCCGTCGGACGCGGCCCAGGCGGAGATGGCCCGGGCGCTCCACCTGGACAGCCTGCGCTACCTCTCGGTCCCGGATGTGGCCGACTGCCTCAGCTGCGAACGCGACACCCTCTGCCTCGGCTGCGTCATTGGCACCTACCCCACGCCGTGGGGGAACAAACTCTACGAACGCGCCCGGGAGAATCAGACCGTGGGCGCGGGAGGGAGAACCTACGAATGAGCATGGCACCTTCTCACCACAGAGGACACAGAGACCACAGGGACTTGTTAAATTCACCGCGAAGGACACGAAGAACGCGAAGAAGGGTACTCTTGAAGTGGCGCAGATGCTGTCTGGATGCCCATACATTCAGGCTCTCTGTGCCCTTCGTGCTCTTCGTGGTCAAGTCAAGCCACCTGCTTCTCTGCCCCCTCTGCGCTCTCTGTGGCAAGCATCCCTATCATCCGCACTGCGATCCAGCATCCGTCGATCAAGGAGCCGCCGCATGAAGGGTCTGCTCGCACTCGAAGACGGCCGCGTCTTCACGGGCGAAGCCTTTGGCGCGCCCGGCACGGCCGCGGGCGAGGTGGTCTTCAACACCTCCATGACCGGCTACCAGGAGATCATGACCGATCCCTCGTACCACGGCCAGATCGTGACCATGACCTATCCGCTCATCGGGAACACCGGCACGAACGCCGAGGACGTGGAGTCGGCCCGGCCGCAGGTAGACGGGTTCGTGGTACGCGAGTTCTGCCCGCATCCGTCCAACTGGCGCTCGGACGCCTCGCTCCAGGACTATCTCGTCCGCCACGGCATCGTAGCGCTGACCGAGATCGACACGCGCGCGGTCACCAAGCACATCCGCACGGCCGGCGCCATGCGCGCGGTCATTGCCGCAGGCGACCACGATCCCGATGCCCTGGTGGCCCAGGCCCAGGCCTCGCCCGGACTCGTGGGCCGGGACCTGGTGGCTGAGGTCACGTGCCAGGACGCCTACCCCTGGTCCGAAGCCTGCCCGTGGAAGCCGGTCGAACAGGGCCGGTCCAAACGCGTGGTCGCGCTCGACTACGGCATCAAGTACAACATCCTGCGCACCCTCGTGAGCTTCGGCTGCACGGTCACCGTGCTGCCCGCCCAGACCTCGGCCGAGGATGTGCTCGCGCTCGAACCCGACGGCGTCTTCCTCTCCAACGGCCCCGGCGACCCCGAGGGCGTACCCTATGCCGTCCAGACCGTGCGTGCGCTTCTCGGCGAGCGGCCCATCTTCGGCATCTGTCTGGGGCATCAGCTCCTCGGGCTGGCCCTCGGCGGCACGACCTACAAGCTCAAATTCGGCCATCGCGGGGCCAACCATCCCGTCCAGGACCTGGCCACCAAGCGCGTGGAGATCACCACCCAGAACCACGGCTTCTGCGTGGACATGGACTCGCTCGATGCCTCGGACATTGAAGTGACGCACCTCAACCTCAACGACAACACGGTCGAAGGCCTGCGCCACAAGCGCCTGCCAGCGTTCTCGGTCCAGTACCATCCCGAGGCGAGCGCGGGACCGCACGATGCAGAATATCTCTTCGGCCGGTTCATGGAGCTCATGGAGTCCCATGCCTAGACGCGACGACCTCAAGACGATCTGCATCATCGGCGCCGGGCCCATCGTGATCGGCCAGGCGTGCGAGTTCGACTACTCGGGCACCCAGGCCTGCAAGGCGCTCAAGGAAGAGGGCTACGAGGTCGTGCTGCTGAACTCCAACCCGGCCACCATCATGACCGACCCCGAAACCGCGGACCGCACCTACATCGAACCGGTCACGCCCGAGACTCTGGCTGCGGTGCTGCGCAAGGAGCGGCCGTGCGCGCTGCTGCCCACGCTCGGCGGGCAGACCGCGCTCAACGTCGCCTTCCAGGTCGAGCAGACCGGCATCCTGGACGAACTCGACATCGAACTGATCGGCGCCGACCGCGACGTGATCCACCGCGCCGAAGACCGGGATGCGTTCCGCACCACCATGCGCGAGGCCGGCATCGACCTGCCCCAGTCCGGTCTCGCCCACACCATGGATGAGGCGCGCGCCGTGCTCGCGGAGGTGGGCCTGCCCTGCATCATCCGCCCGGCGTTCACGCTCGGCGGCACGGGCGGCGGCATCGCCTACAACCGGGAGGAGTTCGAACGCATCGCCGCCGGCGGCCTGGACGCGAGCCTGATCACGGAAGTCCTGATCGAAGAGTCGGTCGAAGGGTGGAAGGAGTTCGAAGTCGAGCTCATGCGCGACCGCATGGACAACGTGGTCATCGTCTGCTCGATCGAGAACCTGGACCCCATGGGCGTGCACACCGGCGACTCGATCACGGTCGCCCCCATCCAGACCCTGACCGACCGCGAGTATCAGCAGCTGCGCGACTGGTCCTTGCGGATCATCCGGGCCATCGGCGTGGAGACGGGCGGGTGCAACATCCAATTCGCCCAGGATCCCGCGAACGGACGTCTCGTGGTGATCGAGATGAACCCGCGCGTCAGCCGCTCGTCCGCGCTCGCGAGCAAGGCCACGGGCTTTCCCATCGCCAAGATCGCGGCCAAGGTGGCGGTGGGCTACACGCTCGACGAGATCCCGAACGACATCACGCGCGAGACGCCGGCCTGCTTCGAACCCACGATCGATTACTGCGTGGTCAAGATCCCGCGATTCGCATTCGAAAAATTCCCGGGCGCGGACGAGACGCTCACCATCCAGATGAAGTCCGTGGGCGAGGCCATGGCCATCGGCCGCACCTTCCGGGAGGCCCTGCAGAAGGGCCTGCGCTCGCTCGAAATCGGCCGGGCCGGCTTCGGCGCCGACGGCCGGGACCCGGCAGCGTCCGATCCGGACTACCTGGAGACGGAAGACCTCGAACGGCAGCTCGCCGTCCCCAACCGCGGCCGGCT
>CAZBZG010000209.1:0-489 GCA_964496245.1 uncultured Planctomycetaceae bacterium | reverse complement strand
GGCATGACCACGGACCGCATCCACGAACTCACGCGCATCGACCCGTGGTTCCTGGAGCACATGCGCGCGCTCGTTGAGGCTGGGCAGGATCTCGCAGGCAACACGCTCGACGCCATCTCCCCCGACCGCCTGACGCGCGCCAAGCGTCTGGGCTTCAGCGATAAGCAACTCGCCCATGCGCTCGCTGCAGACGAGACCGCGGTGCGCGCCGCGCGCACGTCCTCCGGCGTGCAAGCGGTCTTTCGGCTGGTCGACACCTGCGGCGCCGAATTCGAGGCAGCCACGCCCTACTACTACTCGACGTATGAAACCGAGAACGAGACACGCGATCCCGCGCCCGGAAGCGTGCTCATCCTCGGCGGCGGGCCCAACCGCATCGGCCAGGGGATCGAGTTCGACTACTGCTGCTGCCACGCGTCGTTCGCCATCCGCGAACGCGGCCTCACCTCCATCATGATGAACTGCAACCCCGAGACCGTTTCCACCGAC
>CAZBZG010000208.1:0-8526 GCA_964496245.1 uncultured Planctomycetaceae bacterium | reverse complement strand
CCACCACGTCTTCGCCCTGGGCATTCAGGAGGTACTCGCCGTAGAACTTGTTCTCGCCCGTGGACGGGTCACGCGTGAAGGCCACACCGGTGCCCGAGTCGTCTCCCATGTTGCCGAAGACCATGGTCTGGACGTTGACGGCCGTGCCGAGAAGCCCCCGGATCTCGTTGAGGCGTCGGTAGGTGACGGCGCGAGGGTTGTGCCAGGAACCGAAGACAGCGTCGATGGACTTCTCCAGCTGCTCCTGGGGATCGGTGGGGAAGGGCTCGCGCGTGTGCTTGCGGTAGACCGCTAGGTAGCGATCGACCACTTCCTGGAGCTGGTGCGCATCGAGGTCGGTGTCCTGTTCGGCCCCATACTTCTCCTTGACCGCATCGAGTTCCTTCTCGTACGCCTCGTGGGGCACACCCATGACCACGTCGCCGAACATGTTGATGAAGCGCCGATAGGCGTCCCACCCCATCCGTTCATTCCCGGTCGCCTCGATGAGCGCGCGCAGGCTGTCCTGATTGAGACCGAGATTCAGCACCGTGTCCATCATGCCCGGCATGGAAATCGCCGCGCCCGAGCGGACCGAAACAAGAAGGGGATTCTCGCGATCCCCCAGTTTCTTTCCGCTGACCTTCTCGAGCTGCGCGAGGTTCTTTTTGACCTCGGCCGCGAGCCCCCTGGGCCACTTCTTGCCGGCCTCGTAGAAATCCTGGCACGCTTTTGTCGAAATGGTGAAGCCCGGAGGAACAGGAAGGCCTGCGTTGGTCATCTCGGCGAGATTGGCGCCTTTGCCGCCGAGCAACTCCTTCATCTCAGTCTTGCCGTCTGCTTTGCCGCCGCCGAAAAAGTAGACGTATCTTGTTGCCATGCAAATCCTCTCTTCCAGAGCACCCATCGAAAAACTTGCGCCCTCGCATTCTCCGCATTTTCAAAGAGTATATTCGTTTCATCGTAATGAAGTCAAACAAAAATCTCTACCATGAAAAAAAAAGGGGCGCATGCGAACATCCGTCTTCACGACGCATCGTCGGTTTTGCTCTCTTCATCCGTCGCGTCGCTCCGGTTGCTCACTTGCACGTACCGCATGCGCAATTCGTACAGTGCGTTCTTGAGGTACCGATCCTCCTCTTCGGTCAGGTTCCCCTTCGTCTTCTCTTGCAGAATGCGGAGCAGATCGATCGAGTACTCGGCGTTGGGAAGATCCACTTCGATCTTCTCCGTAATCGGGTTGGCCATGAGCCCCAAGTGCATGAGGGCCTGCGCCGCCATCCCGGACAGGAACTGGATCAACGTCGCTTCCTGCACCGCCGTACCGGTCGACGTCTGCGCATCAGCACGCGCCGCTTCGGATGCTTCCTCTGAACCGTCGCCCGCGTCTCTCTCTCGCTCGGGCGCCGCGTCCGTTTCGCGCGCCGGTTCCTGCGTCGGTCGTTCCTGTTCTTGGTCCGTCATGATGAGGTCTCCTCTCGCGCGTGGGATGCGATTTCCTCGCCCGGTCCGCGGAGCGATTCCGCACAGGCGCGCCGGGCGGGCGCATCCGACAACCCGCTGCCTCCGAATCGCTTGGGCCTCCCGCACCGCACGCCCCGCAGCGCGCCCTGTCACGGAGCGGGACCGGTCCCCTCCCCTCCGGGAGCATCGCGCGCTGCCTTCTCCTCGTCCTGCTGTTCCGCCTCGTGCTCCGCCGCCTCTTCGTCGTTGTCTTTCTCTTCGTCGTTGTCTTCCTCTTCGGCGTGCGTCTCCGCTTCTCGTGCGGGGTCCGCCTGACCCGCGCCGTCCGTTTCGCCAGCCGGATCTTCAGCCGCGGGCGCCTCGTGCAGCTGATAGATTACACGCTCGCCTTCGGCGCTGTCCACGAGATTGCAGAAGGCCTTGAACGCGGGGTAGTCGTCGACCGCGAGCCGGCGCACCGTGAGGGCCAGCGTGATCTCCAGACGAGCGCCCTGTTCGGTCTTGGCACTGGACCGCCGGAACACGCCGAACGGATGCTCGAGCGTGAGGTCCTCGGGCAGACTGCGAAGCACGGCGCCCTCCGGCAGCACGAGTTCCATCGCAACGGTGCGCGTCCAGGGGATGCCCAGCATCAGGTCATGCGTACGCTCCCGCTGGGTCGCAAAGACCTCGCTCAGCTTGAGGGGAACGGCCAGGGGACGGAAGAAGACGCAGGGACACTTGAACACCTGGCCCTCCTTCTGGAGCAGCGTGTCCGACGTCAAGCCAAAGGCGATCCAGCATGCGGGATCCTGGATCGCCTTCCCGCCGTAGGCGAGGTCCTCCAGCGTCGCACCGGGCTGGCGCTGCGCGACCAGGCGTTCGAGCACGGTCTTGAGGCGCGCCGGCGCTTCCAGGAGACGCCGGAACCCCGGCATGAACCATCCCGTGGCAAAGGCGCCCGTCACCGACTCGCGAAGCGCGACGGTCCCGCCGCCGGCCGGGTCGAGCCGCAGCTGCACGCGCTGTACGGTCGTATTGTACTCCGCCCGGTCGGAATCGATCTCGATCCGCTCGCCGCCGTCCGGACCCACCACGAGGGCGATGGTATCCCGGTCCATGGAGGGAAGCTCCCCGAACGGGAAGTAGTCGGTGGTGCCATCCAACCAGTAGTGCTTGCCCCCGGGGCCGGACGGGGGCACGTAGGCGATCGCGTGATCGAAAAGCCCCCGCCCCGGCACACCCGTCCGCTCCTTGCCCCGACCCCACGTGCGGACCAACGCGAACCGCGCCTCGATCCCCACTGTCTGGAGCATGGCGCAGAAGAGCACGGCCGTATCCTTGCAGTCGCCGTAGCCGGCTCGATACGTCCGTTCGGCCTTGTGGGGCTTGTAGCCGAAGCGGCCGTAGGAAATGCTGACATACCGGATCTTGCTCGTGACGAAGTGGTAGATGGCGGCGATCTTCTCCTCCCGGGTCTCGCACTCCCGGGTGAGGGCCGCCACCTCCTTGCGGATGTCCTCGGGCAGGACGAATTGCTCCTTGGAGAGATTCCAGACCGAGCGCGCCACCGCGTCCCAATCCGGGAACGTGCTGAGACGCAGCGCGGGGATGAGCTCGCTCCGCGGCGGCATGCGGGGCTCGATCTCCAGGCCGGGCAGATCCCGGGCCTTCCAGACCAGCAGGCGGCGATCTTCGGCCGGCGCCGATTCCACGGGCTCCAGGTCGGTGCCCGCCTGCCCGGTGCGGAGCTCCATCTCCTTTGGCACATCGGCCGCGTATTCGAATCGGATCGTGGGATCCGTGCTGCCGATGAAGAAGGCGTCCTCGAACTCGTCCCCGTACAGGTTCTCCCGAGTGTCCTCGACCGTATACTGGAAGTCGACGATAGACCCTTCCTTCACCTGGGGGAACTCGACGGTCTTGATCCGGTACGACCCCGTGTAGACGGCTTGCGGACCGCGGCCCTGCCCGTATGTACGGTCGTGGATGCGCGGGTTCTCGATCACGCTGCCGTCAGGCTGGACCACGCGGGCGCGCACCACCTCGACCCGCTGCCGTTCCGGGTCGTACGGAATGCTGTGCCGCGCCTCCTCCCGAACAGCACCGCGCCGCAGCACCTTGGCCACCCAGTGGATCATCATGCTCTTGGTGCCGTTCGGATTCACCCGGACGAATCCCTGGTCGAGCAGAACGACCTTGTTGTGCCGCGGATGGTCTTCGGGCCCCTTCTCCTTTCCCGACAGCGTCTCGAACGCGATGTCGTGTGCCGCGTAGAACCGCGTCCGTTCGGGTTCGAACTGCTTGAGGTACTCGGCCAACGCTGGATTGTCCGCCTTCACCCGGAGCGCCTGGCGGAGCAGGCCGACCCCCCGGCTCTGCTGGCCGGCCTGCAAAGAGAGCCGGCCCAGCTTCTCCAGAAGAACCGGCGATTGGGGAAGCCATTCCAGGGAGGCATCGACCGCCTCCATTGCCGCATCGAGCTTGCCGCAAGCCCGCTCCGTATCGGCCAAGGCCGCCCAGGCTTCGGCGTCAAAGGGATCAACATCGAGAGCGGCCCGTAGGGCTGCGGCCGCCTGTTCGAACGCATGGCGGCGCAGAAGGCGATCGGCCAGACGCTTGCGCAACGCGGCGCTCGGGGCCTGTTCCTCTCCCCGGCGCAGGGACGCCAGCGTCTCGGTCTCGCCGGGAGCGGTATCGGCGAGATCCATATACAGCGCGCTCCAGCGGGGCGCGCGCGCCAGCGCTTTCTGAAAGGCGGCATGGGCCTCGGGCCTCCAACCGCGCGACGCCTCCACCTTGCCGAGCACGCGCCACGCCGCAGCCGACGGATGCTGCTCGAGGAGGGCGCGCGCTCCCTCCTCCGCCTGGCGCAAGAACCCGCCTCTCTGCAGGTGCTCCAGAAGCAGTTCCCGGGCGGCGACAGCGCGTTCGCTGCTGGCCGCCGCCCGCTCCAGGAACTGACGCGCCTCGTTCTCGCCCGGCTGGACGACGCTCGCCAGCTCCTGGGCCAGGGGGAAGCGCGGCCAGGCGCGCGCCGCCTTGGCGAGCAGAGGCCGCGTCCGCATCCAGCGCGGATCGTCCAGCCCGTAGTGGATCTGCAGGTAGGCCTTGCTCACCAGCGCAAGGGCGTTGTAGGGACGATTCGCGAGCTCCTGGTCGAAGAAGCCGAGCGCCCCCCATGAACGGGGTGGCGCCGGAGGCTGGTCCGCTTTCCGCCCGTCTTGCCCGGCCGCCGCCGCTTCGGGTTGCCCCCCCTGCTCGCCGTCCGCCTCTCCGTCAGCTGATTCCTCCCCTTCCTGGTCTTCTTCCTGATCGCCTTCCGCGTCGCCTTCCCCATCTGCTTCCGTCTCGGCTTCGCCCTCCGCAGCTTCGCCGGCTTTGATATGGCCGGGCGCGGCCGCGGGCGGCTCGTACGCGGCCAGGTCCGCCTCGTCCACGGACAGGGGCAGGGGCTCAGCCAAAACAGCCGCCGAACCGGATCGCACGAGCGCTTCCGGCGTTGCGGGCAGCACGCGCATGCACAGACGGGAGGCCCCATC
Source organism: uncultured Planctomycetaceae bacterium (assembly GCA_964496245.1). Taxonomy (GTDB): domain Bacteria; phylum Planctomycetota; class SZUA-567; order SZUA-567; family SZUA-567; genus CAZBZG01. The sequence goes on along the minus strand of CAZBZG010000208.1, from coordinate 3,562 downwards.
GCGCTCGGCCGCCGCCTTGAGTACGATCTGGTTCCACCCCTCCCGCAAGGTCACGGCCAGCAGCGTCTGGCACGGGTGAAGCCCTGCGCGGTAGGTCGCGTCCTGGAAGACCGGTTCCCCGTTCACCCAGACGGCCACGGCCCCGGCAGCGCCCAGTACGAGCGTGGCATCGGTGTCCGCAGGCGCCTTCACCAGCGTAGCCGCATAGGCCAGCGTCTCCGTGCCCGGGTGCAGAACCGCCGAGAGGTCGAGCCGCCCATCCCACCGGCTGCGGGCGCGAAACCAGCCGACCGGCCGGCCCCGTCCCGGATAGGTCTCGCCGGGATCGAGTTTCGGAAGCCCTTCCTCCGGCCCCCACGCCTGCCCGAAGCCAGCGCGATCCCGGTTGCTGAACGGTCCGATCACGAGCCACTCGCGCACCCACGCATCCTGCTCGAGAAGGGCGCGGGCGTCCGACGTCCGGCCGAGCCGTACGTAGACCCCGGCGAGCGCACGGCGCAGCAAAGCGGCCTGCATCCAGGAGAGATCCTCGCGCGCGAGCCGTTCGCTCAGCGCCGCGACCAGGGGCGCGGGCTCTTCCACATAACGCAGGAGCTCCACGCTGTCGACCAGGAGCACCTCCGTCCACGGCCCCCAGGCAGGGCCCTGGAGCGCCTGCACGCACGCCTCGAACGCCTCGCGGTAACGTCCCTCTTCGGTGGCCACGGCCGCTTGGGCGAAGAGGACGAGCGGGTGGTCGGGCGCCTGCTTCGCAGCCTCGCCGAACCGCGCCCCGGCCCCCTCGAGATCACCCTTCTGCACAAAGAGCCGCCAGCCGGCATCGAGCGTTTCGAGCGGCGCTCCTTCCTCCTCCGCCTCGGTTGCAGGGAAGATGCTGGCCGCATGGCCCTCTGGACTGAGGAGGTGCGCTACGGCCGCGAGCGCTAGAACCACGACACGTCTGTTCATGGATGCGTCCTTTCGCGTGGGCTCCCCTTCCGACTCCCGGTCACGCTCCACCGTGCAATGGTAGGGTTCCTCCGCCAAATGACAAACAGAAAAGAGTGGCGGTTCCGGGCATCGCAGCGCCACCGGGCCCCCTACCAGACGATCCTGGTCCCTTGACAAGGCATGGGGGCACCGGTAGGCTCTCACCTCAAGGCCGCTCCACAAAGCGTCCCACCGGAAGGTGAGAGGAAGGGGGCGGCCGCGTTGCGCATCCGCTTCCGATGCGAACGCCAAAGACTGGGACGCACTGAACCGGAGGACCGGATCCAATGACCAAGAACGTTGCTGTCGTCGGCGTCACCGGCGCCGTGGGACAAGAGATGCTCACCTGCCTGGAGAAGCGCGACTTCCCGCTGGGAGAGCTGCGCGTACTGGCCAGTGCCCGCTCGGCCGGCAAGAAGATCTCCTTCAAGGGAGAGACGCTGACCATCCAGGAGACCACGTCCGATTCGTTCGACGGCATCGACCTGGCGCTCATGGCCGTAGAAGCCGACCAGTCGAAGATCTTCAGCCCGGCCGCGGCCGCGGCCGGGGCTGTCGTGGTCGACAATTCCTCGGCGTTCCGCATGGACCCGGCGTGCCCGCTGGTGGTGCCCGAAGTCAACCCGGAGGCGATCCAGCACCGGCCCAAGAACATCATCGCCAACCCCAACTGCTCGACGATCATCATGAACGTACCCGTCTGGCCGCTCCACAAGGCCAAGCCGGTCGAGCGGATCGTGGTGAGCACCTACCAGGCCGCATCGGGGGCGGGCCGGCCGGCCATGGAGGAACTGGAGGAGGCGACGCGCGCCTGGGCGGCGGGGCAGTCCTACGAGCCCAAGGTCTTCTCGCATCCCATCGCCATGAATCTCTTCAGCCACGACTCGGACATCGGCGAGAATGGCTACAACAAGGAAGAGATGAAGATGGTGAACGAGACCCGCAAGATCTTCGACGCGCCGGACATCCACGTCACGGCCACGTGCGTGCGAGTCGCGGTCCTGCGGGCGCACTGCGAGGCGATCAACCTCACGTTCGCCGACGCCATCTCCGAACAGGAGGCGATCGACCTCCTGCAAGAGGCGCCGGGCGTGCGCATTCTCGACGACCGCAAGGCGAACCGCTCGCCCCAGCCGCTCGACGCCACCGGCCAGGACGACGTGCTCGTGGGCCGGATCCGACGGGACATCAGCCAGCCGGACGGCCGGGGCCTCGACCTGTGGGTCGCGGGCGACCAGCTACTCAAGGGCGCGGCCCTCAACGCCGTGCAGATCGCCGAACTACTGTAGGGGTGCGCGATCCCTCGCGCGCGGGCCGGGCGACACCATTCCCTCAACCACAGGCGCGCCAGAAGGCGGGGGAACGGAGGCTGATTCTGCCACGGGCTTGCGGCCGGCAGCGCGCCGGGCCCTCACCCATGCGGCCATCTGCTGGGCGGCGAAGGCATGGCCGTCGGCCGAGAGATGCCCCGACCCATTGTGGTAGAAGAGCCCCCGGACGTCCTCGACCGTGAGGGCCTCGCGCCGCATGGCCTCCGCGAGCGAACGGAACGGAACGTCGGCTCGCTCCGCCCATGCGGCCAGCGCCGCCTCCGGCACTAGGAGATCGTAGTCTCCGAGCCGGGTGGACCAGTCTCGCCCCTCGTTGTCGCGGTAGAAGCGCGGGGGGAAGTAGGGAATGGTGAGCACGTACAGCTCGGCGCCCTGCGCGCGGGCCTCCTGGCGACAGAGCTCCAGAATGCCCTGCACGATCGCTTCGGTGCGTCGGGCCAGCGGCGACCGCTGGCCGCCGGCCCAGAACAGATCCGGCGTCTGGCCCACGCATCCCAGCCCGCCCCCATCCTCCCCCCCGGATGCGCGAACGCGGCCCCGCTGCTTCCATCCCCGCCGGACCGCATGCCAGAGTTGCCGCAGCATGCAGTGGGTTTTGAGGATGCGGTAGCCCTGCCACAGCGGGGAGCGCATATCCGCCACCATGCTCTTGCGGAAGCCCTGCTGCTCGGCCCGTGATGCGGGCCGGAGCACCGCCTGCCCCTGCTCGGCCAGATCGTAGTAGATGTGGCTGCATGCGTCGACCTTCTGCCATTCCGGCTGGCTGTTCTGGAAGTCGTTGCCGAGGAAGACGCAGACCACGGCTTCGGTGACCCGGTAGTGTTCGAGCGCGTGGCGCAGCATTTCGAGGTAGTAGGCCGGCCCTCTGGCGAGCAGCCCCATCTCCAGGACCTCGGTCTGAGACGCCGGGGGCGCATTTCCATTGAGCCGCGTCTCCAGCAGGGTCCCCATGTGCCTGTCCACGTCGACCTGGAGCGCCTCCACGAAACTGTCGCCGATGAGGACCAGGCGCTGCTCGGTCTTGCCCCGGAACGAGCGGCTGTACCAGCCGTGCCGGTTCATCATGCCGCTGCTGGCCCCCTCCTGTGTCCAGATGACGCGCGCGTAGGGCATGTGTTCGGCCGTGTCGATCCCGGGGATACAGACGAGCCAGCCCAGGAGCTCCAGGACCAGCTCGGCACACAGGACGCCGGCGAGGAGAGCCGCGGTTCTGCGCCGCCAGCAGAGCGGCGCCCGCCACCGCACGAGCAGCACGACCACGG
>CAZBZG010000207.1:0-8559 GCA_964496245.1 uncultured Planctomycetaceae bacterium | reverse complement strand
ATGGTTGAGGCAGAGCAGGTTCCGCCATTCGGCCTCGAAGCGCTCGGCGTCCACGTCGTCCTTGGCGACCTTGACGGCCACGGTGGATTCGGGTAGCGGGATCTTGTGGGCCTTGAGAATGGTGCGGACCGTGCCCGGATCGAGGGCGTCCCGCGCCACCTCCTGACAGAAGGCCTCGGCCTTGCGGCGGCGCTCGCCCTGGCTCTCGCCCTGCACCTGCGTGAACGCATAGAGCAGCCTGTAGTCGAAGCGGTCGAGATCCACATCAGCCAGATAGACGATCGACATGCCGCCCTCGCCGAGCCGCTGTCGCAGGGTATAGACCTCGTCGATCGTGGTGTTTTCGCGGATCGTGGTCGCCATGGGAGTGCCTGCCGCAGCACCGGCTCGCCGTAAGCCTCGCATTCGGCACGACGTCGGGTCTGACGTCGGCTGCCGGGGACCAGTCTGGCGTCCCGGACCTACACGAGTATACCCGCCGCCGGCACGCCCTGCAATGCCGAACCTGTTGCCCGCTTGAGGCGGACAGGGCTGGCGGCCCGAACCCCTGGGAACGCAGACGCGCCTCAGGGGCGGTTGGGACGCTCGCGCAACCCGGGCCGCGTTCGGGGGGCGCCCGGCCGTCGCCGGCCGCCGCCGCCGATTGCCTGGAAGAGCTTGCGCAGGCGAAGCGAGGCCGTCCGCTTGTCCGCCTCGGACAGGTCGGAATCCTGGATCTGTTTCCGGTGCAGAAAGACGAAGACGCCCGGGGCCTTGTGGGCGCTCTTCAGCTTGTTCTGGAGTTCGTTCTTCTTCTGTTCGTCCTCGGCGCGATCGAGCGCGTCCTTGAGCAGGTGCACGGCTTCGTGCGAGAAGGCCATGGCCAGCAGCACCGGCTTGTACAGATCCGGCGTGAGCATGGTCTTCGGATTCTTGGCCGCGTCCATGGCCCTGGCGGCGACCGCGTGCGCGCGTTCCCGCAAGGCCTCCCGGCGGTTCTCCCGGTAGTCGCGGGCCACCTGCATGGCGTCCTTGAGGCACTGGTCGAAGAAGTGCTCCTGCCGCCAGACCCCGGACGGCGGTTGTTTGGCAAAGTACTCCCGCTCCAGGTCCGAGGGGAGGGTGGCTTTCGGCTTCTTCTCGGGGTCCTCGGGCGCGGGGTCGGAAGGCTTCGGGTCCGCAGGCCTCTCCGGGGGGCGCAAAACGGGCTCTTCCGGAGGACGCGGGCGTTCTGCCGGCTCTTTGGCCGGCGGCTGGAATTTCGCGTCGAGCCAGGCGTCCTTCTCGAGGGCCTTCTCCGCGTCCGCGCGGTTGGCGAACAGGGCGCGGATGTGGGCGGGGCTGATCTCCAGGATGCGATCCTCCTGGCGCAGGACCAGGAACCCGTTCGCAAAGCCGTCCAGCCGGCCTTCGAAGAGTTTGCCCTTGGTGGTGAGCACGGTCATCTGCAGGTCTTGCGGCGCTTCCTGGGTAGCGGCCGCCCCGATCGCCCGCTTGCAGGCGTGCGGAGGCGCGCCGAGCAGGACAATGCAGCAGAGGGCGGTTGATCGAAGCGTGGCGTGCATGGGTGCTCCCTTCGTCTGCTTGTCAGTCTACTTCGGCCTGGTGGACCTGTCAATTGTCCCGGCCCGTGTCGCAGGCGCCCACATGCGGGTGGGAGAATTCCCCACTGCAGGCGCGGGACATTCGCCAATGCCTTGCGCAGGCGGTTCGTCAGAGGCTTCCTGCAAGCGGCGTGCCGAGAGTTCTTGCCAGCACGCGCGCAAGGCGGTATGCTCCTCATTCCATGCGTGCGGATTCTCCATCCTCCTCCGATCCTAAAACGGGCACGACTGCGGATGTGCCGGAGACGGGCGGCTTTGGCGCGGGGCTGGTCGAAGGGTTGTTCGTGCTGGGCTGGGGCGTGCTGCTTGCGCCGTTCGGATTGCTCGCCATCCTGGTGGCGGGGGCGGGCGCGGACGTGCTGGGGGGGTGGCTGGCGGCCCCGGCGCCTCTCCAGGCAGCGGCCGGCGCGCTCAAGCCCCTGGTCGACTGGGGGGCGAGCACCGCGCTCGTCAGCTGCCTGACCTCGGCGGTCGCGCTGGTCGTGGCCATCCCGCTCGCTGCGCTCCTCGCGCGCACAAACGTACCGGCCCGGCCCCTCTGGTGGCTGGGCGTGCTGCTTCTGGCGTGCACCCCCCTCTACGTCACGACCACGGCCTGGGTGCACACGCTCAGCCTCCCGTTCCTGACCCAGACCTGGGCGCACAAGCTGCTGGGCGCCGGGCTCATCATGGGGCTCGCCTACAGCCCGCTTGCCACGCTCCTGGTGGCGGCCGGGCTTCAGAGCATCTCGCCGGAGGTGGAGGAGGCGGCGCTGCTAGGCTGCCCGCCCGCCCGGGTCTTCCTGCGGGTCACCCTGCCGCTCGCCGGCTGGAGCGTGGGCGCGGCCGCCCTGCTCACGGCCGTGCTCGCAGCGACCGAGATCACGGTCACGGATGCGGTCTGGGCCCGTACCTATGCAGAGCAGATCTTCCTCGCCTTCCGGCTGGAATGGAACACCGGCCGCGCCACCCTCCAGGCTCTGCCCCTGCTCGTCGCAGCCCTGGCCGCCTGCGTGGGCCTCGCGCCCGCGGTCCGCCGCTTTGCTGCGCTGCCCCTAACGCGCCTGACCGCAGGGACCAGGTCCTTTGCACTCGGCATCTGGCGAAGGCCGGCGGCGTGTCTTCCTGCGCTCGCGGTTGCGGTGTTCGTGTATCCCTTGGCCGAGTTGGCGTGGTTCGTCTGCCAGACCACGTCCGCAGACGTGCTCTGGGGGGGGATGGAGGACCAGGTGTGGCTGGCCGCCCGTTCGGTGGGGCTGGCGGCTGCCGGGGCGACGCTCGCTGTCGGGCTGGCCACCCCCTGCGCGTGGCTGCTTCGACGCTCGCCCTCGCGGCCCGTGAAGACGGGGGTCTGGAGCGCGCTGCTCCTGATGCTGGCCACCCCGGCGCCGGTGGCGGGCATGGCCTTGATCAAGTTCTGGAAGCATCCGTTCTGGTATGCGATGGGGCTGAGCCGCGTGCCCGAGCTCGTCTACGATACGCCCGCCATCGTGGTGCTGCTCTACGCGGTCCGGACCATTCCGCTTGCCGTGCTCGTGATCTGGATCGCGTTCTGTCACCTGCCGGAGGCGTTCTGGGAAGCCGCCCGCGTGCACGGCATCGGCGGCTGGGCCTTTGTCCGGCGCGTCGCTCTGCCGCTCTCCGGCGGGGCGCTGGCCGGTGCATGGCTCATCGCCTACGTGCTGTCTCTAGCCGAAGTGGGGGGCGCCGTGGTCGTGAGTCCGCCGGGCGTGGATCTGTTCGCCGTGCAGTTCGCCAACCAGATCCACTACAGTACGTCGTACCCCGCGCTCGGCCGCATGATCCTGGTGCCGCTGGCGCTCGCGGTCGTGCCGGCCGGGGCGGTTGCGTGGCTGGTGCGGTGCCGCAGCAGGGCTTCCGGCGAGGAGGGTGCCTGACTGCGCCGAACGGAATCCGCATCCGCAAGGCGTTGACCCTTCCGGTCCGTACCGGTATGCTGACCGGGCGAAAGGGCCTTGCAGGCCGACGGATGCCCGAGGACGAAGGAGAACGATGTGGCGGCACGCAAGAAGCGACCCAAGCGAATCGGCGTCCTCTGTTCGGGCGGCGATTGCTCCGGCATGAATCCGGCGGTGCGCGCGGTGGTGCGCGCGGCTCTGTACTACAAGATGGAGCCCTACGGGATCTACCACGGCTACCAGGGCCTGATCGAGAACGAGATCCGCGCGCTGGGCAGCCGGGACGTGTCCGGCATCGAGAACCGGGGCGGGACCATTTTCGGCAGTTCGCGTTCGAAGGCCTTTCGCACCAAACGCGGCCGGAAGCGCGCGATCGCCAACCTGACCGCCGAGGGCATCACCGGCCTGATCGTGATCGGGGGGGACGGTTCGTTCCACGGGGCCGAGAAGCTCCACAAGGAATCGGATCTCTGCGTGGTCGGCGTGCCCGGCACGATCGACAACGATCTTTCGGGTACCGATTTCACGATCGGATACAGCACGGCCGTGAACGTGGCCCTGGACGCTGTGGACAAGATCCGGGACACGGCCGCGAGCCACGAACGCATCTTCTTTGTGGAGGTCATGGGCCGGCACGCCGGCTACATCGCCCTGGAGGTCGGCATCGCGGGCGGTGCAGAGGAGGTGTTGATCCCCGAGACGGCCACGGATATCAAGGGCCTGGCGCGCCTCCTGATCGAGGGTCGCAAGCGGGGCAAGACGAGTTCGATCGTGCTCGTGGCCGAAGGCGATGAGGAGGGCGGGGCGCTCACCATCGCCAAGAAGGTGGGCCGGCACGCCAACCTTCCGGTGCGCGTCTCGATCCTCGGACATCTGCAGCGGGGCGGAACGCCGTCGGCCGAGGACCGTCTGCTCGCGAGTCGCCTGGGACTGGCCGCGGTTCGCCAGCTTCGGCAGGGACGGAGCAACATTATGGTCGGGGTTCTCCAGGGGCGCGTGCAGAGCCGGGCGCTGCGCACCAGCTGGAGCGGCGGAAAAAAGGTGACGCAAGAGCTGTTGGACCTGGTGCGGATCCTGAGCTTGTGAGGACGGCGGATCGCGGTCCCCCTGCGTTGACACCGGCCGGGGTCTGGGTACACTTGAACACGGGGACTGGCGTTGAGTTCGATGTTGCGAGGACCTGGAGGAAGCACGCCATGCATGCGAGGCCTGTGATCCGACGCGCCCTGGTTCTGGTGCTGATCGTCTTGCTCTTGCCGGCGGCCGTGCTGGCCGCCTTCTGTCCGGACTGCGGAAAGGAACTCCCCGCGCGAGCCCGATTCTGCCCGGGGTGCGGGGCGCGCGTGACCGCAGCGGCCAGTCCGGATACGCTTGATCGCCCTGCGCCGGAGGGCGAGAGATCCACGGCCCCGCGGCGCGGAGAGGCGGACGACGAAGCCGGTCCCGTCGGCATCCAGGGGGGGACCCTCAAGGTGGGCAGCACGCCGATCGCGTGCGTGGTGCGGTTTCGGAACAAGGGCTACGAGAAGACGAAGCCCATCCTGCTCTTCCGGGATGTGCCCACCGGGCGATACACGGTCTCGTTCACCTTGAAAGACCGCGTGGTGGAGAAGGTGGTGGACGTCCAGCCCGGGAAGACCACCTTCGTGTTCGGCAATCTCCACAGCCAGGCGGAGGCGGCCGCGGCCGACGAACCCCGTGCGGACCGGCGCGCGCCCGCCGAGCCGGCGGCGCACGTGGAACAGAAGCAGCCCACGGCATCTCCGCCGTTCGAGGGCAAGAGCATCCAGGATGCGGACGACAAGTTCAAACTGGCCGAGACCCTGCGCACGTCGGTGAATCCGTTTGTGAAGAAGAAACGCTACGAGGAAGCCCAGCGGCTGTACGAGGAGATCCTGGAGCGCTGGCCGCAGAGCGACAAGGCCGAGGCTTGCCATTACCAGCTGGGCCAGATCCGCGAATCCATCTACTCCCGCGAGTACCGCAAGGCCATCGATCACTACAAGGATGTGCTCCGCCTGCGGCCGCGCTCGACCTTCGACGTGCGATGGCGCATCGCCGTTCTGTACGACAACCGCCTGGGCGAGAAGACCACGGCGCGCGAATGGTACGAACTCGCGGCCGAGCAATCCCCGAGCGCGTCCATCCGTTCGAAGGCGGCCGCTGCCGCAAAGGACCTCCGCAAGCGCGGATTCTGAGGCGCTCCTTGACCTTGCCGCCTGCGCGGTATCCGATCGAGGTTGACAACCGCTTGACACGCCCCCCCGGCCCCCATAGCATGGGTCCGTCCGGCCGCATCGTGGAGGCGAAGAGCCGTGCGTGAAGAACGGCGGGATGAACAGGGACGGCCGTACCTGGGCATCTACTTCGAATGCTGCGGCGTCTATGCCCGAATCTATAAGAACAAGGCCGGAACCGCCTACGTGGGCTGGTGCCCCCGTTGCATGCGCCAGCTGGAAATCAAGTGCGGCCGCGGCGGTACGGATCATCGTTTCTTCCGCGCGCGCTAGCCCGGCCGGACCGTTGGCGTGACGCCACGGAGCGCAAGGAGATCCATGGTGGTCGAATGGCAGGTGGCCAAGAGTTCGCGCGTCTGCGCCCATACGGGGCGCGTCCTGGAAGAAGGAGAGGTCCATTATTCCGCCCTCGTGGAAGACGGGGAGGGCTTTGTCCGTGAGGACTACGCGGGTGAGGCGTGGCCGGACGTCGACAAGGGCCGCTTCTTCGGCTACTGGCGCACGCGCGTGCCAGATGCGGGCGAGCCGCGCAGGCGGCTCGTCATCGACGTGGAGGCCTTCTACAGCTTCTTTGCGAGCCTCGAGGATCCCCAGGAGCCTCACCGCCAGGTCTTCCGGTACCTTGTGTCCCTGATCCTCACCCGCAAGCGGGTTCTGCGCTTGGACGAGATCGAGAAGGGGCCGGAGGGGGACCATCTCGTGCTCTACGACCGGCGGGCCGAGCAGACCGTGCGGGTCTTTTGCCCGCCGGTGACAGACGAACAGCTCGCGCAGGCGCAGGAGAACCTGAACGAGATTTTCGAGTGCCAGATCGATCCGGCGGAGTCGTGAACCAGAGGAGGAGGTCTGCCCATGCCCAAACCGAAGCCGCGCGTCGCCCTGATCATGGGGAGCGACTCGGACTTTCCGAAGCTGGAGGGGGCCGTGCAGGTTTTCGAAGAGTTTTCGGTGGGCTGCGAGGTCCGCGTCATGAGCGCGCATCGTTCGCCTGAGGCGGTGGCGCGTTTCGCCAGGAGCGCTGAGCGGCGCGGTGTGAAGGTTCTCATTGCGGCGGCCGGTGGTGCGGCCCATCTCGCGGGCGTGGCTGCAGCGCATACGATCCTGCCGGTGATCGGCGTGCCGATCGGCGGCACGGCCCTCTCGGGGCTGGACAGCCTGCTCTCCACGGTGCAGATGCCCTCGGGCGTGCCGGTGGCCAGCATGGCGGTCGGGGCCTCGGGCGGCACCAACGCGGCGCTCTTTGCCCTGCAGATCCTGGCCCGTTCGGACAAGCGCCTGGCGACGCGCCTCCGAAGGTACAAGAGCGGGCTGGCCCGCAGGGTCGATCGGAAGGATGCCGCTCTCCAGAAGCGATTGAACGAGGGGTAGCCCATGGCGCCACGCCGCTCGGTTACGGTTCCGACACTCGTCTGGCGCAACGGCGCGGTTCGGCTCATCGATCAGACCCGGCTGCCCGAGGATTACCGGGTGCTCACGATTCGGACCCCCGCGCAGATGTGGAAGGCCATCAAGCGCCTCTCGGTCCGGGGGGCCCCCGCCATCGGCTGCGCAGCCGCCTATGGCGTGGTGCTCGGGGTGCAGAAGTCCAGGAACAAGAGCGCGGCCCGATTTCTCAAGCAGGTGAAGAAGGTCAGCCAATACCTCGCGACCTCGCGGCCCACGGCCGTGAACCTGTTCTGGGCCCTGGAACGCATGGAGGCCTGCGCCGAGGCCCACGCGGACCGTCCCGTGCGCGAGATCCAAAAGCGCCTCCTGGCCGAGGCCCACGCCATGTTCGAAGAGGACAAGGAGCGCTGCCGCGCCATCGGTCGGCACGGCGCCCGGCTGGTACGCAAACGCAAGAAGCCGGTTGGCATCCTGACGCACTGCAACGCGGGCGGGCTGGCCACCGCCGATTACGGCACGGCGCTGGCCGTGATGTTCGCGGCGTTCGAGCAGGGCAAGAACATTCACGTCTTCGCGGACGAGACGCGTCCGCTCTGCCAGGGATCGCGGCTCACGAGCTGGGAGCTCCGGCGGGCCGGCATTCCCGTCACCCTCATCTGCGACGACATGGCGGCCCAGGTGATGCGCGAGGGCCGGATCGATCTGGTGGTGGTCGGGGCCGACCGGATCGCGGCCAACGGCGATACGGCGAACAAGATCGGGACCTACGGGGTGGCCGTGCTGGCCCAGTACCACGGGATCCCGTTCTACGTGGCCGCGCCGTCGAGCACGTTCGACCTGAGCTTGCCCGACGGGAGCCGAATTCCCATCGAGGAACGGGACGGGGACGAGATCCGCAAGGGCTTCGGCCGCTGGACGGCGCCGCGGGACGTGCCGGTCTACAACCCCGCCTTTGACGTGACGCCGGCCAAGCTGATCGCGGGCATCATCACCGAGCGCGGACGGATCGAGAAGCCCGGCCGCACGCGCATCGAGCGCTTTCTGGGATGACCTGGCCATGGCCGATCCCCTGCAGACCCGGGGTACCTACCGCGACGGGCGGATCGAGTTGGAGAAGCCGTTGCCCGCGCTGGCCGGCCTGTCCCTCGAGCTGTCGATCACGTTTCCCGAGGGGGAGGGGGACGCGGCTGCCGTGCGGGTGTGCGCGCGCTACCCCGGGCCGCTCGTGGAACTGGGCGCGGACCTCGCTGCATTGGGGCAGGGGGAAGGGACGCATCTGGTCAAAGCGGTGCGCGAGTTCCGCAGACGTCTCCTGGAGGCGGCAGGCTTTCGGCTGCCGTCCGTGCGGATCGTGGTGCGCGAGGAGTTCGATCCCGACGCATACGAGATCCGGCTTCACCAGAAGCGGATCGGCGGCGGCCGTCTCCAAGTGGAGCGATTGCTGGCCTTCGTCGA
>CAZBZG010000206.1:0-8570 GCA_964496245.1 uncultured Planctomycetaceae bacterium | reverse complement strand
ACGGCGTGACGTAGAACCGATCCACAGAGAGTCCGCCGCCACCAGGTTTGAGATCAGCGACCACGTTATCGCCGTCATACAGAAACTTCGTGGTCGTGCCGCTGTTGGCGCTTGTGGAACTGCGATGCCATTCAGCTCCCCGGTAGCTGTGGGACTCCCCGCCTCTGGGGCCGGCGTAGCTGAGCATGCGGTTGAGCACGTCATAGGTGTAGCTGTGCTCTGCCACCGTGGTGCCGGAGTCTCCACTGTAATGCGTGACCTGGGTCTGGTTGCCGTTCTTGTCGTAGGCATACTCCGCATACCAGTTGGTGTTGCCAGCATCGCCGTCCTCGGCTTTGGTCAGCTGGTTGCGGGCGTTGTAGTGGTAGAGGATGGTCTCCTTGAGCAGGTTCGCGCCACGATCAGTCGTGGAAACACGCGCCTCGTCAATGGTGCCGTCAAAGTATTCTTCGCTGCCAGAAATGCCGATAGCCCCAAACCGCAGCTTGGCAGTCCCATCATAGACAGCACTACTCCAGGAGCCCGTACCGTCGCTCTCCCCGTCCAGGTAGAGGGTCACGGTATTCGTGCTGCTGTCCAGGCAGGCAGCCACATGCGTCCAGGCGTCCGTGGACACGCTGCTGCTGCCTGCAATCGTTGTGGTGGCCGAGCCGTCACTTGATAGATCCAGCTTCAAAGTGCCGCCATCCAAATACAGCTTGTAGCTCTTGTTGGACGCTTCCCACTTGCTGAGGATGGCCCGCTGGCCCGTGGTGCTGTCGGGATTGACATAGGCTTCCAGGGTGAAGTCGTTCGACCCAAGCTCCAGGCTCGCGTCGTCCGCCACTTCCCCGCTGTCGCCCGTGCCGTCCAGCTCCAGCGCCTGGTCGAAACGACCCTCCGCCAGCGTGGCGTCGGCATCCAGGTCGGCGTCATTGGCATTGACACTCTCGTCCGTGGCCGGTTCGCCCGTGTACAGGGCTACGCTGGCCAGCATCACCTCGTCGATCCTGCCGTCAAAGTGCTCGGTGATGGTGCTCCCCGTGCTCTCGCGCGCCCCCACCCGAAAGTCCTCGGCCGTGTCATTCACCGTGTTGCTGAAGGTCGTGCTCCCGTCTTGAGCACCGCTCACCCACACGGTCAGGTCGTTTACGCTGCGCTGCAAGACCACGTGGTACCACGTGCCCGCCGACAGGCTCGTGGAGCCCGTCACCGTGGTCTCGCTCGTGCCATCGTACACCTTGCCCGTCACGTTGGCCCCATTCAGGTAGAGCATGTACCCCTTATCGCCGTCCGACCACTTGCTCGCAATCACCTGCGTGCCGCTCAACGTGTCCGGGTTGATCCAGGCCTCCAGCGTGAAGTCGCCGCTTGAGACTTCCAGCGTTCCGTCGTCCGTGGCATACGTGTAGTCGTCCGTGCCATCGAAATCCACGCACTCGCCCGAAAACACCCCGTCCGCGTGCGTGACCGGTTTGCCCGAAAGCGTCCCGTCGTTGCTGTTGTCCGAATCGTCCGTCACCGCGTCCGACTCGTCCAAGTGATACAAGAGCTCAATGTCACCGTCGCCCGAAACGTCCGCTTCCTCGTACGGCACCACGTACTCCTGCGCATTCGTGCCGTCGTCTTCCCGAACGTCACAGAGCGCTGGCGTCCACGGGACTCCGCCATCGTTCGTAGCCGTACGTCGGGATGAGAGCATGCCGCTGCCTCCACAGGGTTATTGTGAGCCACAGGGCGAGGAGTGTCAAGGCTGTTGTCAGGATCAACGGCACTAACGCGGGCTTCGCCCGCAACCCAAAAAATCAGAAGCCAGAGGTCAGAGGTCGGAAGCCGGAAGTTGTTTGTGATCATACACCATCCTTCTTCTCCTGACCTCTGCCCTCTGATCTCTGACCTCTTACCCCCGCGGCCACGGAAGATGCCGCCTCCCATCTCTTGTTTTTTTTGCGCAGCACCTTCCGGAGAAGGCACCAAGGGTCCGCGTGGGGCGCTTGGCCACTACACCTTCACGAGTTCGAGGAAATCCCCGGGATCGATCTCGTCCACCGTGCGCACCAGCCGCCGCCGCTCTTCGAGCGCCTGGCACGCCCGGCGGGCCAGTTCGCTGAGATCCATGCCCGCGTCCTCCCCAACCGTGATTCCCAGCTTCTCGATGCGGGCCAGCTTGTCGGTCACCTCCGTCACCTTGTGGAGCAGAGCGGCGTACAAGCGCCGCTTCTCCTGGAGGCGCGGCAACTCTTCGTGGAGAGTGGCCATGCGCGTCTCGTAGGTGAGCCGCGCGGCGAGAGTATTGATGCGTGCAGCGAGATGCGCGACATGGTCGCCCGAGAGCTCCCCGAGCCGCGCCTCGGCCTCTTCCGATTCCTCCTGCACGCGGACGATCTCCTGCTCCACCTCCCGCAACCGCTGCTCGAGTTGCGATCGGCGTTCGTGGATGCGGCTGTGGCGCGCCCACTGGTGCGGCGCGATCAGATGATTCCACCAGCGCAGGCGGCTCAACACGTGCGGCGCGACCATTGCCGGGAACTCGCCCCGGAGCACCCGGTCCTGGACCTCGGCGACCCGGCTGAGCGCACGCGATACCGTGCTCCAGACAAGAATTGCTCCGTAGATCGCCGTCAGCAACCAGAAAATCCACGCCCCCTCCCGCAGGCCCACGGTCCACAGCACACATCCGATCACGAAGAACGCGATCAACCCGGCCACCGGGGTCCGCGCATGCTGCTTCTCCCACCGCAGGCGGTAATCGGCTGCCGTGCGCTCGCAGAGGAGCGTGTGCAGGTTGGACGTGCGCATGACGTCGTCACGCGTTTCGGCGGTGGGCTGTGACATGAGACACCGTGTTCTTGATCGAGACGCCGAAACCGCTGGACGGGAACCAGATCGCCGCACGCGCGCAAAGAGCAGACGGTGACGCCCCTCACTCCATCATCCGCAAAAGGGACGAGACGGTCAAGGGACAACGCGAACCGTGGGGACAGGCACACACGCGCGCAGCCGCCGCGTGCGGTTGACACGACCAAACGTTTTGACTATCATGAGAACTTTGTCAAAGCTTCCGAGCACGAAACCTATGACACAGTTGCGCATCCAGGGAGGGCATCGGCTCAACGGCACCATCCGCGCGGCAGGCAACAAGAACGCGACCCTGCCCATTCTCGCCGGATCTCTGCTGGCCGACGGCCCGGTCCAGATCCAGAATCTCCCGCAGATCGGTGACGTGGCCACCATGCTCGACCTGCTGCAGAGCCTGGGCGCGCTCGTGCGGCACGACGGCGGACAGCGGGTCACGATCGACAGCAGCGGCCTCGAGGCCCGGCCCCTCGCAGCCCAGCCCTGCAGCCGCGTGCGCGGCAGCATTCTGCTGGCCGCCCCCTTGCTCCAGCGGTTCGGATCCGTGGAAATTCCGCTGCCCGGCGGCGACCGGATCGGACGCCGCCGCATCGACACGCACCTCCTCGCCCTCCAGGCGCTCGGCGCCCGCGTCGAAGCGGACGCGACCGTCCGCATCACTGCGCCCGACGGCCTGCACGGCGCGCACATCCTCCTGGACGAAGCCTCGGTCACCGCCACCGAGAACACGGTCATGGCCGCGAGTCTGGCCCGCGGGGTCACCATCATCCAGAACGCGGCCTGCGAGCCGCACGTGCAGGAACTGTGCCGCTTTCTCAAGAGCCTGGGCGCCGAGATCAGCGGCATCGGCACCAACGAACTCCAGGTCAAAGGTGTCGACCATCTCGGCCACGCGGACGTGACCATCGAGGCCGACTACATCGAGGTGGCGAGCCTGATCGCGTTGGCCGCGGTCACGGGCGGCGACGTCACGATCACGGACGCAACCCCGGACAACCTGCGCATGATTCTCTTCCAGTTCCGGCGGCTCGGGATCGAGACCGAGGTGAAGGACGACCACATCCGCGTGCCCCCCGATCAGCCGCTCACAATCCGGCCCGACTTCCGCGGCGCCATCCCCAAGATCGATGACGCGCCCTGGCCCGGGTTTCCGGCCGACCTCACGAGCGTGGCCACGGTCACCGCCACGCAGGGCACGGGCAGCGTGATCATCTTCGAGAAGATGTTCGAGAGCCGCATGTTCTTCGTCGACCAGCTGATCGAAATGGGCGCCCGGATCGTGCTCTGCGATCCCCACCGCGCGGTGGTCATCGGTCCCAGCACCCTCCAGGGGGCGCGCATGACCAGCCCCGACATCCGCGCGGGCATGGCGCTCTTGATCGCCAGCCTCTGCGCCGAAGGCGAGAGCACCATCGGCAACATCATCCAAATCGACCGAGGGTACGAGAGAATCGACGAACGCCTCCGCGCCCTCGGCGCACAGATCGAACGCGTGGAAGACTGACATGAATCCGCCCGCTCCCACCATCCGCACGCGCGACGAACACCGCATCTCCCGGCGCGACATCGACCCGGACGCACTCAAGGTGCTCTACCGCCTGGCCCGGAGCGGTCACACCGCCTACCTCGTGGGAGGCGGCGTGCGGGACCTGCTCCTCGGACGGCACCCCAAAGATTTCGACGTGGGGACCGACGCGCGGCCACGCCAGGTCAAGAAGCTTTTCCGCAACTGCTTCCTCATCGGGCGGCGCTTCCGGCTGGCTCACATCAAGTACGGGGACCACGTCATCGAAACGAGCACCTTCCGGCGCGCTCCCGAGCCGGCGGACGCCGACGAAGACGCTACCGGACTGCTCCAGCGCAGCGACAACACCTTCGGCCCCCCCGAAGAGGACGCGCGCCGCCGGGACTTCACGATCAACGGTCTCTTCTACGACATCGAGACCTTCAGCGTCATCGACTACGTGGGAGGGCTGGACGATCTGTCCGCCGGTCTCGTCCGGGCCATCGGCGACCCGGACATCCGCTTTTGCGAGGACCCGGTCCGCATGATCCGGGCGGTGCGTTTCGCCTCCCGCCTCGGTTTCCGGATCGAGGACCGGACCTTCGCGGCCATCGAGCGCCACGGCGAGAAGATCCAGCAGGCGGCTCCGGCCCGCATGTTCGAGGAGATCCAGCGGCTCTTCGCCTTCTCATCGGTCGAGCCGGCTTTCCGCCTTCTGCGGGAGTCGGGCCTGCTCGCCTTCGTCTTTCCCGAGCTCGAACGCGCCATCGACGAGATCGGGACCGACAACTCACTGCTCTGGAAACACCTGGCCGCCCTGGACGCCGGGGCCTACGTGCTCGCGGAACCTACGCCCGCCCTGCGTTTCGCCACCCTCTACTGCGAACTCCTGCACCGAAAGCTGCCCGCGGACGGCGATCCCGCTTTGTTCGAGAGCACGGTGCGGGATGTGCTCCAACCGCTCTTCGACCGCCTTCCCGTACCGCGTCGCATCCAGGACCGTATGCGCCGCATATTCGTAGCCCAGGAACGCTTCCGTCCGGCCAAGGGCAAACGCCGTTTCTCCAAATCCCGCTTCGTCGCCCAGGCTTCGTTCCCCGAAGCCCTGGCGCTGTTCGAAATCCATACGCAAGCGACCGGTCAGGACGCGCCAGTCCTCCAGGAATGGCAGCAGCGGTACGAGGACCGAGACGACAAGGGCGACAAGGACAGCGAGAACCGAGCACGCTCCGGCACGGGTGCGGGGCGCCGGCGGAGGCGATCCAAACGGAGCCGCAAGCGCAAACCCCGCTCCGGCAACGGCAAGGCCACAGGAGCAGCTGAAAACGCCGCTGCGGCAGAGGACGGCGAGACCGCGCAGAAGACCAAACCCAAGAAGCGCCGGAAGCGCTCCAAACGGTCGGGCGGAAAGTCCGGCAGGGAGAAGCGTCCGGCTCCCGATGGCGACCAGGGCAATGCGACGCCCCCCAAAGCGCCGCAGCCACGAAAACCGCCCCCGGATGCATCCGAACCCGACATCTCCAAACCGCTCTCGGGCAACGACCTCTACCGGCCCGGCAACCGGCCCGAGGCCTAAGGGTCCGCGAACGGAAGACGCAGGGGCCGAACCGCGGTTCCCAGGCAGGCCGTGCGACAGGAAGACAGCCATGACCAGCCGCCAGGCAGACACGCCCCTCGCCCGCACGTTCGCGGGCGGCAGCGGCCAGGCCCGCGCGAGGCGCATGCTCGCCTTCGCCGTTCTCGCCGCTCTCGGTTGGCCGCTTTTCGCCGACGGCGCGGATCGGCCGGCTGCCAAGGAACGGGTCCGGTTTCTTCCGCACACTTCGGGCGCCCACACGGTCTGGCTCTTCTGCGGGCCGTTCGATGCCCCCGTGCCCGCGCTCGAAACAGCCGAAGCTGTGAACAAGACGCCCGTTGAGGGCGACAGGGCGGCCGGCGAGAAGATGCGGAGCTGGACGTATTGCAACGCGGGTACCAAGGCGGTGATCGAACTCGGCCGCGGACCACAGAGGGAGGATCCCGGCCGGATCCACTACGCCTGTACCGAAGTCGAGGCCTCCGAACCTTTGCGCGGCATCGCGACCGTGCAAGCCCTCGGTCCGTCCACGGTATGGATCGACGGCAAGACGGCCGTCCGGACCCGCCCTTCCAGCACGGGCCAGATGCACGCGGCTTCGGCGCGCATTCGCTTGCGCCAGGGGCGCACCCCCATCCGCGTGCGCACCGCCAGCCGCGCAGACGGCACGGCCTTCACCTTCGCCATCGGGGCTCCCGCTGAACGCCCAGGCCGGCTCGCCCCCCTGCCGGGGCTCAGCCTCGCCCTCTTTCTGCGCGGGTGGACGGCCGAGCGGCGGGAAGAGGCCGTGCGCCAAAGCCTCAGCTTCCGCAGCCAGCCCCGCTTCGTCGACGGCGAGAAGCGCATCCGCTTCTCCCTCGACATGGGCGGCGGCATGCCGGTGATCGACGAGGCAGTCGCCCTGCGGGTCCAAGGCACGGACCGTACGGACAAGATCTGGTTTGCCGGCGCGAGCCCGGCCAAGCCGTTTGCCACGGCGCGCACCGAGGCGTTCCGCGTCTCCATCCCGGCGCCGCCCGCCCCCCCGTGGACGCATCTCGCCGTGCGCGGAGATCTCATGGCCGGCGAGACACGGATGGGCTCGGCGGAGACGCCCCTCTTCTGCGAAGCCAACCTCAAGGCCCGGCAGCGCGCCTTGGCGGACAGCCTCTCGCAACTCGACGGCCCCGCAGGCACGGCCGCCGCCCTGGTGCGCCTCTCCATGGAACAGACCGAACTCCTCTCAGCCGATCGCGTCTACCGGACCCTCAAGTACGGACAACGGTTCGTGGACCTGCTCGACCGCGCCAAGCGCGCCCTGGCCGCCGCCCGGGCGGGCCGCGATCCCCTGGCGGGATTGCGCGGTGTGCAGGAAGGCGCCTACATCAGCCCGGCCGACGAGTCGGTCCAGCCCTTCCGGTTCTACGTGCCCTCGGCGGCGGCGAACGGCCAAAGACCGGACGACGGCGTGCCGCTGCTCGTCCTGCTCCACGGGTACGTGCCGTACTACAACAAGCTGAGCTGGATGAACATCGACCGGCAGCTGGCCGCCGCCATGGAGACGCTCGGCTGGATGCTCCTGCTCCCGTTCGGCCGGAGCAACACCGACTTCCTCTCCATCGGCGAACAGGACGTGCTCCGGGCCATCGAGGAGATCGCCCGGCGCTATCCGGTCGATCCCCAACGCGTGTATCTGGCCGGCTACTCCATGGGCGGAAGCGGCGTCTGGACCCTCCTCAGCCACTATCCCGATCGCTTCGCAGCCGCGCAGGTCTGGTCGGGCCGGACGGACTACTTCCACTGGCACGCCGACGACTACCGACGGGCCGGCGTCAGCCAGGAGACGATTCCTCCCTGGAAGCGCTGGCTGATCCAGGCGGACAATCCCTACGACCTGTTCGAGACGCTCACGGACGTGCCCGTCCGCGCCGTGCATCCGCCGGACGACACCCTGGTCGACCCCGGCCACACCACCCGCATGTACGCGCGGCTCAAGCCGCCGCAGGGCCGCATGCGCATGGTGCAGCCGCCGGAGGGCGAGGGCCACTGGTACTTCTCACAGGAGATCGGCAATCCAGCCGCCTACCTCTGGATGCGCAAGCACGAAGCCGTCCCGCCCGCGACCGTGGAGCACGTCTGCTTCACGCCCAAGTACGGCCGCAAGCACTGGCTCGCGATCCAGGAACTCCAGGACTGGGGCCGGCGCGCCCGCGTGCGGGCCCATTGCCGCGCCGACGAGGAGCGCATCCAGGTGGAGGCGGTCGAGAACGTACGGCGTCTCCGCGTGCGCCTGCCCGTGGAACCGGGCCGCGGCCGGGCCCTGGCTGCGCGGTGGCGTCTCTTCCTGCCCGGCCGGGAGACGCCCGTGCCGCCCGTTCGGCCGACGCCGGACGCCGAAGCTCTGGTCTGGCAGCTCGACCTGGCCGGCGACGCTCCGGCCGGCAGATTCGCGAAAACGGCCTCCCTGTGCGGACCGGTCAAGGAGGCCTTCAACGGCGCCTTTGTGCTGGTGCCGGGCACGGCCGGGGACGAGGCGGCCACCGCCGATCTCGCGGCCAAGGCGCAGCGGTTCCAGGACGAATGGTGGCGCTTCGCCAAGGGCCGTCCACCGATCGTGCCGGACGCACAGCTCACCCCCGCGCTCGTAAAGGCCAAGCACCTCGTGCTCTTTGGCTC
>CAZBZG010000205.1:0-8630 GCA_964496245.1 uncultured Planctomycetaceae bacterium | reverse complement strand
GCATGTCCCCCAGCCAGAGAAGCAGGGTTTCGCCCCCGCTCAGCAGCACGTACACGCCCCACAGGATGGCGGCCGTCTCCCGGATGCGTGGCCGCAGCCGCTCGGCCGTGGGCCCGGGCACCTCGGCCTGGAACATCGGGTACCCCCCCGCACGCAGGGCCGGCAGAATGGCGAGGCAGAGCACAACGATGCCCATGCCGCCCAGCCAGTGCGTCAGGCTCCGCCAGAACAGGAAGCTCGGAGGCAGCGCCTCGATCATGCCCCGGCCGACTTCGTTGCCCGCAGCGTCGGTGACGCGGCGGGAGGTGCCGAAGACGGACGCGCCCGTGGTGGTGAAACCGCTCATGGTCTCGAAGTAGGCGTCGAGATAGGAGAAGGCCGGCCCGGGGCTTCGTCCCACGACCCGGTGGCTCTGGCCTGCCTGGAGCGTGCCGGTGCTGCGGCACAGGTACAAAGGAACCGCGCCCAGACCGGCCAGCAGCAGCCAACCGAAAACGGCCACGGCAAAGCCTTCAGACGCGGTGAACCGGTCGTGGGCGCTCCTGTGGGTCAGCAACCGGAGGAGCAAGCCCACTCCGAGGCTGAAGCCGACCCCGATACCGAATGCCCACGCCGTCTTGGTTCCGAGGGTCTGGGCCTCCTCACCGAGAAGCGCGATGCCGAGCGGCACCAGCATGGCAGCGGCGGCCACGACACAGAGCGCACCGAGGATGTAGAGCACCAAGCGCCAGTTCATCCTGTGGCGCCTCCCGAGAGTGCGCCGGCGGCGCGCTCGCACGCCTCCTGCTGGCCGATGACTACAGCGCGGTCCCCGGCTCGCATGACCGTATCGCCCCCGGCGAGGCGCGCGCCCTCTGGCGTCAACACGGCCGCAACAACCACGCCGGCCCCGAGCTCGCGGCCCACCTCGCGTAGCGGCCGGTCCACGACCGGCGCCGTGGACGACACCTCGATCTCCAGGGCTTCCCCGCGGCCGCCGGCCAACTTGAAGAGCGACACCACTCGCCCCTGCCGCACCGCCCGCAGTACCGCACCGACGGAGAGCATCAGGGGCGACACCACAGCATCCACGGGAACGGATTCGAACAGGTCCACGTGCTCCGGCTGGCTCGTCACCATGACCGATCGGCCGACCCCCAGACGCTTGGCCAGAAGGGCGGAGGACAGGTTGAGTTCATCGCTTTGGCTGGCGCCGATAAAGAAATTCACACCGCCGAACTTCAAATCCTCCACGAGCGCCAGATCCAGCGGCGAACCGTGGACGACCGAGGCATGCGCGAGAGTCTCGGCCGCCTCGGCACAGATCGCCTCGTCCGGCTCGAGCAGGATGACGTCCGAGACGCTGCTTTCGAGCGCGGCGCACAGCGCGCGCCCCAGCCGCTCGCCCCCGAAGACGACGAGCCGCCGGGTCTGCTCCTTCTGGAATCCGTAGGCCGTCAGAAACGGCTCGAGACTCGCCGCCTCCAGCACCGCGTACGCGATGTCGCCGCCCGCCAGATGAAACTCGCCTGACGGGACGATCAGCTCCTTGTTCCGTCGCACCAGGCAGATCAGGAAGGGCTCCTCGAAACGTCTGCGCTGATCCTCCAGCGATCCTTGCGTCAGGGGCGAGCCTTCGCCCACCTGGAGCGCGCGCAGCACGATGCGGCCGTCGGCGAATTCAGCTGATTCGGCCGTCCCGGGCGTGGCCACCATGTGGCACAGCCGGTCCACCGTCACCTGCATGGGATTGATAAACTCGTCCACTCCCAGCAACGCGGGATCGATGTCCTGCAGATCCGTGGAGAGCTGCATGGACTGGACGCGTGCGATGCGGCGCTGGATCCCCATGTCGCGCGCCACCAGGCACGAGACGATGTTCACTTCATCCGAGTTGGTCGCTGCGATCAAGAGATCGGCATCCCCCACGGACGCCTCCCGCAAGGCCTTGAGGCCCGACCCCGATCCCACGATGGCCATGACGTCCAGGCGCGTGCGCACGAGCTCCACGCGCCGCGGCTCGCGATCCACCACAAAGACCTCGTGCCCTTCCCGGTCGAGTTGCTGGGCGAGATCGAATCCCATGCGCCCTACACCTACGATCACGATCTTCATGCTCCACTCCTGATGGATCCAGCGCATCCCTCCAGGTCGCATGCGCCGTCCTGCATCACTATAGGCGCCAACGCGCTCAGCGCAAGAGAAACGACCCAAGCCATTAATGTGCCGCCAGCCGTTTTAACCCTTTCGCGGCATAGCATTGCGGATTTCCCGTCACACTCCGCCGCCACGCGACACAGAAGGGGTGAACTTGCTGAGGGGGTGCGACCGTTCGATTTCGAGGGATCATTTTTCAAGAGGAGAACACTATGCTTCTACGTTCGATGGGTCTCTTTGCGTGCAGCATGCTTCTGGCCGGCGCCACTGCGGTCGCGGCCGCCGAACAGGCGGACCCCGGCAAGGGCGGAGGCAGCGATCCACAAGCCAACTCCAACCCGCAGGCCATGGATGAGGTGCTCACAGAGGAGCAGCGCAACACGCAACGTACGCGCCGTCAGCAACGCAATGGGGAATGCAAGGGCAAGTGCGAGGGTGAATGCAAGGGCGAGCGCAAGCGTGAGTGCAAGAGCGAGTGCAAGGGCGAATGCAAGGGCGAATGCAAGGGCGAATGCAAGGGCGAATGCAAGGGCGCGGGCGAAGGCAAGCGTAAGCGAAACAGCGAGTGCAAGGGGGAGTGCAAGCGCGAGTGCCGAGGCAATCACCGCAGGCGCCGTGCACGCGATGCCGAGCAGGAAGACGTCGAGTAGCCTGCAATGGGATGGGCGCGGCTTTCGAGCCGCGCTTCTTCCCCCCATGGGAGCGCGTCATGAATCCACTGGCGTTAGAGGTCTCATCCCCGCATAATGAGGGCCCATGGCCGCACGCGCACCATCCGACGACCAGGACCGGCGCGACATTCGCGCCACCCTCCAAGGGGACGAAGAGGCCTTTGCGCGCCTCGTCCGCCGATACGAACCTGATGTGGCACGTCGGATGTGGCGCTTCACGCGTGACCCGCGCGACCACGAGATCCTCGTGCACGACGTCTTTGTGGAGGCCTACTTCAGCCTCTCGCGCTACGCCTTTCGCGCTCCCTTCGCGCACTGGCTGGCCCGCGTGGCGACCCACGTGGGCTATGGCTTCTGGCGCGACCGCAGCAAGGCGCGCAAGACGATCGCCCTGGAAGACCCGAACCAGCTCCAGGCGCGGCCCAAGGAGACGCGCGATGCGCGGGCCGACACGCTCTTCGCGCTGCTCGAGACACTCCGGCCGGCCGACCGCCTCGTGCTCACGCTCGCCTACTTGGAGGACCTCAACGCCAAGGAGATCGCAGCGCGCATGGGCTGGACACACGTGATGACCCGGGCGCGCCTGTCGCGCGCCCGCAAACGCCTCCGCAAGCTGGCCGAGGCACGAACGGAGAACTTGTCATGAACCTCGATGAGCGACTCGCCGTTCTGGCTGCTCGCGACCACGAAGCCCAGCCGCCGTCCACGGACGTGACCGGCGCCGTGCTGGCGACCATTCGCGCACGCCGCAGGACCCGCACCCGCGTACTCGGGTGGTTCGCTCTTGCCACCACCGCGGCCGCGGCCGCGCTCCTTGCTCTGGCCCTGTGGCTGCCCGAGGCAGACAATGCCCCTCTCGTTCCGCCTGAAATCTACGTGTTCACGCAACTGGAGGTGGACCCCTCATGACGCCCCAAGCCGATGCCGCTGCCACGACGCCTGCCCCGCAGCCCGTCAGGCCGCCCATGCTGCGCCGCGGGCGACGGCTCGCCCTGCTCCAGGGATTTGCGATCTTCGCAAGCGGCCTCATCATCGGCGCTGCAGGCGCCTACCTCGCGCTGGGTACGCCCCCCCTCGGCAGCAAAACGCCGGTGCACCGCATGGATCCCGCGCGCATGGCCGCCCACACCCGGGCCAGCCTCGGGCTGACGCCGGAAGAGACCGCGGCAGTGGAGCAGGTCTTTGCCGACCACGTCCAGCGACTCGGTACATTCCGGGATGCCCTGCGCCCGGAGGTCGAGCAGGAACGCGCGCGCCTCACCTCCGCCATGCGCGCCGTGCTCAGCCCCGAGCACTTCTCCGAGTGGAAGCAGGGCTTCGAACGCCGCTGCGCACGCCACTGCCACCGCGGCTCGCGCGGCAGCGGGCGCGGCCATCACCGCCGCGGCGGAGGATCCGCCCCCCGCCCGCGCGGCCCCGCCTCGAACGACTCCCCCTAAGCCCCGGACTGCCGCCCGCCCCGTGCTGGCCGCCAGGCCTGCGCAGCCCGCTCACACCTCTACCCGCTCTGCATACACGTAGTACGCTCCGCGTTCCTCGCCGCTCGCGTCCTCGAACCACGCCTCCAGCACGGTCGGGCCCGTCTGCTCAAGGTTCAGTTCCACGCTCACGCCTTCGCGCCCGGGCTGCACGTCCACGCAATGCTCGTTTCCGAAGAGGCTGAGCCGCGCGCGCTTCGGCGCGATGCGCTTGCGTATTGCGCCGGGGTACACGCAGGTCCGGGCGAATTCGTCCGAGACCATACCGTCCATGGGAATGGGAAGCTCCTCCGGCCAGCGCCGCAGGCGGAAGCGATACCGGCCCGGCTTCTCCACCTCCACGTTCCACTGTCCGGTGCTCTTCTGCGCGGCCACGATCGCGCCCTGGTTCCACGCCACGTCGCCCATCACGTCCATGGCGCACAGCTTGGTGGGGTTCTCCTTGTCGTTTCCGAGCACGATCGGGCAGAATCGTTCGAAGTTGGGCTCGATCTCCTTCCACCACGCCTCGTGCGCGGCGCGCAGTTCGGCCACAACCTCGGGGTTGGCTCCCGCCACGTCGGTCCGCTGTCCGGGGTCCTCGCGGATGTCATAGAGCTCCTTGCCGTGGATCAGACGCCAGCGCGCCGTGAGCACGGCATTCGTCCAGATCTCCGGCGGCGTGGTGCTCTGGCGGTACTGCAGGAAGTGGACCCGGTCCGGCAGGTCTTCCTGCTCGCCCCGGAGCACGGGCGCGAAGCTCCGGCCGTCCACGGGACGGTTCGTTTCAAGCTGGATGCCGCATAGGTCGCTCAGCGTGGGCACCAAATCGATGTCGCAAGAAAAGGCGCCGGCATCGCACCCGCCCCCTACGCCCGCCTCGGGCCACCGCACGAAGAACGGCACGCGGTGGCCGCCTTCGTAGTAGCTGCCCTTCTTGCCGCGCATGCCCGCATTGTAGCCCTGCGTCACAAAGCCGTTCGCGTCCAGACACGACCCGGCGCTGCTGCCGTTGTCGGTCATGAAGATCAGGATCGTGTTCTCCTGCAGGCCCCCCTCGGCCAGCGCCCGGTCGAGGCGACCGAAGTTCTCGTCGATGTTCGTGATCATGCCGTAGAACGCGGCTTCCGGGATGTCGGGATTGTCCGCATAGAGCCGGCGGTAGCGCTCGGCCACGAGGTACGGGCTGTGCGGCGCGTTCGTGGCGATGTAGGCCAAAAACGGCTCCTCGCGATGCGCATCGATGAAATCGAGCGCCTGGTCGAACCAGACGTCCGTGCAGTAGCCCTCGTACTGCCGGATCTGGCCGTTAGCGACATACATGTCGTCGAAGTAGTTGTTCCCCCAGAAGTCCGGGGTCTGCCCCACGCCGCCGCCCTTGTGCGCGACGACGTGCTCGAAGCCGCGGTCGAAGGGGCGGTAGGGGTAGTTGTCGCCGAGGTGCCACTTGCCGAACATGCCGGTGCGGTAGCCGGATGCGCCGAAGACATCCGCCATGGTCGTCTCGTCGCGCTTCAGGATCGACCGGCCCCAGCAGGTCGCCCAGGCGCCGTTGCGCACGGGCCGGCGGCCGGTCATGAGCGCGCCCCGCGTAGGCGTGCACAGCGGCTGCACGTGAAAGTCCGTGCACCGCAGGCTCTCGCTGTAGAACCGATCGATGTGGGGGGTCTGGATCCACGGATTCCCCGTGCACCCCAGGTCGCCGTACCCCTGGTCGTCGGTCATGACAAGGATCACGTTGGGGCGGTCGGTCTGTGGCATGTTCCGCTCTCCTCTCGTTTCGGCTTGTACAGGATATTGCCGTACCAGTGTATTGTATGCTATGATTCAGCACGAAGCTATGGCCTGCGTCGCCGATGTTGTGTCTCATATCACCGGAGGGTCGATGCCGCGCCTCTGCCTGGAGCTCCACAACGTGGGCTTCGCCCACCTGCGCCGCTGGTCGCCCACCGCGGTGCGGCCCCATTGGCGTCTGTACTGGAACCCCACGCCAGGCGCCCGCATCCGTTACGAGGCGACCGACTACCATCTCGACCGCGCGTCCTGCCTGCTGATGCCGCCCAATACGCCGTTCGAGCAGGTCCTGCTCAAGCCGTTCGACACCCTGTTCATCCACTTCAGTCTCGGCCGTCCGCGCGACCGTCTCCACGGCCGTGCCTACGCGGGTGCGGTCGGGCCGCACGAACAGCGCGCCCTTCAGCGGCTGGGAGCAGCGGCAAGGGAATGCCCTGCAGCGCCTTCCACGCGCTTCCAGGCAGCGCGGTTCGTCTTTGACGCGTTGGCGGCCGTGCCCGACAGGGATTGGCCGCGCGAGATTCCCGACCCGCGCATTCGCGCGGTCGTCGCCGTGCTCGAACAGGCGCCCGCTGACCCCCGGCCGGACGCGGACCTCGCCCGGCGCGCGCATCTCAGCGTCAACGCGTTCATCCGCGCGTTCCGCCGGTCGCTGGGCACCACCCCGCAGGCGTACCTGCGCAACCTCCGTCTCAACCGGGCCGAGCGGCTTCTGCTCGCGAGCGACCGGTCTGTCGAGGAGATCGCGACCGCCTGCGGATTCGCCAACCGGCACTATTTCACGCGCGTCTTTGCCGGCAAGCACCGGTGCGGCCCGGCCACCTACCGCCGCCGGAGCCGGGAGTCTCCGTCCTGAGCGGCTTCAGGTCCGGCTGCTTCAGGCGCCGACTGCGGTTGTCGCAGGCATGCCAGCGCCGCGCACCGTGCCGAACACGTCGTCCTGCACCTGCATCCACGTGTCCATCGCGCCTTCTGCTTCCCCGGGCTGCAGCGACGGCTGGAGGAAGAGACCCTTGCGGCCCGGGCAGAGCGAGAGGATGCGGCGGAAGTAGTCGGCGAGAGCCTCGCCCTCGTTCCTCGGGAACCCGCCGATGTAGTTCACGTCCGCAGCCAAAATCTTGCGGATCTCAGCGCTCAGGTCCTTGCCGGTCGTGAAGTTGAGGCCGCGCAGATAGGGGTTGGCGAGATACAGATCGTGGATGTGCAGCCCTTCGGCGCGGCCGCCCTCGGGCACGCCCCCGCAGTAGTGGAGCCACCCGCCGCCGAACGGCGCGAACCCATCCACCTGGTACGGCTGAATGAACTCCCCGAAGATCTCCGGCGACACCAGGATCCCCGAGTCGTCGCACATGCGTACGCCCCCGGGCTCCATCCAGTGGCCCACGGCGTTGCCCCATTGCGTGCCTTCGCCCGCAAGGCCCTTGCACAGGTGGCTGATCGCGATGTACGCCTTTGTGGCCTCGCGCATGAGGTGGTGCACGAACTCCGGGTCCTCGTAGAAATCGGTCAACAGCTCGTGCCCGCGCGTCTGTTCGGCGATGTCGAACGGTCCCTGGGTGTCGCAATGATGCACGGTCATGACGTGGTCGAGCCCCTCGCGCCGGATCACCTCCTGATGGTGCTGGGTGTGCTCGATCACCTTGGGCATAGTGCCGAGGCCACGGATGTCGTCCGGCAGCTCGACGTCCACGAGCGCTTCCTTGGGCACGTACTTGGTCACCACCGGCTTGGTGTGCGCGGGCACGGCGAACTCCGCGCCAAAGACGCTCGGCCCGTTCACCACGCCCGTGTCCGCGCGCACGGACGGGAGCGCATCCGATCCGCTCCTGGCAGCGCGGAGTACGCCCTGGATCTGATGGACAAAGCTCTTGGCCGGTTCGTTGTACTGCTCGGTCCAGTCGTAGGACGGCAACTCCAGCCCCTCGAGTTCCGGAACCGGCGCGCCATACATGAGCGGGATCGAGTCCGCCTCTTCCCAGCGGAAGACTGCGCCGTGGCGTTGCTTGGACCGCGCGACCCGCTCCGGGTCGATGGTCTGCCGCGCCAGGTCGCAGAGGATGCGGATCCATTCGTCAGGCGTCTTTGTACTCTTGGATTGGCTGCGTTCTTGATTCATCGATACTCCCCTTCGGATAAGCGACATATCAATAGCATGTTACCAGATGGGCGCCATTCCGCCATGGACATCACAGCCCCTTTGTTGTACTATATGCTCACCATGGAAAGCGCGGACATCCTGTTTCTCGCCCACAGCCACCAGGCACGCTGCCAGGCACGGGTGGACAAACACTTCCAGGGATACGGCACGCTCCAGTACATGGACGCTGGCGCTGTGGAGCTCTTCTACGGCGACCAGTGCTGGCTCATGGCGGGCCGCTGGTTCTGGCCCGCGGATCCCGGCCCGCACGTACGTTTCCACTGCGCCCCCGGGTGCGAAGCCTGGGACCACCGCCACGTGGCCTGCTCCGGGCCGCGCCTGGAGGCCTGGCAGCGGGCCGGCCTCTGGCTGATCGAACCCCAGCCCGCACCACCGGGGCGCGACTGGGCTGCGGCAGTGGACGAGATCCGCACG